>PMJR01000142.1 GCA_003158475.1 Ignavibacteriota bacterium | reverse complement strand
CATTGCTCACGAAAACGAGAGAGTCCTGCAAGACACCATTTTTGTTCGGCGCGAAGCAAAGCTTTATTCTCACAGATCCGAGGTAGGGGAGCAGTGCCGGGAGATTGGGTTGCGACACAACGATGTACTGGTTCCCGGGTGCAACGATGCTGGACACAGTGAGCGAATCGGAACCGAAATTGACAGCATCGATGGCTACGGTATCGCTCGTCTTGCCCGAGGCAACCGTGACGAAGCTCAGTGTGTCTATGGAGGTGCCGATGACTTGTCCCTTGGCCATCGACCATTTGTAGACGTTCGGCCCGGAATAATCAGTGCGCCACCCGGCGGACACAGATGCGAAATCCATGAAGAAATTGGGACAGCTCAGGGCACAGGCCTCCGTCCAGCTGGCACCACCATCTGTGGTGTACGCCGTGCCGAGTATTGAACCATCTTGAAGGCTCGGATACCCCCAGTAGACAGCCCCCCCAACGTACATGCCTGAAGTGCCGGGAACGTACTCGAAATTGCGATCGAAGAATTGGAAAGTCGACGGAATGGGGATGCGGCTCCAATTCGACCCGCCATCTGTCGTCCGAGACACCTCTCCATAGCCACCGTTACCCAGCCCGACATTCTTATCCTGGAATGCAAGTTTGAGAACGAAGTCGGCCGGGGCTCCCGGATAGACATGCACTGACCATGTCAGACCTCTGTCTGTTGTCTTGTAGTATCTCCCGGTCGATCCCGCATCATTGTAGGTGGGGAACCATAAAGAATTCTCGGCAGCACCGGGGATGATCCAATAGCTTCCATATTCCTGAGTGAGAGGAGGAGGAATGTTAGCCTGAGGAACACGCGACCAGCTAGCACCGCCGTTTGATGTGGTATAGATCTCGAAATAACCATCATTATTGGGATCACCGACGGTTACACCGTTGCTGGCGTCAAAGAAATGGATATGATCAGGAAAACCACCAGTGGTCTTGAATGCAGTGATATCCTGCGTCCATGTCACACCGCTGTCGGTTGTTCGGTACAGGCCGCCGCTTGTCGGGCCGGTGGCGTCATACATTACCAGCCAGCACCTGCTGGCATCAAGTGCAAAAACTCCACTGATTGCGTAATTAGTCGGCGCAATCTTGATCGTATCACAGATCCAGGTCGTCCCACCGTTCGTGGTACGGATCACAGCTGGTCGCGTTTCTCCCCCCACTGATACCCAGACGGTGTTGGAGTCAACGGCGTGAATCGGCCCAACCACAGCTCCGCTCGGAAGGCCTGTAACCTGTTCCACCCATGGATTATATCGCGGTGAACTGGTGGTGCGAAAAAGTGAGGTCTGAGGAGGGTCCGAGCACGATCTCAAGAGCAGGGACATGGGAGTATGCCCCTTCTTCGGGGATTGAGGCTGGCCTGGCCCCCCAGCATTATTCGGATCACCAAGCGCCAGAGCAATCGAGCTCCAGCACACAAGTAGAAGAATCAGCGGTGATTTCATGCATGTTCTCCTTCGTGGGTTTTCTTTATCCGGAAATGCACTTCCCCTCTCCGGCCGGGCATTATTCAACGCAAAATCAATAACTTCTTTGTCTCCACAAACGAGCCTGCTTCTAACCGGTAAAAATACACTCCCGAGGCGAGATTGCGCGGATCGAAGCGCACCTGGTGAAGGCCGGCTTGCTGTTCCCCGTCGACAAGTGTCGCGACCTGCTGACCCAGAATGCTGAATACGAGGAGCTTCACGTGTGCGGCATGGCCGAGGCTATACCGGATTGTTGTGCTCGGGTTGAACGGGTTCGGAAAATTCTGCTCAAGCGAGAACGTCCTGGGAGCGAGGCTCCGGGTCGCTGAGGCAACAGTAGCAATGAACTGGAACACATCGGCGGCACCTACGCCTTTAACTGTGCGTAGAAGGAACTCATCTCCGGGCACGGGCAGTGTGTCTCCCGCCTCGGCAACAAAGGACAAAGCCCATGAAGGCCTCAGGTTTCCAAGAGAATCCGGCTCAAGGATATAGACTAGATCGGATGATCCGATCGTGTTGTTGCCGTTGGCGTCAAAGTAGACGACATCGGCTTTCGCATTCTTGGTCAGATTCCACACCAGGAACTTCATTGGCGTGGCGTCTATCCCGAAGGCCGCCTTCGAGGTATCGACGAACGTGCTATACAAAGTGATCAGGAAGTCAAATGGATCGGGAACTCCCTGCGTGGTCGATCCGATCAGGTTCTGGGGAACATAGACCTGCACATGCATTGTCGCATGGCCCTTTACCCAGCGCGTGCTGTTGGTATTGACGTACGGCACTGCCAAGTCTTTGATAACGAGACGGGTGCCATCGAAGAGGGGACCCTCCGTCACCCCGTCAAGCTGTGTCGCATGTTGGACGATGTAGGCGCCACGGTCCAAATCCCGGACGGTGTACTGTTTCCCGCCGGCGGAGGAATCCGCAAAGGTGATCTGGTAGAGGTGTCCGGTGATTGCCGAGGGGTTCAGGACATGGACCGTCACCGTCGCCACCCCCTCACCGGCAGTATGTGTGACAGCGGAACCAGCAAGCCGTGGCGTGATCTTTGCGAAGGGGAAAGTCTTCGCTAGTGAGAGGGAGTATCTGTCGTTCATGATGAGCTCGATCACCGCCTGAGAGCTGTTTGGCAGGGGCGTGATCCCGATCCGCCGCGTCTGCGGGAGCGTATCAGGGTAGGCCGTGTAGGAGTCGAACTGGCCATAGGTTCTTCCTCCGTCAGCACTATAGTTGACTGACGCAGAGAGCGGAGCTCCTTCCGGGTCCCCGGCAAGGAGGCTCAGATCGAGCGAGTCCTGTTCAAAGACCTCCCCGGTGGTGAACTCATCATTGAGAAGGCTAACGTACGGCGGGCCATTCCCATGGTTGTCAATGACGAGAAACGACGAGCGGTCGCTCCCGACGATGAAGCCGGTGTTTTTTAGGAAGACCTGGATCACTCCGAATGCACAGTCCGGCGTGAGAGAGGTGTTCCAGGGAAACGCCCCAGTGTTGGGTGCGCTGCGCGCAAGGCCCTGCCACGTGGTGCCTGCATCGGGTGAAAACCATACCTCCGCGCTGTCGCCTTGGGTCGCTGTGCTCCAGGTAACCGGTTCGCTCCCCTTAAGCACTCGGTGAGACTTCAGGTTGGAAAGGGTGATGGCACCCGGCTGCTTTTTGTACTTATCGAACACCCACGGGAAGAGGTAGGGATAGTCGTAGGATTCGTTCCAGATGTCGTGACCGCCGTTCTGGTACTCCGTATAGAACAGGTCGGCATGGCTTTGCACGTACATATCAATTGTACTATCGGGAAGTCCCGTGCAGTCGAGGTTGTGGCAATGCGTATATACGACCGACCGACCGAGAGCATGGAGAGCATTGATCATATACCGCGAATACTGGACGGGAACAAGCGGATCAAGCGCACCGTGAAAATCCCAGATCGGCACACCGACACAATTGACGGCATATGACTGGTCTGCTCCGCCGCTCATGGGGACTGCAGCAGCGAAGCGTGCCGGGAACCGAATAATGAGCTCCCACGTCCCGTATCCTCCCATGGAGAGGCCGGTGACATAAAACCGGTTCGTGTCGATGGCAAACTCCCGGGCTAGGGAATCGAGGATATTGTTTGCCACCGCAAGTTCCGGACGGATAGGGAGCGAGAGGTTTGTGTTCCAGCCCCCACTCGCCGGACACTGAGGCGCGACGACAAAACAGGGGTAATTCAGCTGGTTCGCGGGATCTGCCCATGAAGTGGCCAGTCGGTAGTTCGTGATCTGTGTGAGGTTGTCCGACCCTCTCTCGCCGGCCCCATGTAAGCACAGAACGATGGGATAGCGTTTGGCGCTTGAGTAGTTTGCGGGGATAAAGAGGCGATACGGGAGCGTTGTCCCCATGTATGTATGAGACCGGGAGACAAACTGGCTGACAATACCTGGTTGTCCGGGAAGATTGCCCCGAAGCAGGATGAAACAAATCATAAGTGTGGCACCATTCTTCATGCGGCCCTCCGTCGGTTTTCGGTGGGATCTTCAATTCGCAACACGGCGATGCCGACTCTGCATGGGCGATCTGGAGAAAGACGGGGGAAAAAGTGCGTCCGGGATAAAGTGTGGCGGCGTGAAAGAGGTGGGAGTGCAAAACATCAGATAAACGAGAACTTGCGCTCTCAGGTCTGACACGGAGGCCACAGCAGCCCCACCGCCTGTCGACCTATCTGCACTGCGGACAATGTAGTCTGCCGCATTGAGTAGCAACCGTCTCTTCACAAGAAGTATGTGAAACCGAAAATAAAGTTGGACGGATGGGCATCATGCGTTCAGTCATCGAGGCGAACCAGCAGAAAAATCTATCAATCGTTGGAAATCGGAAGCGAGCCCGCTACGGAAGGCGCACGTCCTCAAACCCTCCCGGCCCCTCCCGTGACAATGGAGCGGGCGCGAGGTGAGATGAACCAGATGAGACTTAATACGAAAAGCCCCGACAGGTGATGCCGGGGCTCTCTCGCATCTCAGCGAGGCAGGGGATACTACTTTATGAGAACGAGCTTTTCGATTGGACAAAGTCCTCTGCCTGCAGGTGGTAGAAATACACTCCACTCGCAAGATTCGCGCCGTCGATCTTGACCTCGTAGACTCCCGCGTCCCTCCTGTCGTTCACCAGCACGCACACCACGACCAAGAACGTCATACATCGCCACGCTTACGTGCGATGCCATCGGCAACTCGTACTTGATGGTCGTGCTCGGGTTGAAGGGGTTGGAGTAGTTCTGCGCAAGGATAAGCTTCGCGGGAAGTCCGTTTGACGAAGGGTTCACACTGAGCAATTCTCACAAGGGTCGCCGCCAAACGCCGGCATTGGTCCCGACGAAGAGATTCGTGCCACTTACGGCAATGGCATGTACGCAATCAGTCGTTAAGCCGACCGCAGTCTAGCTTGTACCATTATTCTTGGAGAGAATTACGCCGGCATCAGTTCTAGCAAAGATATTTGTGCCAGAGACATCAAGAGCAGAAATGATTTTAATCGATAAGCCGGAATTGAGCGCTGTCCAGCTTGTGCCTTTGTTCGTCGAACGAAAGGTACCACCTCCGTACCAGTCCGGAGAAATGCCCGCGAACAGACTCGTGTCGCTCAATGCAAGAGAAGTGACTTGGCAGTTCGGTGGAATGCCAGAGTCGGCCTCAGTCCAGCTCCAATTGTTGTTCGGGGAATTCGACTCAGAACCCGGACAGGTCCAGGCTGAATGTGAACGTTTGGAGGGAGAAATTAAGCAGCTCGAAAGGTGCCGGCAGAAACACTTGCACTCGCACAAATTCTATCGAAAATCGAACGTGAGGGGGAGTTTGCAGCTGAAGTAAGTGCCCGGAACAGGGAATGTTGACTCTGCGAAGTCATCCGTCGCAACGGCCAATACCTGGTGGATAGTGAAGGAAATGCCATTGGATCCCCAACGGTCGCACAGAAGAGAGCGACATTCACCCGGATGATCGGAAACCGGAGGTTGAGGTCGGGAAGAGGCTCTCCTCCAGAGAGACCGGGGACTGCCCCCTTTACATAACCCGTTCTGGAGAAGCTGTTGGGGCTTTGGTCAACGAAGGACCGGGGGAAAAGGCGGAACCTGAGGCACCTGACACTGGAGTAGCGGTCTAATCTTCACGCGTATCCAACCGGTCTGGCATTTTGCTGGGCCGTTTGTTTTCTGCCGGATGCCCGGAATGTCGGAACATACCCATGGGATTCCTAACCTGTATTAGGGCGTGTTCTTTGCCCCCTGAGATACGATATGAGTGACTCATTAAATGAAGCTGACCGTTGCTGCCTGTGTGTATTGGAGAGGGATGCTGACTCCCTTCAATGCAAAATAAAGCTCGGCGCCGGCTCTTTTTTTGAAGCCGCTAGATAGGTTTAGTTTTAGTCACACAAGCCTGGCGCCGACGGTGAATGTGCTGTGATGGGCGGTTAGAGATACCGTCTCAACCCACACTGTTGGGCACTCTATGCAGCAACTGCCGCTTGAGAACCCCGAGCATTGAAGGCACTATCTGCTTTAGTGGTTTGATCATCCGGCATGTTGGCGGCCCTTCTTTTTCCCCTTTACGTGTTCTGGGAGATGGCCGAAGTTCGTAGCCTTATCCTTCCCCTTTATCTCCCCTTGAGAGATCTCACCACGTTCCGCTTTAGCGTGAAAGAGCCTCTGTTGGGCCTTGGAGGCATACGGTTTGTAAGGAGGCATTTTATTATCCCCAATCTATCGTCGTGATTTTACTCTACATGGATTTCGTAACCTATAGGATCAACCACTTCCGGCCCTCTTGGAACAATGGATGCGTTTGTTCGCTCACCTGAACTCCGTGGTCGCGATCAGGTCGTGCAAAACTTGGCGCCGTCGGTTGATGGACGGTGAATTGTGTCCGGCGATTCGATAGCCAGGAATCCCCGCTTCCTTGTCAGGCTGACCCTTTTCGGCCGCTAATCACGTTGTACAGGATGACGATAATAGCGAGTACCAGAAGAATGTGGATGAAACCGCCCATGGTGTAGGAGGTTATGAGGCCCAGGAGCCACAGGACTACCAGTATAACGACGATTGTCCAAAGCATGATAATATCCTTTCTTGTGTGTTGAAGGACTAAAATAAGACTCGCGATGGAGAATGGACCTCGTTGCGCGTTTTTCCTCCATCGCGCGGTAGGAAAAGCTACCGAGGGCACGCCACAAATGTAATAGGGCAAAAGGGGGATAAAGGAGTTAACCCTTTGTGGGGCAGAAACGTCGTGCTGGAAGGGTATAGACTAACTACACTTCCATCCTTTTGGTCGATACCCTTCCATTCCGATCATTGGTATACTTGCTGACAATATGAGTATAGTCCCCGCCCTGAGGGTCATACTTGAAAATCCGGACTACACAATTGCGAGAATAAGGATTCCATCCCATGAGCTGGAATCAAATTGAAGGACAATGGAGGCAACGGCGTGGGACGGCGACGCACCATTGTTGAAGAATGACGAGGGACATGCTTGCAGCGATTGCCGGTAAATATGAAGAGCTTGTAGGAAGGATTCGGGAACAAATACCGGATGGTCTAAGGAGGAAGCCCGAGCCCAAGCCGAAGAATTCAACAGAGTCGATGAGCAATTGAGAACATCCAATAACAAGCTGATCGGAGCGCAACAAGCATTGCTTGCGCGGAAGAATGCGGATTGGACACACGTGAAATCCCAATCGCCGAAGAAGAAAACAATTCGGTCCGTAACAAATGGATGATTCAATGGAAACAAAAGCAGCCACGCCTAAACTCAAAACTGCGAAGCCTGAGTCGCGCCTGCGACACGTCTTTGGAGGCAGGACAAAATGGATTCTCTCGATCGTCCTGGTTGTGCTCGTAGCCTTCCGCATCGCCCTTCCCTACATCGTCAAGTCGTATGTCAATAAAACTCTCGCCGACCTCCCCGGCTATCCCGGATACATTGATGACGTCGATATGGATCTCTGGCGCGGGGCGTATGTGATCAAGGATCTCAACATAGAAAAAGTNNNNGGAATCGCAAAATGGAGGAGGGACCAACTTCATCGAAACGATAAAGAAACTCTTCCCGGTGAAGATCAACAGGTTCGATGTGCAGAATGGGGAAGTTCATTTCAGGAATTTCCACTCAAGCCCGAAAGTGGATATTCATCTTGATAGTTTGTTCCTGCACGCCTCAAATCTGACCAACAGCAAGAGCCTTTCAAAGACCCTCGTGGCGACAGTTGAT
>PMJR01000079.1 GCA_003158475.1 Ignavibacteriota bacterium | reverse complement strand
ATTCGGACACTGATGAAAATCCAGCTTTGTCCATTCGGGACTCACCGCGGGTGTATTCCCGCGGAGTTCCAGAGTGTCCGGATCCAGGCGGAGGTGGAAGCCCTCTTCTGAGCCATCCGGCAGCCTGAAATTATAGTAGACGGTAAAATCCTTCATCATGGCGGGCCGGCGCTTTACGTGAGGACTTTAAATCATTCTGATAAGAACATACAATTCAAACGACAAACAATCAAGCCTGCACACACGCTACTCTCCGGACGAAAAATACTCCCTGATCTTCGAGGCGGTCTTCTCGCCCACCACCTCCCCCAGTTGCTCGGTCGTCGCGAATTTCACACCCTGGACGGAGCCGAACGCTTCCAGGAGTTCTTTTGCCCGCTTTTTTCCCACGCCTTCGATCAGGTCCAGTTCCGTCTGCAGCGTCCGCTTCGCACGGAGGGCGCGGTGAAACGTGATCGCAAACCGGTGGGCTTCGTCGCGCACCTGCTGGAGGAGCCGGAGCCCTGAAGAGGTCTTCGCTATGAGCTCGGGTTCACTTCGCCCGGGGAGGAACACTTCCTCGAGGCGCTTGGCCAGTCCGATCACCTGCTGGCCGCCGATCCCCAGCTTCTGGAGCACCTCTACCGCGCTCGAGAGCTGTCCCTTCCCCCCGTCCACGACGATAAGATCGGGGAGCTCCCCCTGCTCTTCCAGGACGCGCGTGTAGCGCCGCTCGATGATCTCGCGCATGCTTGCAAAATCATCAGGGCCGCCGACGGACTGGATCTTGAACTTGCGGTATTCGCTCTTGCGCGGCTTCCCGTCGACAAACACCACCATGGAGGCAACCGGGTCGCTCCCCTGTATGTTGGAATTGTCGAAACATTCAATCTTGCGCGGGAGCCGCTCGAGGCGGAGATCCTTTTGGAGGGCCACAAGGGGATGCGGAATATAGTCCGCCCGTTTCATCTTCTGTATCTTCAGTTCGTCGAGAAGGAACCTGGCGTTGCTCTTCGTCAGACGCACAAGTTTCGCCTCTTCACCTGAGTCGGGGACGACGATCGACACACCCTCCCCCCGCCTCTCCCCCAGCCAGCGCGTGATTGCCTCCGTGTCGTCCAGCGCGGTCTGTATGATCACCTCCCTCGGTATGTCGTTCGCTTCCAGATAGTGCTGCTGTAGAAGCGTCTCGAGGATCTCCGCTTCCGGCCTCCCTTCGACATTGCCCAGGTAATAGTGCTGGCGTCCCACCATTTTCCCGTCGCGCAGCTTGAATATCACGCCGCAGGCGTCGTCCCCCTCGGCGGAGAAGGCGATGATGTCCCTGTCCGTAGCATCGAGATCGACCGCTTTCTGTTTTTCGCTGTATGCCTCGAGTCCCTTGATCCGGTCCCGGATGACGGCCGCCTCTTCGTAGCGGCGGTCGGCGGAATGCCGCTCCATATCGGAGCGGAGCGAACGGATGAGCGAGCCGGTCTTCCCCCGGAGGAGCGAGGCCACCTGGTCTATCATGGCGTTGTATTTCTCCTGCGGGACGAGTCCCTCGCACGGTCCCTCGCATTTCTTGATATGGTAGTCGAGGCAGACCTTGAACTTCTTTTTCCGGATCGATTCCCCGTCGATAAGGAAGTTGCAGCTCCGTATCATGAAAATGTCCCGTATTGCCTTGAGCGCGGAACGGACATTTTTTACGTCCGTGTACGGACCAAAATAGCGGGAACCGTCACGCCGGACCTGCCGGGTGATGAAGACGCGCGGGTACGGCTCCCCGGTGATGACGATGTAGGGGTAACTCTTGTCGTCCTTGAGGCTGACGTTGTACCGGGGCCTGAACTTCTTGATCAGGTTGGCTTCCAGTATCAGCGCTTCAACCTCGGAGTCGGTCACGATCACCTCGAGGTCGGTCGCCTTCAGAAGCATTTGCTCGATGCGGGGGCCGAGGGAGCGGGATTTCTGAAAATACTGGCGGACCCGGTTCCGGAGGTTCTTCGCCTTCCCGACATAGAGGACCTTTCCCGTCGCATCCTTGTGCTGGTAGACGCCGGGAGCGGCCGGGAGGTTTTCGAGTTTTTCGGGAAGTGCGACGTCCTCCCGCGTGATTCGAATGTTCATGGTGGAGGGGATCATTGTCACTTCACGAAAACCATTTTCTTTACCGCTGTGCTTGCGCCGCCGCCTCCCCCGGACTGAATTTCAAGACGATAGAAATACACTCCCGATGCCCTCGCGGTCGCGTCAAACCGTGTATAGTACTCCCCCGGGGGTTCCCGTTCGTTCACGAGAGTGACCACTGTGCGGCCGAGCAGATCGTACACCGTGAGTTTCACCCCCACCGCTGCGGCAAACTGGGACATGATGCCCGGGACAACGTAGCCGATCGTCGATGAGGTGTTGAAGGGATTCGGATAGTTCTGCATGAGCGAGAACGAGAGTGGGATCCCCGGCACGGGCGGAGGGCCTATCGGCTTCCACGCGTCATGCAGAACCCAGCCATCGGGGTCAAACACAACGCTGTCAGGCCTTGCAGGGAGTGTAAAGCTGAAATCCTGCGTCAGGAGACTGTCCCGGACAGTCAGCGTCGTGTCGCGCGTTCCCGTGTAGACACGGACCTGCAGGGGCATGGTGTATGTCGGCCATGCATAGGTCGGGTATTCTTCATGCTGCTGTTGCGCGATGCGGAGAGTGAGAGTGCCGCCCCCCCAGTCGTACGCCATCGAATAGACCGGCCACCCCGGGCTGTAAATCCACTCGCCAAAGAACCAGCTCATGTCCCTCCCGGTGACCGATTCCACAGCGGCCTGGAAGTCGGCGGTCACCGCGCTTTTTTCGGAATAGAGCTGGCGCCACATGCGGAGGGAGCGGTAAAACGCCGAGTCGCCGATCGCACCGCGGAGAGTGTGGAGGACCCAGGCACCTTTCGAGTAGACGACGTCGGAAAAGAGATAGAGCCCCTGCCCTTCCGGGTTGTACACCGCCCCGGTCCACGAGCCATTTTCGAAGCCCAGCATCCCCTTCATGAAGCCCCGCAGAGCAACGGGTCCGCCAAGTGTCTCTCGCCAGAGCGCCTCGCTGTAGGTGGCAAAGCTCTCGTTGAGCCAGATGTCCGGCCAGGAACCGCACGTGACGAGGTCTCCCCACCACTGATGGGAGAGCTCATGCACGACAACATCCTGATTCGTCTGGAGGAACTCGTGAAGCGTGGTGATCGTCTGATGCTCCATACCGCCGTAGGCAAAGGGGGTCACGGACGACATGCCGTACTTGTCCCAGGGGTAGGGCCCGTAGAGATTCCCCAGGTTTGTTATCATCTGTTTGACTGTGGGGATGTACGCCGCAGTCAGAGCGGAGTCCCGGGGCCACGCGAAGTATTCGACCGGGATCGTGTCGCCCGGCGCAACCGTGAGATTCGACACGGGGTTCGTAAATTTCGAGACCGTCGCGCACATCAGATATGTCGCTATCTGATGACCTTCTTTCCAGTGCCAGGTTATGGTCCCGTCACCGTTGAGTGCGGTTCCGAGAAACCTCCCGTTGGAAGCGGCGACGTAGCCTTCTGGCACTGTCACGCTTAT
Organism: Ignavibacteriota bacterium; assembly: GCA_003158475.1. Lineage (GTDB taxonomy): Bacteria > Bacteroidota > Ignavibacteria > UBA10030 > UBA6906 > Fen-1273. Next base: position 21,339 of record PMJR01000079.1, on the reverse strand, counting down.
TTCGGCGGTGGATTTTTCCCATGGCTCGTCGTAGCAGGGCATCCAACACCGTGCATCGCCCGGTTCGGACATCGTGTATCCCAGGTTCGCGGGGAGCCCGGGGATCGTGTCAGGGATCGTGGTGTTGAAGTAATAGTATCCGAGCCTGTCGGTCTGGCGGGGGATTTCCGGGAGACGGCGGTACGCCACGATCATCCGGAGCGTGTCCCCCGACTGGTGGAGGGAACCGAGATGGACGGTGAACCGTTCATTCGCGTCATCCGTCGTGTACCCCCGCTGTACTCCGTTGACGCTGATCGAGTCGATCTGGAGCTTGAGCTGATAGAGCACAAGCGAATCGGCAGGCGCCTTCATCACAAGCGTGATCTGGTTCCGGCCTGCGAAGTTCTCGTTCACCATTGCCAGGAACAGGTCGAGCTTGTAGCTGAGAACGTGGAAGGCGGGGTTAGTCGGGGCCGCGTGCATGTCCTGGTGGCGTCTCGCGAGCGAGAGCCCTCCATCCGGCGCGATGAATCCCCCCTGCTTCTCGAAGCCCTGCGAATGAGTCTGTCCGGGCCCGGGGTTCACCCCCAGGATCCCTGCCAGAACCAGCCACGCAATGCGACGCCCCGTCCCCGGTGCACACCTCATAGCTCATTCCCTCCCCGTATCATCGCCTGTACCCGAGACGCTGGAGCCATTCCTTGTCTCCCCGCCATCCAGGGCGGACCTTGACGTGCAGATCCAGGAACACCTGGTGACCGAGAAACCGCTCGATATCCCGCCGGGCGATCTCGCCGATCTCTTTCAGCATCCCCCCTTTTTTCCCGATCAGGATACCCTTCTGGGAGTCCCTCTCAACATAGATATCCGCGCTGATGAACCACTTCAGGGGCTTCCTCTTCTTCGGGGGCTCCCCCTCCCCGGCCGCAGCCGCACCCCGTTCGATGAATTCCGTGATCTCCACAGTTGTCGAGTAAGGAACCTCCTCCTGGCACCTGATAAATATCTTCTCCCTTATGATCTCGGCGACAAAGAAACGCTCGTTATGCTCGCTGACAATGTCCGCCGGATACAGAGGCGGGTGGACGGGGAGTTCGGATGAGACGCTCGCCATCAGTCCGCCTGTCCCATCGAGGGTCAGCGCAGACACAGGGAAAATCTCCTTGAAAGGATACCGCCCGGAGTACCGGTCGATGAGGGGAAGGAGGAGGGCTTTGTCGACCAGGTCGACCTTGTTCAGGAGAAGGTAGACGGGCCTCCCCGACGCCCCCAGCTGTGCCAGTATCGCATCCTCGGGGGAGTCCCCTCCCGGAGCCGGCCTCGCCGCATCGACCATAAAAAGTATGAGGTCGGCGTCGCTGACAGCCGATGCCGCGGATTCCATCATCGCTTCATGGAGTGCATAGCGCGGCCGTATGATCCCCGGCGTATCGAGGAACACCGCCTGGTACGCCGGGGTCGTCAGTATGCCGAGGATCCTGTGACGGGTCGTCTGGGGTTTCTTCGTGACGATCGATATCTTTTGTTGCAGGAGCCCGTTCATCAGCGTGGATTTGCCGACGTTCGGCTCTCCGATAATGGCAACATACCCGCATCGGAAAACGGGCGGTGTGGGGGTGGCGGCGGTTATCACAATGGCAAGCCCCGTCCGGCGACGGGGCTGATGGCAGGGATCATATCGGACATTCCTCTCCGGGCCTCTCCGGGGCGGGAACTCTCGTTCGGCGGCATGAGGCCACACACCCCTCTTACAGTGCCTCCTCTCCGCTTTCGCCGGTGCGAACGCGGATGACGTCCTCCACAGGATAGATGAATATCTTCCCGTCGCCCACCTGGCCGGTCTTCGCGGCCTTGATGATCGTGTCAACAACCTTGTCGAGCGTTTTGTCGGAGACGATGACCTCGAGCTTGATCTTCGGAAGGAAATCGATCTGGTATTCCGACCCCCGGTACAGCTCGGTGTGGCCCTTCTGGCGGCCGTATCCCTTCACTTCGGTAAGGGTCATGCCTTTGACGCCTATCTCCGCAAGCGCCTCGCGCACGTCGTCGATCCTGAACGGGCGGATGATGGCTTCGATCTTTTTCATGAGGGTCCTTCCTACCTCCCGTGGCACTGTTTGAATTTTTTCCCGCTCCCGCAGGGGCAGGGATCGTTGCGTCCGACTTTATCGGCGACACGCACCGGCTGGGGTTTCCCCCCCCGCGCGGGATCCTGACCCGCCCCGCCCGGCACAGGTTCGTGATTGGCCTGAAAGCCCATCCCGACAGCCGAATCGTGCGTCGTCCGGACTGCCTGCGGCGGCCGCTGCGGCCCGCGGATGGGGAGCTCCTGCGTCTGGGCGGGGAAGAGCCTGAAGACCGTGGTCACGATCTCGGTGTCGATCAGGTCGATAAGCTCCATGAACATCCGAAACCCTTCGGTCTTGTATTCCACGAGCGGGTCCTTCTGGCCGTATGCCCGCAGGTGAATCCCCTCCTTCAGATCGTCCATCTCACGCAGATGATCCTTCCACTTCTCGTCGATCACCTGGAGCACCACCATCTTCTCTATGCGCCCCATGATCTCCGCGCCGAGACGCTCCTCTTTCCTGCTGTAAAATTCCGCCGCGGCGGCATTGATGGCCGCTCTCAGACCGTCGGGACCCTTTGCACGGAACTCCTCGGGGGTAAAATTCAAATCGAGGAGCAATTGCGTCCTGAGCTCGAGCTGGAGCCCTGCGATGTCCCCCTCTTCGAAGTGCTTTTCCACCGCCTTCGACGCAAACGTATCGACAAGATCCAGGACCTCGTCCTTCAGGCGCTCGCCCAGCAGCGCGCTCCGCCGTCGCATGTAGATCACTTCGCGCTGCTGGTTCATGACGTTGTCGTACTCCAGCAGGCGTTTCCTGATCCCGTAGTTGTTTTCCTCGACCTTCCGCTGCGCGCGCTCGACGGAGCGGGTGATCATCGAGTGCTGGATGACCTCCCCTTCCTTCAGACCCATCCTTTCCATGATCGACGCGATACGGTCGCTGCCGAAGAGGCGCATCAGGTCATCCTCCAGCGACAGGAAGAAGAGGGACGATCCGGGGTCGCCCTGCCTCCCGGCACGGCCGCGCAGCTGCCGGTCGATGCGCCGGGCCTCGTGACGCTCCGTGCCGACGATGTGCAGCCCCCCCGCCTCACGCACGCCGGGTCCGAGCTTGATGTCCGTTCCGCGCCCCGCCATGTTCGTTGCGATCGTGATCACACCGGGGAGCCCCGCATGCGAGACGATCTCCGCCTCACGCTGATGCTGCTTGGCGTTGAGGACGTTGTGGGGGACGTTTTTGCGCTTCAGCATGCGGCTTATCGTCTCGGAGACATCAACGCTCGTCGTGCCGACAAGGACCGGACGGTTCTCCGAGCGCATCTTTTCGATCTCTTCGATGACCGCGTTGTATTTTTCCCGCTTGGTCTTGTAAATGACGTCGTTGATGTCGTCGCGTGTCATGGGTTTGTTGGTCGGCACCACAACCACGTCGAGCTTGTAGATGTCGAAGAATTCCCCGGCCTCGGTCTCCGCGGTGCCGGTCATTCCCGCCAGCTTCTTGTACAGGCGGAAGTAGTTCTGCAGCGTGATCGTGGCAAGCGTCTGCATGTCGCGCTCGACCTTCACGCCTTCTTTCGCCTCGATCGCCTGATGCAGTCCGTCGGAATACCGCCTGCCCGGGAGGAGCCTCCCCGTGAACTCGTCCACGATCTGCACCTTCCCGTCGTCGGTCACGACGTATTCGTCGTCCTTGGAATAGAGGGAATAGGCCCGCAGGAGCTGCGACACCGTGTGGATCCTGTCGCTCCGTTCGGAATACACCAGGTTGACCTCGTCCTTCCGGCGAAGGACATCCTCCTTCGACAGCGCTTCGTCGCTTTCGATGACGCTGTGTTCCGTCCCCAGATCGGGGAGGACGAAGAAGTCCCTGTCGCCGACGATGGGGGTCAGGTACTCGCGCCCTTTCTCCGTGAGGTTGATCTGGTGGTTCTTCTCGTCGATGGCGTAGTAGAGCTCGTCGTCGATTTCGTTCATACGGCGGCTCTGGTCGCGCATGTATTCGTTTTCCGTTTGCTGGATGAGCTTCTTGTTCGAGGGATCCGACATCAGCTTCATCAGCTTCGGGTGCTTCGGGAGCCCGTGAAATGCCCGGAGCAGGAGAATGCCTGCCTCCTGTTCCTTCCCGTCGGTAACGAGCTTTTCGGCGTCTGCAACGATTTTCGACACGAAATTCCGCTGGGCGGCGACAATCCGCTCAACGGGAGATTTCATCTCGTTGAATTTGTGGTCTTCGCTCTTGGTGGGACCGCTGATGATCAGCGGCGTCCGGGCCTCGTCGATGAGGACGGAATCGACTTCGTCGACGATCGCATAGTAGTACTCCCTCTGGACCAGGTCGGCCTTGTCGACGACCATGTTGTCGCGGAGATAATCGAAGCCGAATTCATTGTTCGTTCCGTAGGTGATGTCGCATGCATATTCCTTCCTCCGCTGGAATGAGTCCATGGAGTTCTGAATGCACCCGACGGTCAGCCCGAGATACTCGTACACCTTCCCCATCCAGACGCTGTCCCGCTTGGCCAGATAATCGTTGACCGTCACCAGGTGCACCCCCCGGCCGGGGAGGGCGTTGAGGTACACCGGCATTGTCGCCACGAGCGTTTTTCCTTCGCCCGTGGCCATTTCGGCGATCTTCCCCTGATGGAGGACCATGCCGCCGATAAGCTGGACGTCGAACGGGATCATGTCCCAGATGCTGGTGTTCCCGAGAAGATCGAACGACGTCCCGACGAGCCGCCGGCAGGCGTCTTTGACCGCCGCGAACGCCTCAGGAAGCAGCTCTTCAAGCTTCTCGGATGTGATCTCGTCCCTTTCCTTCTCGAGGCCGGCAATTTCATCCATGAGATGTTCCCGTACTGGGGGCTCAGCGTCCTTCTGCAGTTCCGCACGTTTCACGGCCAGCGCCTCATCGGTCTCCTTCAGCGACTCCAGTATGCGGGAGCGGAATTCAACTGTCTTCGCACGGAGTTCTTCGTCTGAGAGCTTGCCGTACTCCACGCAGAGGGCGTTGATCTCTTCCGCCAGAGGCTGGAGAGCCCTGACGTCCTTTTCGTGCTTGCTGCCAAACAACTTCTTCAAAACTCCAAGCATCACACACCGGCGTATGGTAGGTAACAGGAAATGCTTTGGAATATAGCGAGAAAACGTGTGGCAATCAATATTTGCTTTTCAGCTTAATTCGCATACACTGGGGGAATGAAACCTCTCTCCGCCGCCCTCTCACTTCTTCTCATTGCCGGCTGTGCTCCCGGAATTTCGACGCAAAGGCCCACGCACGAGTCGCCCGGGCGAATCCCGAGCGTTTCGCGGTACCCGGAACTGAAACGCGCACTTGATGCGTTCCTGCCGGATACGCTGTTTCCTCCCTCCAACGCCGCCATGCGGATCATTTCACTCTCGGAGGGGGAAACACTTTACGACCTTAACGGAGGACTTGCACTCAACCCGGCGTCCGACCAGAAACTCTTCACATCCGCCTGCGCCCTGAGCGAGCTCGGGCCGGCGTACCTCTTCAGGACGCGCGTCTACGTGGATACGTCAGCCCCTCCGCGGATCATTGTCCGGGGCTCGGGCGATCCGATGCTGACGACGAAGGACCTCGATGCGCTCGCGGCCGCGATCAGGGCCGCTGTCCCCCCGCAATCATCCTGGACCGTGGCCGGGGACCTCTCGATGTTCGATGATCTCAACAAAGGGTCGGGCTGGACCTGGGACGACGAGCCGGACCCGACGGCGATGTTCATATCTCCCCTCTCGCTCAACGGGAACACTGTGCGGGTACTCGTCCGGCCCGGAAGGGCAGCGGGAGATTCCGCTCGGGTGGAAGTCGACCCCCCGACTTCTTACGTGCAGGTCGAAAACACCGCCACGACTGACACGGGGGGTTCCAGGAGCACAATCGACGTGTCAAGGAACTGGCGGGAACACCTGAATTCGATCACCGTGAAGGGCTTGATATCGCCCCGCGATACGCTCATCAATGTCACGCTGAGCATTGCCGACCCTCACTGGTACACGCTGACGGTCCTCCGGGAGAAACTCGAGGCATGGGGACTCAAGTGCAACGGGATACTTCTCGACACGGTACCGCACGGCGCGCCGGAGATCGCGCGGCGCGAGCACAGGCTCGATTCAGTCCTGACATACATGAACCTCGTCAGCGACAATCTCTCCGCGGAAAATATTCTGAAGACTGTTGCCGCCGAAAAGAGGGGGATTCCGGGGTCTGCCGCCGCGGGGGCGGAAGTGGTGAGGCAGTTTCTTGCGGGGATCGGCATCGACACATCGCGCACGGTGATCGCCGACGGCTCCGGCGTTTCCCGGTACAACCTGACGTCCGCCGAGGCGCTCACCACACTCCTTGCGGCGATGCGGAGACGGACGGACATCTTCCGGAGCTGGTACCCGACGCTCCCGCTCGCCGGTGTCAGCGGCACCGTGTCGGCCAGGATGCGCGGAACGCCGGCGCAGGGGAACCTGCGCGCCAAAACAGGGACGCTGGAGGGAGTCTCCTCCCTCTCCGGATATGTCACGACCGCAGACGGGGAGGAACTCGCCTTTTCGATACTGATGCAGCACTACCCTACGAGGGCCCGCGAGTACAGGCGCGTCCAGGACCGGATCGGGGCGTTCCTCGCGGGGCTAAAGCGAAGCGCGTTCTAGAGGCGCCCAGGAACGGCGCCATTGGCGGCATCGTTGATTTCACCAAAGAGCAGCGGGCCTGTCAGTCGGCCGCACGGAATCGGACATCCCCCCCCGATGTGTGCGCGTGAATGGTATTGCCGCCGCCGTTGAGCGTACCCCTGACCCGGCTCTCGTCGATCTGACCCGAGAGCGTCACCGGGAAGTCGAAATGGACGCTCCCGCCGCTCGTGGCCGCGTCGATGGTCGCGGCGACCGATTTCGAGACGACGATCTCGATATCCCCCCCGGAGGTTTCGGCATACACTCCCTTATTGGGACCTTTCACTTTCACGAACATGCTCCCCCCGGAGGTCTCCGCCCGCACTTTCCCCTCCACGTCGCTGATCTTCACGTCCCCCCCGGATGTTCCGAGGTCGACATCGCCTGTAATGGCCCTGACGGTGATCTCGCCCCCGGAAGTCCTCATGCGGAGCGCCCCGGTGCATTTTTCCGCGTCGACGTTACCCCCGGATGTCTCAAGGTCGATTTCCCCCTCTGCGCCGCCGATGGAGACATTCCCTCCGGAGGTCTTTCCATCGACTTTTCCCTTCAGATCGCTGACTCCGATGTTCCCCCCCGCGGTGTGCATCTTCACTGAATATTCATGCGGGACGGAAACGGTATATTCCACATCGATGTCGACCGAGTTCCAGAACCAGGAGCTCCCCTTGCGGAGCTTCCCTTTTACATCGACGTTGTTCCCGGACTGCTCTGCGGTGATCTCAAAATTCTCGACGTCCTTCTCCCTTCCCCGGATGTCGGCAACCACCGAAACCTCATTCGAGGAGGTCCCTATGATCTTGACCGTGCCGGCGTCCGTCCCCAGCGTGAGCGTCCCCCGGGGGGACACCTGGAATTTCTTCTCAAATCTCTTCTGTGCGCAGACGGCTGTCGCTGTGACAATCATGGCGAGGAAACCGAGCGCGAGAGTTCGCGTGAAAACGTTCATTTCAGTCCTCCGTGAGGAAATGGATATCGGGTGTACCAGTTAGACGACCTCCCGGAATGAAAGGTTGCAGGGCGCTTTGCATTTCGGGGTCAATTTGCTTACTTTTTCATCACTCTTATCATCTTAATTCCCGGCCGAATGGCGAAATACGCTCTCCTCTCTCTTCTCGTGCTGATGCTCTTTGCAGGCTGTTCCAAAGACAGCGGAGGAACCCCCGCGACAAGCGGCAAGCCCGACCAGAAGCCCGTTCCCACAGAAGGTACGACAGCACAAAAGCCGGGACAAATGCCAGGACAAAAGCCGGGACAAAACAGAGTCGTGACCTCCGTATCCCATGCGGCGTTCAGCGGCGAACATGCCTTCACGTTCCTGACGGCGCAGACCGCATTCGGACCGCGGAACCCGAATTCTGCGGGGCACAGGGCCTGCCTCGCATACCTCGTGTCGACACTCCGCGGCCTTGCCGACGACGTCCGCCTCCAGGAATTCACGCACAGCGGATACGGCGGCGAACAACTCTGTCTGACGAACATCGTCGCAAGCTTCCGGCCGAAGGACCCCGCGAGAATTCTCCTGTGCGCACACTGGGACACCCGCCCGCGTGCCGAACAGGATGAAACCAGGGAGAAACGGAACGATCCCATACTCGGGGCCAACGACGGGGCAAGCGGGGTTGCGGTCCTCATGGAAATCGCCGGGCTGTTAAAAAGCATCCCCCCCTCCATCGGGGTGGACATCGTGCTATTCGACGGTGAAGACTACGGCAGGGAGGGGGACCATGCGAGTTACCTCCTCGGGTCACGCTACTTCGCAGGACATAAAGAGCGGGATTATCTCCCCCGATTCGGCATACTTCTGGATATGGTCGGGGATAAGTTCCTCGAACTTCCCAAGGAACGGTACTCCCTCCGGTACGCGCCGGATATCGTCGACATGGTGTGGAGGACCGCCGCCCTCCTCGGCGCGCAGCAATTCCATGATGAAAACGGAGAGGAAATCATGGACGACCACCTCCCCCTCAATGAAGCCGGAATTCAGACCATCGACATCATAGACTTCAATTACCCGGATACCACGAACCGTTTCTGGCACACCCACCAGGACACCCCCGAGCACTGCAGTGCCGAGAGTCTCGGGGCGGTCGGAACCGTGATCGCGAGCGTCGTCTACGCCCAGGTCCCCTGAAACGATGAGCCGGTCGCACATCGAACTGGCGATCGGCACGGAGTGCGCCGCGTTCGACACGATGACGGGTGCACTGAGCGTCGAAGGATTCGAGGGCTTCTGGGAGGACGGGAAAATTCTCCGGGCGTACGTCGGCGATGATCGCTGGAATCCAGACCGGCTCGACGTTCTTCGCGAGAAGCTGACACGCATCGCGCGCGACCTCTCGCTCCCCCCCCCTTCGCTCACGCTCACGGTTGTCCAAGAACGGAACTGGAACAGATCCTGGGAAGAGACGATACGACCCATCCGGGTCACGGACAGGATCGTCATCGCACCCACGTGGCACCCCTTCACGGCCGGTCCGGGCGACATCGTACTGACGATTGATCCGAAGATGTCGTTCGGCACCGGATACCACGAAACGACCCGGCTCATGCTCGGACTCCTCGAGAGGCATCTCACGGCCGGCGCCCGTCTGCTCGACGCCGGGACCGGCACAGGCGTGATCGCGATCGCCGCTTTGAAACTGGGAGCGGCAGCGGCCATCGGCTTCGACATCGATGAGTGGTCATTCACCAATGCCGCGGAGAATGGAGCACTCAACGGCGTCTCCGGCCTTTTCACCGTACGGCAGGGGAACCTCTCGGCGGTCCGGGAAACGGGGTTCGACATGATTGCAGCCAACATACAGAAGAACGTCATCGAGGAGATGCTCCCCGGCCTCGTCTCGCGGCTCGCCCCCGCGGGGACGATCCTGGTCTCGGGGTTGCTCACCGGTGACCGCGATTCGATGGTTGCGACACTCACGAGGGAGGGACTGACGCTCGCCGATGAACGGCGCGAAGGCGAGTGGATCGCTTTTGCCGCAAAACTCTCATGAAGGTCGCCGTCATCGACATCGGGACGAACACCGTCCTGCTCCTCGTCGCCCGCATCGCGGGAGGGGGAAACATCCAGCCGCTCCTCTACGAACAGCGCGTCCCCCGCCTGGGACGGGGCGTAGACTCAAGCGGAAAACTCGATCCCGGTGCCATGGAGCGCGTGATAGCGGTCCTGAAGGAGTACAGGGATCTCATCGCCCCCCATGCACCGGACGCCACCAGTGTTTGCGGGACCAGTGCGGTACGGGACGCGGCCAACAGCGAGGAGTTCGGACGGAGGATCCGCGAGGAGACGGGGTTCAGGCTCGAGGTGCTGAGCGGCGGGGAGGAAGCTCTCTGGACGTACCGGGGTGGAGTGAGCGGGGTCCCCGGCTCGGACAGGGTTACCGTACCGGAGAGGTTCACTGTCATTGATGTCGGCGGCGGCAGCACCGAGATCATCACAGGGAACCGCGTGGAGATCGAAAACCGGATCAGCCTCGATCTCGGCTCGGTCCGGCTTACCGAACGGAGCCTGCGTCACGATCCCCCGACTGACGGTGAACTGGAACTTGCGATCGAACTGACGGAGAACGAAATTGCACGCGCATCCCGTTTCCCGTTCGCCGGTTCAACGCTCGTCGGCGTCGCGGGGACGGCGACGTCGCTGGCAATCCTCGCACAGGGGTTGAAGACTTTTGATGTCGCTTCCGTGACCAACTACCGGCTCGCGCGCGACACGGTGGAGTCCCTTTTCAGGACGCTGCGGGGCATGCCATCGGCGGCGATACGGGACCTCTCCGCCGCGATGGCGGGGCGAAGCGATGTGATCGTCGCGGGGACATTGATAGTCCGCGAGATCATGGCGCACTTCAAGTTCGATTCGATGATCGTGAGCGAACGGGGGGTGAGGTACGGGATTGCGATCCGGGAGGCGGAGAGGCTGTCGGGAGGCACAGGATAGAGCCCGTCCTTATCCGGTCCGTTTCTTCAGCATCCTTTCAATAACGATTTTCAACCTCTCAGCGACATAACCGACGTCGTCCATCGTATTCCCCTTCCCGAATGAGAACCGGAGCGTCGCCTTCGCAGTTTTCTCGTCCCGTCCCATCGCACGTATGACGTGCGACGGCTCCAGGCTCCCTGACGTGCAGGCGGAGCCGCTCGTGACCGCAATCCCTTCCAGGTCCATATTCATCACGAGCATGTCCCCTTCCAGAGAATACTCCGCGGCGTTGAACGAGATATTCAGGATGTGCGGGAGACGTGCCGCCGGATCACCGTTCACGATGATGCCGGGGAAAAGCTCGCGGACGCGACGTTCCAGGCCGTCACGCAGCGAGCGGAGCCGGGCTGATTCCTCTTCTCTCTCCTGTACAGCCAACCGGAACGCTTCCGCAAACCCCACGGCCAGAGGGACGTTTTCCGTCCCCGGCCTGCGCCCACGCTCCTGCCCCCCCCCGTGCAGCATCGGGTCGACGGGCGCTCCGCGCCTGACGAAGAGAGCGCCGATCCCCTTCGGGCCGTACATCTTGTGCGCCGACAGCGTCATCAGGTCAACTCCGAGTTCGCGGACATCCAGAGGAATCTTCCCGGCGCTTTGAACCGCATCCGAGTGGAAGAGCGCTCCCGCCTGATGTGCGATGCCGGCAATGGCAGGGACGGCCGAGATCGTCCCGGTTTCGTTGTTCGCGTGCATGATGCTGACGAGCGCCGTCCTCTCTCCCACCTGCAGGCGGAGGGCGTCCATGTCCACTGCGCCGTACGGGTCAACGGGAAGGAACGATACGTCCTTCCCATTCTCCGAGAGATGCCGGCACGGTTCGAGGACTGCGTGATGCTCCGCCGACGATGTTACTATCCCCTCCCGGCCACGCACGGCGGACATGACGCCCATGATGGCCAGGTTGTCGGCCTCCGTCCCTCCGCTTGTGAAGAAGACCTCGGCGGGTTCCGCCCCCACCGCCTGCGCTATCGTCCCCCGCGCACGCTCGAGAAGTTCCCTTGCATCCCTCCCGTAGGAATGGACGGACGAAGCATTCCCGAATGTACCGGAGAAGCAGGGACGCATGGCTTCCATGACACGGGGATCAAGCGGGGTTGTGGCGGTATGGTCGAGGTAGATACGGCGCATGATGATCAATATACGCCCCGCGGAAGGGGTTGTCAATCGAGGAAAAAAATGGAAAATGGAAGATGGAGGATGAAAAATGGGAAGGCGGCCCGGGGGGCCGCCTTCCGTGTGGGTGGTGCGTGAAGCGAAAATCTACTTCAGCATGAGCATTTTCTTTACGGATGTGAACGAACCCGCCTGCAACCTGTAGAGGTAGAGGCCGGTTGCAACAGACAGCCCGTTTGAGTCTTTTCCGTTCCAGTTAACCCTGTACGTCCCTGCCGGCATATCGCTGTTCGCCAGCGTCGTGACAAGGCGCCCGAGTATATCATAGACTTCGAGCTTGACCGTCTCATGCTGCGGGATCGCGAAATCGATAGTCGTCGTCGGGTTGAACGGGTTCGGGTAGTTCTGGCTCAGGGCAAACGTGGCCGGAACTGGACCGACCGCCTTGATTCCCGTGAACGTAATGCCGAGAGCCTTCTGAAGGATTGCGACCGCGTATTTTGGATTGTGGACGCCGATGCACCTGCTCTCCGTAACGAACCAGTAGTTGTATATATCCCCGACCAACTTCTGGTTCCCCTTCACCTTGAGGGAGTCGTACATCATGGAGACCACCTGAGTCGAATCATTGGAGTCTTTCGGGAGGCGGTTTTTCAGTTTGGTAAGAAGCCCCTCGAGTTCCGTCTGGAATCCTTCGATCTTCCCGTTCCCGTCGTAGTCAGCAGAAGCCTTTATGTCGCCGTATTGTGTAATCGTCCCGTGGCAGGGCTGGCATGCGAGGAGTCCGCCAACTGTCGCATTACCCGCGCTGTCGACCATTGCCCACGTGTGGCCCGCCTGCGTCAGGTTCCCCGGGTTTGCGCCGGGGGCCATGTGGCATGTCACGCACGCATCCGCCAGGGAGCCGTGTGTCATGAGTCCTGTAATCGTCGTGTCTCCGTATTGATAGGCATTGGACCCGTAGTACATGTCGGCCTGGGGATTGTGGTGCGGACCGAAACGATCGCTGAAGCCGAAGTAGGGGGCTTTGTTCGTCACTCTCGTTTTGACGCTGTATCGCGAGTTATGGCAGTTCATGCAAAGCTTCCCCTTGCCGCCGATATTTGCAGGCACCTGATAACCGTTTCGCAACGTATCGAATGTGGTCGTACGGAGATCCATCGTGTGAGGATCATGGCACGTGGGGCAGCCGATCGGGACGTTGCCGTCGTTCGAGGGGGAGAGCTGTCCGCCAATCGTCGTTGTGTCGTACGGAGCGTTGGACGATTTACCCGCCTTTACCCATGTGACGAACGCAGAACCGCTGTGGCACGGATAACAGCCGGTCTGTGCGGTGTGCGATCCGTTCGGCAACTGTGCGTGGACCGACGTAGCCCAGTAGTTCCCGAGTGCGTGGTGGCCGCCCGGGAAGTTGGCGGCATGGCACTGCATGCATGCGTCGCTGGACCTGCTGACCCCGAGCTTTGAGCCGGTCGTCGAGTGATAGTTCGCCGGGCCGTGGCAATCCTCGCAGCCGATCGTCGCAGTGGCGACAAGGTTCGGATACGAAGTGTTCAACTGGCTCCAGTTCGTTGTGTCATTGGTCTTCATGTACGAGCCTGTCACCGACGCGTTCTTCACCCACGACGTGTCCCATGCGGGCGTGGCGCCGTTCGCCTTGTGCGCGAGGTAGCCAAAATTCCCGTTGTTCGCCGTCTGATCCCAGCCTGTTGTATGGCACTTTATGCAATTGGCACCGTAGGAACCGACGGAATCACCCCGTGTGGGATTGGGTTCCACTTCCAGCATCCCGGAGAGGCCACGTTGCAGCATTGTCGCGTGATCGCTCGTCCTCCACTGGCTCCAGGCCGCCTGCGCTTTGGGGACAACGGCGTGGCACAGACCGCAGTCCGTGGCCACTGTCGAGCCCTTGTATTTGCTCGCGGTGATGGTCTGTGACATCGTTTTCCCGCCGGCAACGAGCTGAATGATATAGAGCCCCTCGAGATCGGGGACGAGCGTGTCCTTGATCGTGCTGGTCTGTGCAAAATTCGCCGTCGACCCGTTGGGCCGAAGGGCTATGCTCCAGGAGAAAGACGAGACACTATTCGCTCCCGATCCGGTGGTGTCTGCCATGAAATAGACCTTCATCCCGACCGGGACGACGCTGAGTCCCGAAGAGACCGGCAATGTCGATGCTGCGGGTTTCTGCGCGCCTGTGCCGAACTTGGTCGGCCAGATCGCTTCGATCTTGAGGTTCACGACCTGTGCCGAGGCTGTGAATGCCATAGCCACGAGCAGCAGGAACGCGACCAGGATCAAACAAGCGGTAGCAACGCGTTTCATTGTCTTGTTCCTTTGTTAGGTGAAGGAGAGAACCCCGCGGGAAGGGCGGAGCTAAACGCTATATTCTGAGGGTTGTGTCGCAATCGGCATGCCAGAGACCTGGGGAGATTCATGCTGGAGGAGGAGGCCGCGGAGAAAGAAAGAAGACTAAAAAACCGATATTTTGAGGGTTATCCTGTGTTTGTGTTGAAAAGATCAACGCACAATTGACATTTTGAACAGGGGGTTTTTCAGAGATAGGAATAGCATAGCATTTATAGGAATTTCATGCCGTTGGGAGGAGGAAGAGGGGGCCAAATCGATGGAATGAGGGGGGGGGAGTTCCCCCCCTTTCAAGCGGCGTAGACTACTGGCTTTCCTGTTCCTTTCGGCGGCGCTGAGCCTCCCGCATAGCTTCACGAAGCTCTTTTTCAAAGCGTCTTTCAAATATGAGCATTTTCGCGCGTTGAGTCGGCGTGAGTATGTCGGAGAGTCCGGTGAAGAAGCTTCTCCGCTCCGTGGTCAGCCTGTCGTCGACGGCTCCAACATCAGCAAAGGCTTTTTCGTATTCGCTGTCGTCAGCCTTGTTGCGTATCAACCGCTCGAGCCTGTCCAGGGCTTCCCCCCGTTCCTTCATCATCGTACGGCGGTTGTTGTCGTGTTCATTCATGCGCGCAAGAAACCGGACAGACTGGTCTTCTTTCAACTCGAGTATTTCCACGAGCCGGACCTTTCTCAGGCTTTCGATCCGCTCATACGGACGGTCTGTCCCCTGTGCATCTCCCTGACGTCCCGATTGGGCGAAGAGTATCGAGGGGAGGAGGAGCAAGCAGGCGAGCCTGCGAAGCGGCGGATTTTTCATGGCATCCTCATTCCATTTTTCTCATCCATTATTCTCGGGCCATTATTCTCGGGCCATTATTCCCGGGCCATTATTCCCGGGCCATTATTCCCGGGCCATTATTTTCGCTCCGAATCGAGAACCTTTAGAATCGTGTTTGCTTCGGGATCGGAGAGCTCGTCGACCGCAGCGCCGGGATCCCCGTTGTCGATAAAATAATCGGCAATCTGTTGTCGCGAAAACACAAACACGTCCGGGGCTACTTCTTCGACCGACAGCGAAAGGTCCGCGCCCGAAGGGTCGACGAGCAAAGAATCGATTGCCGCCGGGGGAAGAGCAAGCACGACGTCGGCCACAGAGGGCTCATGCCGGTACGCATCCGGGACATAATAGTGAAGTCCCACGAGGAACGACACAATTGCGACGACCCCCGGAATTGCCACACGTGCGGCCCAGCTGATCGATAGCGCCTTTCCGCTCGTGGCGTCGTCAATCCTTGCGTTGATTCTCACGACGAGATTCTGCCAGTATGCATCGGGGGGTCGGGATCTCTCCTCTCCCGCCGGCGACCCGGCAAGCTGTCGTATTTCCGAGGCGAGCTCGCGCTCGGCCTCACCCGTAAGGGGGTTTTTCTCCATCCTGTATTTCATGGCGCATATACTCCCGCACTTTTCTCAGCGCGTGAAAATAGTTGGCTTTCAGGCCTCCGACCGACGTCTTCAACACGCGCCCGATTTCTTCATAGGTCATTTCGTCAAAATAGCGCATGACGAAGACGGCTTTCTGTTTTTCCGGGAGCGTCGCGACAGCCCGATGGAGCGCCGATTCAATCTCTGAATTTTCGAGATCCTTCCCCGGGTCATCCGGTGATGGAAGGATCCTGCTCAGGAGCTCACTTTCGTGCAGATAGTTCAGGACCTGCCGTTTCCGCAGGGCGTTCAGCGACAGGTTCACCGCGATCCTGTAGATCCATGTGAAAAAGCTCGAATCGCCGCGGAATTCACCCAGCGCCAGGTACGCCTTGACAAAAGTCTCCTGCACTATGTCATCCGCATCGTCATGCGAGCCGACGATCCGGCGAGCCACCCAGTACACCCGCTCCTGGTACCGCCTCATCAGCTCGGTAAAGGCCTGCCGCCGGCCGTTCCGAACCTCCTGGACGAGCTCAATATCCGGGCGCGGTTCCATCAACTATCAACACTCAGCATGGCGGCAAATATTAGACACTCCGGAAAAACCGACGTTTAACCCGGAACCTGCTCAATTATCTAGCAATTTACGCAGCTTGTTCCAGGTCACATTCATGTCCTCGGAGATCACTTTCGTATCGGACAGCACCGGCATGAAGTTGGTGTCTCCATTCCAGCGGGGGACGACATGAAAGTGTACATGGTCGTCAATCCCGGCACCCGCCGGTCTCCCAAAATTCGCTCCGAAATTGTATCCCTGAGGGTGCATAAGCGCATCGAGCGCCTTCATCGCCCTCTGGGCGGTCTGCATGATCTCAGTCAGCTCCGCCCGGGTCAGATCCTGCACGTCCGCAGTCTGCCGGTTCGGTACGATCATGACGTGCCCGCTGTTGTAAGGAAACCGGTTCATGATTACAAAGCATCTCTTTCCGCGCCAGACCACGAGGTTTTTTTCGTCGTCGCGCGATCGGAGCGCGGCACGGAAGAGGCTCTCTTTTCTTTTTCGTTTCGGCCCCGAGCTGAACGACTGTATATACTGAGAGCGCCACGGAGACCACATCCGCTTCATGACCGTCCCCTTTCATCCCGGAAATATGATATAAAAAGGGAAGGGGCCCTGCATCCGGCCCCCGACCCCTGTACTACCGCTCTGCCCGCAATCAGGCAACCTGTTCCTTCGCCTTGTCCGAGGCGGCGATCACCTTTTCGGCAACTTCGCGGGGCACTTCTTCATAGTGCGACATGCTCGCGTTGAACACGCCCCGGCCTCCGGTTTTCGATCGGAGGATCGTGGCGTACTTGTGCAGTTCCGCCGCGGGGACCTGCGCCCGGATGATCTGGTAGCGCCCTGCGCTTTCCATCCCCGCGATTTTTCCGCGCCTCGAGGAGATGTCCCCCATCACGTCCCCCATGGCATCCTCCGGAACCTTGACCTCGATATTGTAGATGGGCTCCAGCAGGATCGGTCTCGCTTCGAGAAAACCCTTCCTGAATGCCTGCGATCCGGCAATCTTGAACGCCATTTCCGAGGAATCAACGTCGTGGTATGAACCGTAGTGGAGCGCCACCCTGACATCGACGACGGGATATCCCGCCAGCGGCCCCTCTTTCATCGACTCCACGACCCCCTTCTCCACCGCGGGGATGAACTTCCCCGGAACGACTCCGCCGACGATCTCGTCGAGGAACTCGAAACCCTGCCCCCTCTTGAGCGGCTCGACTCTCAGGTGCACGTGGCCGTACTGGCCGTGCCCGCCGGTTTGCTTCTTGTGCTTGTACTCGGCATCCTTCACGACCGCCTTGATGGTCTCGCGGTACGCTACGCGCGGTTCGGCAAGATCCACGTCCACGTTGTACCGTTGTTTCAACCGCTTGACCACGATGTTCAGGTGCAGTTCCCCCTGACCGCTGATGATCGTCTGATGGAGTTCCCCTTCCACGCGGAACACAAACGTCGGGTCCTCCTGATGGATGGCATGGAGCCCCGTCGACATCCTGTCCTCGTCCCCTTTTGCTTTCGGATTGATCGCCGCATGGAAGACCGGGAGGGGAAATTCCACCGGCGTGTATACCACGGGGAAATTCTTGCTGCTCAGCGTATTGTTGGTGTGCGTGTCCTTGAGCTTCACGACCGCCCCGAGGTCGCCAGCGGCAAGAAGGTTGATTTCCTTTCTGTCCTTTCCGTTCATCACGAAAAGCTGCGCGATACGCTCGGTCTTGCCGTTGCTTTCATTGACCATGTCGAGGCCCGGGCTGACGCTTCCCGAGCAGACGCGGAAATACGACAGCTCCCCGACGTGCGACTCCGACACCGTCTTGAACACAAAAAGGGACGGGGGACCCGCGGGGTCCTGAGGCGAGACCACTTCTTTCGCCTCATCCTCTCCGCCGGGGGTCCTGCCGTGAAGTTCACCCCGATCGATCGGCGCGGGAGCATACTCGACGATGAAATCCAGGAGTGTGGAGACGCCCACGTTCTGCGTCGATGAGGAGCAGAGAAGAGGAAACAGTTTCCGGGAGCGCATGCCGCTACGCAGCCCCTGCCGCAACTCGTCCTCACTCAGCCCCCCCTGCTCCAGGTAGCGGTTGAGAAGGGTTTCGTCTGTTTCAGCAATCAGTTCGAGAAGCCCTTGGCGCATCTCCTGTGCCTTCGCGCGGGCCTCCTCCGGGATCTCGGTTTCGGTGCACTTGCCGTTACCCCCCGGCTGGAACTTCAGAAGCTTCATGCGGATCACATCGACGATGCTGTCAAACCCGAGCCCCGCCTTGAGCGGGAACTGGACAGGGATGATGTCGTGGCTTATCATCTCGCGGGCCTGTTGAAGCGTTCTTTCAAAGTCCGCATTCTCCTGGTCCAGCTTGTTCACAACAAAGACCGCGGCGTTTCCGAACTCGGTCGTGTATTTCCAGACGATCTCGGTCCCCACCTCGGCTCCCTCGACGGCCTTGATAAGGACGAGTGCTGTGTCCGCGACCCGGAGCGATGCCTTCACCTCGCCGGTGAAGTCCGTGTAGCCCGGGGTATCCAGGATGTTAATCTTGTGGTTTTTCCATTCGCAGAAGAGGAGGGAGGCATTGATGGAGATCTGGCGTTCGATCTCATCGGGGTGATAGTCGGAGAGGGTATTACCCTCTTCCACTCTGCCGAGGCGTGTCGTGCTCCCGGCGGAGAAGAGCATCGCTTCAGCAATCGACGTCTTCCCCGCACCTCCATGGCCGATAAGGGCCAGGTTCCTGATGTGGTCGGGTGTGAATTCTTTCATGTCGGTTGTGTTTCCTCCAAATGACTGACGGCGCGCGCAGCGCCCCGTGCAGAGTGCTGCGGCGGACGGTGGATGAGAACTGGGGACGGCGGGCGGGAGGATTCCCGCAGGCGTCAGATGCGGAGCCGGTCGAAGAACGTCCGCACGCCGTTGAACACGGAGGCCACGAAGGAGACGGCGTCCAGTATAGGCCCTTCAATGCGGTCCTGGACTTTGCGCTCCATGGCGACGATGTTGTCGGCAATCTGCCTCACCGACGAAATCGATTCGCGCACGACCATGACCTGCTCATCGATGTTCTCCGTTATGCTCTTGACCCGCGCGGTGATGTATTCCATGTTCTCAAGGATCGGGAGGGCGCGGGAAGTCATCTCTTTGAGGTCCTTCTCCACGCTGGCAAGGGTATCCCTGACGCGAAGCAGAACCACGATGAGATAGACGCAGAGAGCGGAAAGACAGAGGAGTGCAAGGATCTGAGCGATGACAAGAACTAATTCCACGGGGATCTCCTCTCAGGGGTGCAGGACCGTTCAGGACCTGTGCCGTTCGTCTTTTTCCTTGTAGGCGTCGATACCTGCCTTGACGGCGTTTTTCAGACGTGCGCCCTCCTGGGCAAGGGGGGCGGCCTTCGTGCGGGCATCGGAAATTATCTTGTCCGCATCCTCGAGCAGGGAGTCGGCCTTGTGTTTCGCGTCCGTGATGAGCTGATCGGAGCGTTTCTTTGCATCACTGACGATCTCGCCTGCCTTGGATTTGGCGGCCGAAATATATTCTTCGGCGCCTTCCATGAGTCCGTCGGCTTTTTCCTTGATGTCGGCCCGGAGTTCACGGCCGCTCTTCGGGGCATACAGCAGCGCAACAAGTGCCCCGACTGCACCACCCGCCAGCACTCCGATAATCAATCCCTTCAGCATGCCGCTATTGTCTTCTTCCATGATCACCTCGACTGTCAGATCCGATTGAGAATTCAGGCTTCATATCATGATACCAAGATTGCCTTAGAAAATCAACACGCCGGCGACAGGGTAAAGGAGAGCATCCCGCGCGGGGGATGCCTGCATCCCAGGCGCGGGATGCCGGCGTACTACCGGATTTTCTTCTTGTGACGCATTTTCCTCAGGCGCTTCTTCCGTTTGTGTGTCGCCATCTTATGACGTTTTCTCTTTTTTCCGCTGGGCATATCCTCTCCTTTCTGCTATTGTGGTACAGCGTGCTGCGTGATCATGTTCTGCGCCCGCTTGCCGAGGTCGGAGTCCCGGTTGATCTCGACGGCCTTCCTGAACCACTTGTTGGACTCTTCAAGCTCACTGAGATGGAGATAGACCACACCCAGGTTGAAGGCTGAAGGCTGATGGGGACGCGGAGCGCTGTTGAACGCTTCTTCCATCGCCGTGGCGGCTTCATGGAGCAACGACTCCCGGTTGATGGAATCCGCCTGCGCCTGCTGGAAGTAACAGATGCCGAGATCGGTCCTCGCATCGGGATCCTTCGGCCGCATCGCCAGATACTTCCTGTACGCGTCGACCGCGCGCGACAACATCCGGTTGTCGTGGAGAGCGTTGGCGAGCATGAGTTGTGCGCCCGCATCGGAGGGGCGCTTCCGCACGGCATCCTCCAGGGGCTTCAGATCGACCGATGGCATACCGATCCCGGGGAAGGGCGAATCCCCCTGCGTGGTGCCGGAAGGCGCAGCGGACGACACGGAGGATTTCTCCCCTCCCAGCTGCATGTACACCAGATACGAAAGAAGAGCGAGAACCGCGACTGCGGAGATGATCTGCCAGACCCCGACACTCTTCACCGTGGTCCGGTCCGGCTTCCGGGGCTGCCTGGCGGAGTTCTCCCTTTTTCCCGGGCGCCCCGGCGGCCGGACGGCGAGACGGGCGCCGCAGGAATGGCAGAACTCCGTTCCCGGAGCATTCGGCTGGCCGCAGACGCTGCACGCGGCCGGCTGAACAGGAACAGCCTCTTTTTCAATCGATGCCCCGCAGGATGGACAGCGGACATCTGAATGTGCAAGCGCTCCCCCGCAGTCTCCGCACACCAGCTTCGCAACGGCCATCAGGACTGACCCTTTTGCAGGTTTTCGTTGACGAGGCTCTTGACTTCTTTGGACACCTTGAACAGAGGAACCCAGTGCTCATTGACCATCACCTGCTCGCCTGTCCGGGGGTTTCGTGCGACACGCCCTTTCCGCTTCTTGACCTTGTAGCTGCCGAAGCCGCGGATCTCGATGTTCTTCCCCTCCTTCAGAGCATTGATGACGGTCGAAATGAAACCGTCGACGACAGCTTCCGTCTCGACCTTCGTCAGGCCCGTGGCGGTGGCAATGGTGTCCACGATATCTGCCTTCGTCAACGCAGGATCTCCTTAGTTGTTGTTGGGGGTCAATACGGGGGACCCGCAAACCT
>PMJR01000059.1 GCA_003158475.1 Ignavibacteriota bacterium | reverse complement strand
ACCGGACGTAGAGCCACAGGAACAGCGCGATGAAGCCGACCCAGAGTACAGCCTGGAGGACGTTTCCCTGGATGAGATAGAAGACTAACCCGCCAAGAAGTATGAACCAGCTCCCGTAGATAAAAGCGATATTGCATTGCTGTTTCATGAGACTCTCCTCAAAATTGACTGACTCACATTTTCAGAGTGGTCGGCCAGCCAAGTCCGGTCGGGCGAAGTGCCCAGATCGGTGCATGACAACGATAGAATCGCGAACCACAGAATGGGCAACAAGCGCTGTATCTGTTGACAGCATACCGGAAAATGCACGTTCATCCTTGCCTCCCCGGCTCCCCTTCAAACAGCAATCCTATTGCTCGTGAGCTTGAACAGTATCGAAGTGAGTTTTTTCATGTGAGCGACTCTCCTCGAGAGAAATATGTAGCCTACGATCAGAAGCATACCCCCGACGAAGTTTGGCAACCCTACTGAATACACTGCAGTGTCGGTCAACTGTCGGGCCAGGTAGAGAGCTGTCCCGACGATAAGAAGACCACCCGCCATCAGGAGAAGATTGGCAGAGATATCCAGGGGGAGAATCCCTCGGGACTGATTGCTGAGTAAATCCCTCAGATATGATTCTTCCTCGGTAGTGAGTTTGAGATCCATGGTACTCCTGTCATTTGTGAAGTGATGGAGCATGATCAAAAGGGGGACGCACATTCTGCAGGTCGATGTGGGTTGATATCAATTGTACTATCGCGCCCCGGCGAATGTTCCGGTGGTCCGCTCTTTCGCAGATGAAGCAACCCGTTGGTGACAGCACTTCAGCGACTGGATATCCGACAAACAGCGAAGACCTCTTCTTCCCCGTTTGGGCTGATGGGTATAAAGAGGTCCTCTCAAAGAACACTGAGCGCAAGGGAATTTAACTTCGCGTGATTTCAAACGCAAGCCTTAAAGAGGATGAGGAGGATGGCGCCTCGTTCATCTTCTTGACTTCACACGCGCGCTTCTCTATATTCACTCCACACTGCTTCCACCCGCGCATTCCCGCCGCGCGGCATTGTTCCATGGCGCCTGGACTACTCCGCGATCCCTCTTTTGCCCCTATGACGCTGCCACGTCGGATTATCATACGCGGATTCCTCGTCGCGGCGGCTGTCCCGGTCGTGTTCCTTGTTCTCTCGATTCTGTTCCCGTTGCCGCCTCTAAAGCCCTACTCCCTCGTGGTGGAGGAGAGGAATGGCAGGTTGCTTCAGGCATTCCTCGCCGAGGACGGTGTATGGCGGCTGCGTACTTCCCCGGACGAAATTCCCCCGAGGCTGAAAGAAATACTTATCCGCCGTGAAGACCGGTGGTTCTATTATCATCCCGGCGTCAATCCCTTTGCGATTCTCCGCGCGGTCGTCCAGAATGTGCGCTCAGGCCACCGCGTCTCGGGCGCCTCGACGATAACGATGCAGATAGCGCGGATGCTTCACCCCGGAGAGCGTACCTACCTGCACAAAGCCGTGGAGGTGTTCAGGGCGCTGCAGCTCGAGGCACGATATTCGAAGAAGGAAATCCTCGAGATTTATCTTTCCATCGCGCCGCTCGGCGGCAACATTGAAGGTCTCAGGTCAGCCTCTCTCCTCTATTATGACACTCCCCTGGAGAGGCTCAACATCGCTCAGCTCTTTGACCTGATGCTCGTGCCGGGGGACCCGAATGGCCTGCAGCCCGACCGGAAGGCGGACCGACTGTTGAGTGAACGGAAACGCCAGGCTGCGGAATGGATCCGGCGGGGGCTCCTCACCGCAGAGGATTCCGTCGTCATATGGAACACGCCGGCTCTGGCCCTCCGCCGCGCACTCCCCCGCGCTGCACCCCACTTTGCGCTCCGCATCAGAGAGCTCTTCCCTGGTGGGGGTGACGTACGGAGCTCGCTTGACCTCGGGATCCAGCATACGGTGGAACAACTCCTCTCGAATCACATCCGCCCCTGGAAGCAGCGCGGCGTCCGCAACGGTGCCGTGCTTGTCGTGGAGAATACGACACGGGAAATCCTCGCCTATGCCGGTTCCGAGGATTTCACGGACGCGGCCGCCTCCGGACAGGTCGATGCAGTGCGCGCTCTCCGTTCACCCGGTTCGACGCTTAAACCTTTCTTGTACGCGATGCAGATGGACAGGGGAGAGCTGACCCCGCGGTCGAGGCTCCTCGATACGCCGTACGATGCCGAGGGATTTCTCGCCGAGAACTACGATGGGACCTATTCCGGTTACGTGTATGCCGATGACGCGCTCCGCCGGTCATTGAACGTCCCCATGGTGCGCATGCTGAAGAAAGCCGGACTGCATCAGTTCCTGGATTTCACTTCCTCCGCCGGTTTTGCCTCGCTGGCCGGACAACGGACGCGGCTCGGTCTCAGCATGATACTTGGCGGATGCGGGGTGACGCTCGAAGAGCTTGCCGCCGCGTACGCTGCTTTTCCGGCCGGCGGACGATACGCCCCTCTCCGGTTTACGCACGAAGCTGCTGACCGCGCCGGCGACGGGAAACAGATATTTTCCCCCGCCTCCGCCTGGATGGTGACGGAGATCCTTCGCGGCCTCGACCGGCCCGATCTTCCCAACAACTTCGAGTTTGCTCTCAACCTCCCGGCCGTCGCGTTCAAGACCGGGACAAGCTACGGAAGACGGGATGCGTGGTCGATCGGGTATTCTGCCGAGTACACCGTCGGTGTCTGGATCGGGAACGTTGACCAGAGGGGCAACCCGGAGCTTGTAGGGGGAAAGTCGGCCGCGCCGCTCCTGATCGATATCTTCAATTCCATTTCCCGGGGAAGCCAGAAGACGATACTCCCGCAGCCGAAGGACATACGCGGCCGCCTCGTCTGCGCCCGGAGCGGTCTCCTTCCGGGGGCGCGGTGCGAAAACCTGATTGATGATGTGAGCTCGGAATCTCATACGTCGCAGCGCGTCTGCGATATCTGCCGTGAAGTCCTCGAGTCCCCGGATGGGCGTCTCTCTTACTGCCCGTCCTGCGTTGCCGAACATCCGTTCCGGACCGTCACAGTCCCGGAATATCCCGCGGAGCTTCTCGACTTCTGGCGCAAGTCGGGGACGGCGTATGCCGCCGCCCCTCCGCATAATCCGCGGTGCTCGAGGCTCTTCAGCGGCGACGGCCCATCGATCGTCAGCCCCTCCGACGACATGACATATTACTTCGTCGCGGCAAAACAGAAACTCGTCCTTCAGGCGACGTCGGGAGTCGATGTGCACCAGCACGCCTGGTATGTGAATGATACCTATCTCGGAAAGAACGGTCCGGGAGAGAAGCTCTTCGTCCCCATTGCCGCGGGGGAACACACTGTCACCTGCATCGATGACAGGGGAAGAGCGACTTCCGTCCATATCAAAGTGAAGTACGTCCTCTAATCCCTATCCGGAAGGCACCTGTCATGAAGCCACTGCACGTCATCGTCCTGACCCTCCTCCTGGGGATCATTCTCCTTTCCTGCTCGGGTCCGGATTCGCAGGTCCTGCGGCTCACATCGGACCTTCCTTCGGGCGTCCTCTCCCGCGACGCGGTCATCACGCTTACATTCTCCCGCGGGGTGGTTCCCATTGATTCTCTCAACCTCTGGACGAGCACGCCGTTCATCGAATTCACCCCCGGGATCCCCGGGAAGTTCGTCTGGCAGGACACGACGCGGCTTGTGTTCAGCCCCGATCAGCCGTTCGCCGGAGACGCGAAGTTCAGCGGAAGACTGAACACGGCACTGCTGAAGGGGATGGCGCACGCGACGTCGTTCAAAGGAGGGGAAGAATTCACATTTTCGACCGGACGGTTTACGCTGAAAACCGCCGAGTTCTTCTATGACAGGATCGGCGACAAACGGCAGGTCGGCATAAAGGCGAACCTGGAGTTCACATACCCGGTCAACCCGCAGGACGTCGGCGCGAACATCAAAGTGACCCTCGATGACGCTCCGCAGCAGATCGCAAAGGTGGTCACGCAGGAGAAGAACCGGGTCATCGCCCTCGAGGTGGGGACCGTGACACAACTGGAGAAGGCGCGCAACATTGCAATTACGTTCGACGACAAACTGGTCTCTCCCGAGACGAACACGCACATCTGGATGGAACGGCCGTTCACGTGCCAGCTTCCTCCGCTGGGCGAGTTAAAGATCTACGGCCACTCGGTCGCATTTGACGGCGTGACGAGTTCGATAAAGATCTCGACGTCCCAGGAGGTCGACGCGGCCGTGGCGAAAGCGAACGTCACGATAGATCCGGTCCGCGATTTCACCGTGACGAACGAGGGGACGGGCTTTACGATCAGGGGGAAGTTCGAGCCGGGGACCGCGTTCCGGCTCCTGATCCGGAAGGGGATGGAAAGCGTCCTCGGCGGAAAGACGCAGAACGACTATCCGGCGGACGTTGTCATAGGCAACATCGCACCGTCGTTTCGCTTCACTTCCTCCTCTGGCATCTACATGCTCATGGGGGGGCGGCGGACCCTGGAGGTCAAAACCGTCAACATGCCGAAACTGTTCGTGCGGGTGAGCCAGGTGTTTCAGAACAACCTGGTCTTCTTCCTCGACAACGGCCGGTCGTACGACTACTACGAGGGGGAAGACGGCGGAGGCGACGAAGACGGGGGGAGCTGGCGGGCGAAGTACCGCTACGAGCTGGGGACCTACGGGCGCCAGCTCAGCGTCGACACGATCGTCACGAACGGTGCGAACAACCAGGAGGTGACTTCCGGGATCGACCTGAACCGGTTCACGAACAACGGGTACAAGGGTTTCTATCTGGTGGAGATTGCAAACCCGGCAGAACCGTGGCGGACAACTTCCAAGCTTGTTTCGGTCTCCGATCTCGGGCTGATCGTCAAACAGAGTCCCGACGAGGTGATGGTGTTCGTCGTCAGCCTTCTGACGAACAAGCCGGTGCCCGGCGCCCTCGTGACGCTCGTCTCGATAAACAACCAGGTCATCGCCTCTGTGAAATCCGGGAGTGACGGGGAAGCGAGGTTCGCCAGCTACAGGGCGACGGCAAAGGATTTCGTCCTGAAGCTCATTACGGCCGAGGCAGAGAACGACTTCAATATCATCAACCTCGTGGATTACAGGGTTGAAAACTCCCGGTTTGACGTCGGGGGGAAGCGGGACGCCCAGGGGGTCTATGACGCCTTCCTGTACGGGGACCGGAACATTTATCGTCCCGGTGAGAAAATCATCGCCTCGGGCATCGTCCGCAATCTGAACGAGGCGCTCCCCTCCGGCATGCCCGTGAAGGTGAAGATCTCCAACCCCCGGGGAACGGTCGTGTCGGAACAACAGTACTCGCTCAATGAAGAGGGCTCGTTCGAAACCTCCTACCAGACGCAGCCCACAGCGGCCACGGGTGACTACCGGATGGAGCTCTACACCGGGAACAACACGTTCCTGGCGGGCTACAAGGTGAGCGTGGAGGACTTCGTCCCCGACCGCCTCCGGCTGACGCTCACCGCGTCACAGGAGACCGCGCGTCCCGGGGACAAAATCAGGTACGACCTCCTCGCGCTCAACTTCTTCGGACCTCCGGCGGCCGGGCGGAACTGGGAGTTTGAAGGATCGTTCGACGCCGTCCCGTTTGTCTCGAAACGGTTCCCCGCCTTCCGTTTCTACGATGATGCCGCGAAGAACTACTCCGCCAATCCGGAGGTGTTCAGCGGGAAGACCGATGACCGGGGGAAGGCTCTGGTGGAATTTGCGATGCCGAAGGACCTGACGGCGAGCGGGCTCCTTCGCGGGAAGGGGCGCGTTGCCGTCTTCGACGAGTCGGGCCGCCCCGTCTACCAGCTCGCGCAGACGGTCGTCTACCCCAAAGACTATTTCATCGGCATACGAAACCAGGGGGCGTACTACGTCAGTCCGAACACGCCTCAGCAACTCCAGATCGTTGCGGTCGATCCTGGCGATAAACCGATCGCGGGTTTTGCCGCAAAAATTGAACTGATCCGCCATGAATGGCACTCGGTCCTCCGCCAGCACGAAGGGACGAACACGCTTCGCTACGTCTCGGAGCGGATCGAGATAGTCGAGAGAACCGATCACCTCAAGCTGCGGGACAGCTCCTACGACTACACGTACATGACTTCCCGCTCGGGCGACTATGTCGTCCGCGTGTCGAAGGAAGGAGGAACGGGGTACAACCAGTTCTCCTTCTATTCCTACAGCTGGGGGACGTCCGATGTGACGTCGTTTGAGGTGAACCCGGAGGCACGCGTGGACATCGTCTTCGACAAGCCTGTGTATGCCCCCGGGGAGAAGGCACGGGTGCTCTTCCAGACGCCGTTCAGCGGGAGGATGCTCGTGACTGTCGAAAGGAACAGGGAGTTCAGTTACAGGTACCTCGACGTGGTGAACAACGCCGCCTCGATGGATCTGGCGGTCGACGAGAAGTTCCTCCCCAACGCGTACGTCGCCGCCGTCCTCTTCCGCAGGATCAGGGATGAGGACATCCCGCTCCTGGCAGGGCACGGCTTTGCCCCCCTCTTTGTCGAAAGGAAATCGAACCGGTTCGAGGTCGCCATCAGGGCGCCCGAGAAGATCCGCCCCCGCGGAAAGCAGAAAGTCACGGTCGTTGCAGGAAACGAAAAGAACGTGTATGTCACGCTCGCAGCGGTTGACGAGGGGATCTGCCAGGTGAAGAACTACAAGACCCCCGACCCGTACGGCTATTTCTATGCGCGGAAGACGCTCGAGACGGAGACGTTTGATTTCTTCAAACACCTGATCCCGGAGGCGAAGCAAACGAAGGCGAGCACCACCGGGGGAAGCGACGCGGAGCTGGCAAAGCGCGCGAACCCGCTCGGCGTCCAGAGGTTCAAGCCGCTCGCGCTCTGGTCGGGGATACTGAAGACCAACGGGAGCGGCGAGGCGGAGGTCACGCTCGATGTCCCCGAATTCAACGGCGAGCTCCGTCTCATGGCTCTGGCCTACAAGGGGGACCGGTTCGGCTCCGCCCAGATCCCCATGAAGGTCTCTGATCCCGTCGTGATCACGCCGGCGCTCCCCAGGTTCCTCAGCCCCGGCGATTCGATCATCATGCCCCTCACGGCATTCAACACTACCGGGAAGGCCGTCACTCTCCAGTTTGCCGTCCGGACCGACGGGCCGGTTGCCGCGGTGTCGAAAAGCGCATCTCTGGACGTCGGTCCCAACCAGGAACGGTTCACGAACATTCCGCTCCGTGGATCCAATCAGGTGGGCAAGGGCACGGTCAGTGTGCGGACCGAAGCGTTCGGCGAGACACTCGAATCGACGACCGAGCTGCCGGTGCGTCCCGCAGCCCCCTTTTCGTCGGACGCCGTCACGGGGGTGGTGGACGGGGGGAAAACCGTTTCCCATGACATCCCGGATGCGTACCTCTCGTACGGGCGCAGGGCGTACCTGACCCTCAGCCCGTACCCTGTGGCGAATTTTGCGAAGGAGCTGGCGTACCTGATCGGCTATCCGCACGGTTGCCTTGAACAGACCGTCTCGAAGGCGTTCCCCCAGATCTATCTCCGCGACATCGCCGTGATTCTCGC
Source organism: Ignavibacteriota bacterium (assembly GCA_003158475.1). Classification (GTDB taxonomy): domain Bacteria; phylum Bacteroidota; class Ignavibacteria; order UBA10030; family UBA6906; genus Fen-1273. Next base: position 33,832 of record PMJR01000059.1, on the reverse strand, counting down.
TCCCTCGACGCTCAACACAGGGAGCCCGGTCTATTTTGTGAACGAGGCCATCACGAAGGTGACCTCGATGCAGCTGTACGACGGGACTTTTTCGTACTGGCCCGGGGGGACATCCTCGAACCGCTGGTCGACGGTCTATGCCACGCACTTCCTTCTCGAAGCGCGGAAGGCCGGGTTTGCGGTTCCCGAAGCGACGCTGAAATCGGCTCTGGGCGCTGTTGCCGGGATCGCCCGGAGCAAGCTCACGGAGGACTACTATTCCCACGGCAACAACCAGATAACGGTGACCCGGATCGCCGACAAGAGCACGATCTACGCCCTGTATGTCCTGGCGATCGGCGGGGCGCCGGAGAAACCGGTCATGGACTTCTACCGGGGCGAAAAGGGTCTCCTGACGACAGACACGAAATATCTTCTTGCCGGCGCGTACGCGCTTGCAGGCGACCGGGCCGTCTATGGCGAGATCCTTCCGTCGCAATTCTCCGTCGAAGAGGCGGTCCGCGAATCCGGATGGAATTTCGATTCGCCGATCAGGGCGAATGCGCTCATGCTGAACATACTCCTTGAGACGGACCTGAACAACCCGAACATTCCGCGCCTCATGGAATACCTTTCGACCCACTACCACAACGACTGGTGGTGCAGCACCCAGGATGACGCGTTCACGCTCCTTGCCTTCGGGAAGGCCGCCCGCATGGCGACCGCGACAAAGGTCGAGGGAAATGTCTCGGTCGGTGGAAAGGAGTATGCGTACAAAGGGGGGAACCGGAGGATGGACATCGAGCCTTTCGGCAAGAAAGTGACGATCGCGATGAAAGGGGAGGGGAGAATCTATTACTCCCTCGTGACCGAAGGGATCCGTTCTGACGGTGCGGTGAAGATCGAAGATAAGAACCTCCAGGTACGCCGCGAACTCCTCGACCGGAACGGGAACCCGGTCAATCCCGGCGGGATCAAACAGAACGATCTCATCGTCGTGCGGATCACGCTGACGTCGTCGGTCAACGACCTGGACAACATCGCGATTACCGACCTCCTCCCGGGAGGATTCGAGCTCGAGAACCCTCGCATCACGGAGGCCACGAACTATGCTTTCATCAGGAACCCGGCGAGCGCAGATTACATGGACATCCGCGACGACCGGATCAACCTGTACACGGCGATCAGGGGCGGCCGCCGGCAGATGCAGTTCTACTATGCCGTCCGCGCGGTCACGCAGGGGAATTTCCAGTATGCGCCTGTCGTCGCGGAGGCGATGTACAACGCCGACTACCGTTCCGCAAGCGGCGGCGGACGCCTCCGTGTGGGAAAATAGTGGGTTTCTTCCCTGACTATCGTATATTCCATAAGTACGGGTCGCGCTTCGCCCGGCATCTTCGAAACAACCCGGCATTCCGACTCGTCTTAAAGAGTGTGCGATATTCAGAAACCGGCGGATTACACGGTCGTGACCTGGGGTTCTGCTTTCTCAGCCTTACTATGCGCGTCATTCGTGGCCGGGTCGGTTGACGCCCAGCCGCTGAACATCCGGGTGAGCCCGCCGATCACCGGGGATTTCTATCCGCCGGAGGAAGTATCTATCGCGATCAATCCTGTCAATCCGCTGAATATTGCCGCCTCCGCCAATGTCCGCTACGCATATGCATCCGCAGACGGGGGCCTGACCTGGACGGAGAAGCTCCTTCCTCCGGGGACCTGGGGGGATCCGAGCCTCACGTTCGATGGAGAGGGAAACCTCTATTATTGTCACCTCTCCAATTACAGCATGATCGGTGTACCGGGAGCGAAGTTTATAGACCGTCTTGGCGTCCACCGGTCTTCCGATGGCGGGTACACCTGGAGGGATTCCGTGATCGTCGGCTACAATCCTCCCCGGCAGCAGGACAAGGACTACCTCGCCGCCGATCTGACGAAATCCCCTTACAGGAACAACATCTACCTGGCCTGGACGCAATTCGATCTGCTCGCCAGCCGTGTCCCGGGCGACAGCTCCCGGATTCTCTTCTCACGCTCGACCGACGGGGGCACCACATGGATGGCGCCCGTGCGTGTGAGCGAGCGTGCCGGAGACTGCGTTGATTCCTCCAACACCGTTGAGGGGGCTGTGCCTGCGGTCGGACCCAACGGCGAAGTCTACCTGAGCTGGGGGGGGCCGCTCGGGATCATGTTCAGCAAATCGACCGATGGCGGAGTGACGTGGGGAAGAAATGTCTTTGTTGATTCCCTCCCCGGGGGGTGGGACCAGCATGTCTCCGGGATTTACAGGTGCAACGGCATGCCGGTGACCGGGTGCGATATCAGCAATTCACCGGATCGCGGGACAGTCTATGTGTGCTGGTCTGATATCAGGTTCGGCCGAGGTAACACGGGGATCTTCCTCCGGCGCTCGACGGATGGCGGCGCCACGTGGCAGGCGGCGGAGCAAGTGAACACCGACCGGACTGATCGCGAGCATTTCTTTCCCTGGTTGACTGTCGATCCTCTGACGGGTGGCATCTACGTCATCTATTACGACCGGCGGGGGACGGACGGGGATGGAACGGATGTGTACGTTGCCCACTCCTCCGACGGCGGGAGGACGTTTGCCGATTTCAAGGTGAGTACGACCTCATTCACTCCTGATCCCACCGTCTTTTTCGGCGACTACACCGGCATTGCGGCGCGGGATGGGAGGGTCTACCCGATCTGGATGAGGATGGACGCCAAGGTGCTGAGCATCTGGGCTGCTCCTTACACGGATTCGACCGGACGGGGAGGGAACCAGGAACCCGGCGTTCCCTCGGCTTTCGCCCTCTCCCAGAATTATCCTAACCCGTTCAACCCTTCGACAACCATATCGTACCAGACGCCCCGGCCCGGTGATGTGCGATTGGCCGTCTACGACCTGCTTGGCCGCGAAGTTGCCCGGCTCTTCGACGGGCCCCGTTCCGCCGGATTCTATCAGGCGACATTTAACGCTTCTCACCTCTCGAGCGGGATTTACTTCTGCCGTCTCGCTGCTGCGGGCTTTTCTGCACAGAGGGCGATGATTTTTCTGAAATAACCGGAAGGAACCTGATGCGCTCCATCTTCACCCTTCTTCTTCCCCTTGCTGCACTGTCGGTCTCGACCGCAGGTGTCATCATGCGGCCGTATTTGCAGGCCCTCACGCCGACGAGCGTCTATGTGCTGGTGGAGTCTGATCTGCCCGATGTCATCACGGTGGAATACGGTACGACTCCTGACTGCGGCCTCACAGCCGAAACCGAAAGCGTCGCGCTGACCACCGCCTCCCCGGTGACATACGTTCACCGGATCCCCCTTCAGGATCTGAGGCCGGGCACGGAGTACTACTACAGGGCGGGAGAGGGGGGTGCATTCTCGGAATTATCCCGGTTCAGGACCGGAGCACTGCCGGGTACTCCATTCCGGTTCGCCTGGGTGGCGGACGACCGGGGCGGACCGGACGTGTTCGACAGCGTCATGGTCCGTGTCACGGCGATGCACCCGCTCCTTGCTCTTTACGGGGGGGATCTCTGCCCCCGGCCGGCGTACGACGATTGGAAGACCGGGTTTTTCCGCAGCCCGCAGGTCAATTTCGGCGGATCGGTCCCCTGGGTCAATTCTCCGGGAAACCACGAACAATGGACAACCAACACCCAGGCCTTCACGCACGGACCGGTCGGGTCCGCCTCGCAGGATTTTTATTCCTTCGACTGCGGCGATATGCACGTGCTTGTTCTCAACAGCGAGATCCCGCTGACGCTCGGAAGTCCGCAGTACGCGTTTGCAGACGCCGACCTGCACGGGACGAATCGCCGGTGGAAGCTTGTCATGGTTCACAAGCCCGCCTATTGCGGCGGGGGGCACGGGGAGGATTCTTCGATGATTGCGCTGTCCACCGCCGTTTTTGAACCAACAGGGGTCGTCCTGGTGCTGACCGGCCACTCGCACTTCTACCAGCACAACCGGGTGAACGGCATCCATCATCTGGTCATTGGCTCCGCCGGAGCTCCACTGTATGACCCGGCAGCGGCCTGGTATACGCTGAAATCGGTGAAAGAGCACAACTGGGCGGTTGCTGACGTCACGCCGTCGTCCCTGAGCCTGTATGTGTACAATGAACACGGGATGCCTCTCGATACGCTCATTTTGAACAAATAGGCGCTGTGTCGGCAGTCGTGCGCACTCTCTGTCCCGTGACCTTTTTTCGCGTCTTCATACTCTGACTAACACTACGACGGCACATCACATGAACACTTCGAGGTTTTTCTGGGGTACATTCCTGGTCCTTGCGGGGATTCTCATCCTTCTCGCGAAGCTCGGCGTCATGACACTCCAACTCGGCTCGCTCTGGAAATTCTGGCCGCTGGTGCTCGTCCTCTGGGGCATCGGGATGTTCACAGGTGCCAGGGCGATCCGCTCGCTTCTCGCCGTCATCGGAGCGATTTTCCTGGCCCTCATCATCTACGGGCTGTGGGAGGAATGGGGATCGGGCCGCGAGCCCCGCGATCTGACCAGCCAGACATTCATGGAGACGTACGACAGCACGCTCCCGCTGGCTTCGCTGAGGTTCATCTCCGGGGCCGGCTCATTCACGCTTCGGGACACGTGTGCCGCGCTCTTCCGCGCTGAAACTGAGACGGACCTCGGGAAATATGAGATTGACAGCCGGACCGGCTCCGATAAGAAGGACGTGACGCTTCGGCTCGCAAATCGTACGATCGGTTTCCCTGCGGGGGGGCACAACAGCGTCACGATGTGTCTCCATCCCGGCCCGGTCTGGGCGCTCGATTTCGAGCTCGGTGCCGCGAAACTCGATGCCGATCTCTCCCCCTTCGACGCGGAGAATATCGACATCAAGACCGGCGCGGCGGATGTCCGGCTAAGGCTGGGGGACCGTGCGGAGCAATGCAGGGTGAGAATTCATGCGGGCGTCTCCTCGATCAGCGTGCGGGTGCCGGAGTCAGCGGGCTGCGAGATCAGATCGGAGAGCGGTCTCTCTTCGAAGGCGTTCGACGGGTTTGTGGACCGGGGGGAGGGGGAGTACAGGACGGCGAATTTCGACACCGCGTCCAGGAGGATTTTCCTGACCTTCAAGGCCGGCGTGTCCAGCCTGAAGGTCGTTCGCTACTGACGGGGAGAACGATGCTCATTTCCGCGAAACAGAGGTTTTTCCTCTGGATACCGTCGCTGATGTTCGTTGCCCTGGTCCTCGGGCGGTTCGATCCGACGGCAACCGGTCTTGTCTACCGCGTGATGGAGAATGGGTGCGTCAGCAGTTTCTTCCTGCTGCTGGCGGACAGCTTCCTCAGCGTTGCCGATGTGAAATCCACGCGCACGGGGATCCTCCTGTGGATACTTGCTCTCGTCGCCCTCTTCGCGCTGAAACAGATTCCGATATTTGTCGTCCACATCGCGTAGCCTCCAGGCCCGGTCAGCCGCTCCCCTTTTAATCCCCCCCCTTGTGGAGTTCCTCGAACTCCCCCGTCCTCCGGTTCTTCCTCACATTGTCGCAGGGGAAGCACCGTCCGTTCATCGCGATGTACACTCCGTGTGGGAGAGTCTGGACGAACGCCAGCGCACTCCCCAGGTTGAACAACCCGTCAGAGCTGCCGAACTTGTACGGGATCATCGCGCCGGTGAGCACGATCGTCTTTCCCTTCACCTTTTCCCCCAGCACCCGGGCCGTGACCTCCATCGTGTCCGTCCCGTGGGTGATGACGATCCGTTCCTCCGGAGTTTTCAGGCACTGCTTCGTGATGATCTCCAGGTCCGCGTCGGTCATCTCGAGGCTGTCCACCATCATGAGCGTCCGCATTGCGACGTTCGCCTTGCATCGGCCGAGCGTCAGCATCTCGTGAAGATGGGTATCCTTGAAATAGAGCTTTCCGTCGATCTCGTTGTATTCCTTGTCGAACGTGCCGCCGGTTATGAAAATGCGTATGGACATGTCGGTCACTTGCGGGTGTCTACGCCATCTCGAGTATCCTGCCGTAGATCACTTCGAACGTGAAGCTCTTGGCCTTGCTCCTCGTTTCGATGTACTGGGAGAGCTTGTCGAGGCGGGACGGTATCGACATGATTTTTTCCTGGGCCTTCCTGCCGATCTCATTCAGGTACGTCATCACATCGATGTTCCAGTTGTGTATCAGGTTCTCGATGATGCACTTGTAGTCGCGCGGTCCGTAGATCCCCGCCCGCCTGATGACGTCGGCATAGTCATTGAAATTCGAGATGGAGATTCCCGGCATGTCGATGGCGGGCATGATCGACGATGCGGCCTCGAGCGCCTGGTTCGGGTCGCGTGCCAGGATCTCGCGGAAGACGTTCATGTAGAACGCATAGTGGCGCGACTCGTCCTGTGCGATCTTCTGCGTGACTGCCACAAGCAATGGTTCCTGACCTTCTGCGAGTTTCCCCGTGTTGAGGTGCGAGATCTGCGTGGCGCGCTCCTGGCAGGTGGTGTAGATAAACAGTTTGTACGGGTCCCCCGCCCAGTCCGGGTAAAACCCGTTCCGGATGTACTTGAATTGCATCTCTTCGAGTGCCGAGAAGTTGAGGAGCCGCGAGTCCCGGGCGTAGTCCCGGAGAATGTTGCCGTGACGGTCTTCCTCGGCGGTCCAGAGTCTGTTCCACAGGCTCCAGAACGTCTGGCTGCCGAGTGACTCGGCGATCAGGCGGTGGAAATGCGGCAGGCCTTCTTCGGTGAGGATGTTGATCGTAAAGGCGACGCGGGCCGAATCGGGGAGACCCCGGGCCCTGTCGCGAAGCTCGGTGATCACGCTGTCGTTCAGGTCGTCAGGATTGGCGGGAAGAAACTCCGACGGATACCAGTTGTCGCGTTTCTCTTCGTGTTTCGCCATGAACTGACGGACGGTCTCTTCGAGATCGGCGAGCACCTCGAGCTTGGAGGAAAATGCGGAACTCCTTGAAACGAGGGCGCTCATGGGGTCTTCCTTCAGTAAAACAAAGAACTGAAAACATAACCGCATCCCCCCCCGATCGGAGAGGATGCGGACTGCATTGTACCAAAAGAGCCGTTACACCTTCGTGACGTTGGCTGCCTGGAGACCCTTCGGTCCACGTTCGACTTCGAACTCGACGGTGTCGCCTTCGTTCAGAGTTTTGTAGCCTTCGCCGTTGATCGCCTTGAAGTGCACGAACACGTCTTCACCGCCGGGGCGGGAGATGAAACCGTATCCTTTAGCGCTGTTGAACCACTTGACTGTTCCCTTCTCCATGGAACAAATCCCTTTCTGTGAATATTTTAGTGGATTGTGTACATCGTCTCGGTCGGCTCGGAGTAAAAAAAAATCGCACGCAATGGGGCATTCCCTTCACCATTGTCTGCGATCCGACTGCTGGCGACACTCACCTTAACAGGCTAAAGCTGTACATCAGCAAGCACTTGATGGCGCAAGAACGGTGTACGCTCGATTTGCCTCTGAAACCTACAAACCCCGACCGAGAATTGCAAGCTTTTTTTGCCGTTTTGCCCAAAATCGGCGATGTTGGTCATTTTCTTAGCTTTGAGGCACTTCTGCCCGTTCCTTGAAGCCTTTCCTCATCCACTTTGAAGCCAGGAGGAGCCCTGCCGGGGTCATCAATGCGATGACTCCGTAAATGAACCACATTGTCCCCGTATGCATCTGCCCGGGGGGGACTCCCGCGGGGCAGTAATGCATGAGGAACCAGCCGCTGTAGAGGCTGGTGATGACCTTCGTCAGGAACCATGGGAACTGGCCGATCCCCATGTATATGCCTGTCATGCTTTTCGGGGCGATCTCCGCCACCCATTGCAGGAACCTCGCGGACCAGGTGGCCTCCCCGAGCGTCGCAAGTATGAGGTACGCAAACAGCCCGACGATGTTCGGCCCGAGGGCGAGTATAAACGTCGGCGCTGCCATGACGAACGTCCCGACGATCATCATAGTGTACGTGTTCTTCTTGAATGTGAGCGCGGTGACGACGGGAGTAAGCACGAATATCAGCAAGGGGCTGAAGTTGACGAAGAACTCATAGTTGTCGCTCACGACGCCCGTGAATGCGCGGCTGCAGTACTGCGGGAGCGTCAGCCAGTTGTGTGCGAAGAGGGTCTGGACCGGGATCAGAATGAATATGAAAAACATGAACCGGGAGTCCCTGACGGGGAAGTTCTTCAGATAAAAGAGTATCTGTTCCTTCAACGGTTTTTTCTCTTCCTGTACGGACTTTTCCTTCCGCTCATTCTCGGCCTGCGCCGTCGCTTTCGCGATCGCCTTCCGCGTTAAAAGAAACGCGATGACAAGAATCCCTGCGACTGTCAGCGCGACGTAGACCCAGAAGACTCCCGTGATCCCGTACGCCCTGCGCACGGGAGGTGAAATCAGCCCCGGCAGGAATCCCCCCAGGTTCATAATCGCATACAGCATCGCGTAACCCATCGCCGCCGTCTTCTCCGACGTGAATTGCCTGACCGCGGCATAGCATGCGGGCTGGTAGATCCCGTACCCGAGTATGATTCCCATCAGCCCGCCCATCGCGAGCCAGTGGGAGGAGGACCAGAGTCCCCTGGTCCCGAGCTCCGGGCTCAGCGTCAGGAGGATTCGGCCGACAAGCATCAGGAACAGAGAAAGGAGGAGCGACCTGCGCGGCCCGATCAGATCCACGGTGGCTCCCATGAACAGCATCCCGAGCGTGATGCCGGCAGTCAGGAACCCCACCATCTGCCCGGCGCTTATGTCGTCGAGCCCGATATAGTCGTTGAAGAATATTGCGAGCAGGCCCACGACGCCGAAATAGGTCAACCCTTCCAGGAGGTAGGAAAGGTTGATCCCCCAGAGCGCCTGCGACGCATGGAAGAGGTCGATAAAGGGCTGGGAGATCTCCTTGAGCGTCTGGCGGGCGATGGACGTGGTCCCGCCCGCGGCGGTTGGATCTGGATCCTGCATCGGGTACTCCTTCTGCTATTTTCTCACGCGCCGAATGATCTTCTTCATGTGGAAATGATGAATCTGTTTTCAGTATATTCCGATCACGAAAGGAAGGGATATATGCCAACAGAATCAACCCCGCGGGGGCCCCGTCGTGCGGCCGGGAGAATGCCTTTTCTTCGCTTTTTGTTATCCCGGTATGTCTCGGGGAATGGAATGATCGCGCGCGGGACAATGGGATCCGCGCTCTCCGGCAGACGGCGGAGTTTATTTCGTCCAAACAGAACTGAAGAGGAATCGGCATGAGCCAGCACGTCTGTCCGTTCTGGGTAGGGTACTTACTCCTGAGCCCTCTAAGAAAACTGATCACGAACCCCGAGCGCATCCTGAAGCCCTTCGTCAGATCCGGGATGACCGTCCTGGACGCGGGGACCGCCATGGGGTTTTTCAGTCTCCCGCTCGCCCGTCTGGTGGGGGAATCGGGACGAGTGGTGTGTATCGACCTCCAGGAGAGGATGATCGTTTCGCTGAAGAAGCGCGCTGTGAAGGCGGGACTGGAGGCTCGCATGGAATTCCGTGTCTGTACGGCCGAATCCCTTGCGATTGACGACCTGAAGGGGCGACTTGACTTTGCTCTGGCGATTGCGGTGGTGCACGAGCTCCCTGATCCGAGGCGCTTTCTCACCGAGATCTTCAGTGCATTGAAAAAAGGGGGGAGCCTCCTGTTTTCGGAACCCGCGGGACATGTGTCCAGGGACGGGTTCAGCAGTTCACTTTCGCTCGCCCGCGCGGTGGGATTTGAAATTCAAAACACCCGGAAGATCGTCCGGAGCCACTCAGCTCTGTTGACAAAGTAGTCGCGTGGGTTTCTCCCCGATCGACTACGCCGCCGTCATCGTCTGCCTTGCCGGTGTCACCGTGGCAGGCGTCCTTATCGCCGGCCGGCAGAAGGATTCCCGTGACTGTTTCCCCGGGGGGAAGCAGATGTCCTGGTGGTCGGTCGGGTTTTCCATCGTCGCGAGCGATACCAGCACGCTCATGTTCATCAGCATTCCCGGCCTGGCCTTCAGATCGGGCATGCATTTCCTCCAGCTCGTGTTCCGCTACTTCATCACCTTCATTTAATCAGGAAAAATAGGTACATTTCTCCGGACATCATCGTGTTTGGAGTTCCTTGCCTCCAAAGGGGGGGACTTCGTCCAGGGGAACCCCATGAGACTCAGATTCTATCCCTTCACGCTGGAGCTGAAGCACGCCTTCACACTTGCCACGAGTTCCCGGACGGCGACGGCTGCCATGATGGTGGAGGTGGAAGAGGACGGGATCACCGGGTACGGTGAGGCCTCGATGCCGCCTTACCTCGGCGAGACTCAGGCGACCGCGACGGCGTTTCTGGCAAAGGTCGATCTCGCGAAATATCCCGACCTGTTCCGCATCGAGGACATACTCGGTGATGTTGACTCGATCGCGCCCGGGAACAATGCCGCGAAGGCCGCCGTCGACATTGCGCTCCACGACTGGCTGGGGAAGAAGATGGGCTACCCCTGGTACAGGATCTGGGGGCTCGATCCGTCGAAAACTCCCGTTACCACGTTCACCATCGGCATCGACACGAAGGAGGTCGTCAGGAGAAAGGTGAATGAGGCGGCGATCTACAAGGTCCTCAAGGTAAAACTGGGTCGCGAAAACGACAAAGAGATGATCGAGACGATCCGCGAGGTCACGGACAAGCCGGTCCGCGTGGACGTGAACCAGGGATGGAAGGACCGGGAGTTCGCTCTCCGGATGATCGAATGGCTCGCGACACGGGGAGTGGAGATCGTGGAGCAGCCGATGCCGAAAGATCAACCGGATGACACCGCATGGCTCCGCGCAAAAAGCCCGCTCCCCATCTTCGGGGACGAAAGCGTGGTGCGCCTCGCCGACATACGCAAGTCGATAGGTGTGTTCGACGGTATCAACGTCAAGTTGATGAAATCCACCGGGATGAGCGAGGCATACAAGATGATCGCGACCGCCCGGGCACTCGGCATGAAGGTCATGATCGGGTGCATGACGGAGACATCCTGCGCCATCTCGGCCGCGGCCCAGCTCTCACCGCTGGCGGACTACGCGGACCTTGACGGCGCGCTGCTGATACGCAACGACCTGTTCTCGGGTGCCTCGATCGTCGACGGCAAAGTCACGTTGACCGGGGGACCCGGCATCGGCGCGAGGAAACTCTAATCTCATCACGGTCTTTCCGCGGCTGAGGGGCCCCGGTCCCCGTTTTTTCCTATATTGATGTTTACTCCTGGAGTAGTGGATATGCGTGTCGCCATTGCATTCGTCCTCGTTGTTTTCCCCCTCCTGAGCCCCGCACAGTTGAAATCGCTCAAAGTAGAGACGCTGCCGCTGGAAAGATCGCGTTCCTGGTCCCAGCCCCGCTGGTCTCCCGACGGAAAAACGATCTTCTTCACGGCATCGGATTTCGACGGCATCTGGGCGTACTCGAGAGTCGAAGGGAAGACAGTTCAGATTACTTCAGACAGAGGATCGGGCTACGGATTCAGCATATCCGATGATGGGTCACGCATTGCCTGGCGCCGGACCCTGTCCGGTCCGCTCCCCGGGGAGCGGCTGCAGGAGGCGGTGGTCAGAAATATCGCCGACGGTACCTCCTCCGTCCTCGCGTCGGGGAAGTCGATCTCACTTCCTTCATTCGTCCGGTCCGATCCCGTGTATTCCGTCGGCGACCAGCTTCAGGGGGTGACTGCCGGAGTCCAGCCCGCCGGGACGGTCTCGATACTCGGGATCGAGGAGACGAAAATTGCGATCCTCCGTGACGGAGTGAAGTCCCTCATCGATCCCCTCGGCAATGGGAGTTACCTCTGGCCTTCCCTCTCCCCCGACGGCTCAAAGCTGGTGGCCTGCGAGATGGACCGGGGGGCATTTGTCGCAGGGCCTGACGGGAGCCACGCCGTGCGGATCGGGAGGCGGGACGCCCCGGTCTGGACCCGTGACGGCAGGTGGCTCATCTTCATGGCGGACACGGACGACGGCCACGCACTACGTTCGTCCGAACTTGCGTACGTTTCTCCGGATGGAAACGTGAGCGGGGTGCTTACACCACAATCCCGCGGCATCGAGATGTACCCCCAGTGCTCTCCTGTCGCTGACGCGATCGTCTGCAGCACGCTCGAAGGCAGGATACTCGTGATCACGTACAGTGAGGCATCCCGATGAGGCGGCTGGTGATGCTCATCTGCGTGGCCGCTCTTTGCGCGGCCTCATCGGGTGCCCGGCCCCGGACTGGTCCTGTTCGCGTCGATCCTCCGAGGGTCATCAGCCGCTATCCTGATTCCGCCATGGCCGTGGGGACGGCATATCACACCGTCAACATCACATTCGATGAACCGCTGGATCCGGCGACTGTCACGACCGAGAATTTCAGGATCGGGAAGATCGGTGGCCTCCCTTCTCTCGCCCGGACGCTCCAGTACACGGAAACCCCCACCAGGGGGGGAGTCAATATCTATGTCACCGCCGGCCTTGAAGCGGGTGCTTCGTACACGGTGAGTGTGAGCGGCGTGAAGGACCCGATGGGGAACATGATCCCGGACACGTCTCCGGTCATCTGGGACTTTTCCGTTAAACCACCCCCGCATATCCTCGCGACAATTGATTCGTTCGACGCCGCTCCCGTTCAATGGAAACAACCGATGGCCGCCCGCTACACGACCGGGGTCGACACCGCGTCTTTCTCATTCGTCCCCGCCCCTGTCTATCCCGGGCTCCAGACCGATCCGGGTGCGGCCGCCCTTTCGTTCACGTGGGATACGACAGCCGCGACGTGGCTCCTCCGTGTCCCGCTCGATACTCTCGCTCCTCAGAAATCTCTCCTCTGGCAGAAAGTGGGGACCATACTCACGGCGTACGTGTACAACGACGGGGGGAACAGCCAGTTCCGGTTCGGGATCGAGGACAGCGTCGATATCTACCCGGAGGGAAGGTCGCAGAACCACAAAGTGAGCCGCTGGTATCCTCTCAACTGGGTGGGATGGAGGTTGCTTGAATGGGACCTTGTCAATGATTCCGTCGGTCTATGGCTCGGCGGTCCGACGCTCGGTGGACAGATGCGGTTCGACGGATTCCAGTTCCGCTATCTTCGGGGGACGAGCGCCTCATCCGGAACCGTGGTCATTGATCAGTTGCAGGTGGCGAAGGAAGTGCTGGTCTCTGTCGGCCCGCTGTCGGGGGGGCTACCCGGCCGCTATGCGCTGGAACAGAATTTCCCAAACCCGTTCAACCCGTCGACCGTGATCAGGTATTACCTGCCGGCCGTCGCGCGCGTCACGCTCAAAGTGTTCGACGTCCTTGGACGGGAAATTGCGACGCTCGTCGACGGGCCGACGCAGGCCGGGCCGCACTCTGTCACATGGAACGCCTCCTCAGTGGGGAGCGGCGTATACTTTGCGCGCCTGATCGCCGCGGACCCCGGAGGGGGGATTCGCTACGTAAAGACAACCAAGCTCGAACTTCTTAAGTAATGGCACAGCAAACGCTTGTACTCGGTGCCGATGGCGGCGGGTCGAAAACCCTGGGTCTCCTCGCCGATAGCCGCGGCACGGTCCTTGCCCGCGGCCGGGGGGACGGATCGAACCAGAATGTCATCGGGATCGACAACGCCGCGCGGAATCTTGCCGAGTTGATCGCGACTCTTGCGCGGACGGCCCATCGCCCTGTTGCCGAGATCGGTTCCGTGGTGCTGGGTCTTGCGGGGGCGGGGGCCGGGAGGGACCGGCAGGTCCTGATCGATGCGATACAGGCCCGCCTCCGTGCGATGGGTCTTCCGTCCCTCCCGATTTCCATCAAGTCCGACGGACGCATCGCGCTGGAGGGGGCGTTCGACGGTGGAGCGGGGATTGTCGTTGTCGCCGGGACAGGATCCGTCGTCATGGGGAAGTCCCCGGACGGTGAGACGCTTTCGATCGGGGGGTGGGGAAGAGTGATCGGGGATGAAGGGAGCGGTTACTTCATAGGCCTGGAAGCCCTCAAAGCTGTTTCGCGGGAGATCGACGGCATGGGGGAGGCCGGCCGCCTGCGTGTTTCCATCTCCTCCCGGTTCGGGCTCGAGACACGCGAACGGATCATCGCCGCAATCTACAGGGAGAAATTCGATATTCCCTCCATAGCGCCCGCCGTTCTCGATGCCGCGGAAGCCGGGGACCAGGTCGCTCTCGGCATACTCACACACGCCGCCCGGGAGTTTTCCCCCCAGGTCGTCACGGCCGTCAACCGCCTCGGCTTGGAGGGGGGAACGGGAATCGTGATGATCGGCGGACTCATCGACCACGACACAATTTACGCGCGCACGCTCGCCGCGGAGATCAGGAAATCCTCCCCCGCGGTCGACTTCCGGGCTCCTTTGAACGGACCGGCGCACGGTGCCCTGCTGCTGGCGATGGCCAGCCTGAAGGGGGACTGACGGGTGAATAGGACAGCGACATGATCCCCGAACCCACGATCACGGTCGGTGTTCTCACGGCACCCGTTGTCGACTTTGAAGGGGAGTTTGATGTCGCGGCATCGGAGGAGACCCTTCGCGGGGCCGCGCGGGCTTCGGTTTCCGGCAATTCCATCTTCATCGACTGCGGCGGCAAGCGTTCCGTATACGCTTCCGGTGTGTTGCTGACTCCGACTGTGCGCGGGACGACATCATTCGTCATACGTGGAGTGACGATCGGTATCGGGTTTCACTGGGAGCGGAAAGAAGACCAACGCTTCACAGGCGCGCTCCGTCTCGTGGCGAAAGGGGGTGACGTGGTCGCGATCAATGTCGTCACGGTTGAAGAATACCTTTCGAGCGTCATCTCGTCGGAGATGAGCGCTGCGAGTTCCACGAATCTCCTCAAGGCGCACGCGATCACATCACGGAGCTGGCTCCTGGCGCAGCGTGAACGGTCAGGTGAGCTGAAAGCGGGGGGAAAGCGTTACCCGACGACTTCCAGGGCGCATGGCCGGCTGGTCCGCTGGTATGACAGGGAGGAGCACGACCTCTACGACGTGTGTGCCGACGACCATTGCCAGCGCTACCAGGGGGTCCCGAAATCGTCTGCCGACGCCGTCAGGCAGTCTGTGGAGCAGACGCGGGGACAGGTGGTCATGTACGACGGCCGTATCTGCGACGCACGGTTCTCCAAGTCCTGCGGCGGGATCACCGAACCGTTTGGAAACGTGTGGCAGCCCGTTGAGATCCCGTACCTTGTCAACCGGGCGGATATCCCCGCCGCCGGGCGTCTCCCTGACTTTCTTGCGGGTCCCGACGTCAGCAGGGAGAATCTGGCGGAGGGATGGATCAGGAGCTCTCCCCCTGCATTCTGCAACACGGCGGACACCCGCATACTCTCCCAGGTCCTCCTCACATACGACCAGGAGACTGCGGATTTCTATCGCTGGAAAGTTGAATACACGCAGGAATCCATCTCGGCGCTCATTCGCGAGAAGACCGGCATCGACTTCGGGGCAATCGTTGATATGGCGCCGGTTGAGCGCGGTCCCTCGGGGCGTCTCACGCTCCTGAAGATTGTGGGAGAAAAGAAGACGCTCACGATCGGGAAGGAGCTCGAGATCCGCCGGACCCTTTCGCCGTCGCACCTCTACAGCTCGGCGTTCGTCATCGACAGTGAGGACATCAGGGGAACTATCCCCTCGAGGTTTGTTCTCACGGGGGCGGGCTGGGGGCACGGGGTCGGCCTCTGCCAGATCGGCGCGGCCGTCATGGGGGATCGCGGTTACTCCCCTGAATCCATACTGTCTCATTATTTTCCCGGGACGTCGGTCTCGACACTCTACTGACCGAGAGTCATTGCTCTTTCATTCATTGCGTCAAATTCATGAGGCTCGCATGAAAATCCCACATCTCCACAAGTCCCTGACGGTAACACTTTTGCCGTTCGCAGTGAACCTGATACTCGCCGGCTCATTGTCATCCCAGCCCGCCCCCGCCCGGCCCAATTTCGTCCGCCTGGTGGTCCCTGAATCCGACACCGTGCAGGCATCCTCCGGCACATACCGGCTGTCCGCCGGGACGGCACCGGGGAACAAGCTCACAATAAACGGCTCACCCCTGAAGGTGTATCCCTCCGGGGCCGCGGCAGGTCTCCTCAACCTGAACGTCGGCGAAAACCGCTTTACACTCACCGCGACAGGTCCGAAGGGAGATTCAGTTTCGAAGTCGTTCCTGGTCGTCCGCGCAAAGCCGCCCGAGACGACGCCGGATTCCGTCCTGACCATAGACACGATCATGACGGAGCCCTCCGCAGAGCTCTGGCTGAACGAGGATGACCGTCTTGAGGTGCAATTCAAAGGGACGCCCGGAGGCAAGGCCTCGTGTGACCTGGGGATTCCGATGACCGAGATCAAGCCCGACTATGCGCACGGTCTGGGGGGTATTTACCGGGGCGTCTACACCGTGAAGGACGGTGACACGCTCTCTTCCCATCCGGTCAGGTTCCGCCTGGAGAGCCCTTCGGGTGCGGCGGTGGAGGCGTCCTCGAAAGGGGCTGTCACCATGAGGCCCGGCGACTTCCCGTACATCGGCGTGACGAAAGGAGAACGTCCTGCACTTTCCTACGGTCTCGGTGAAGATCGCCTCGGGGGTGCCAAGATGTCGTTCATTAATTCGGGGATTCGACTCGCAATCACGGGAAAGCACGGAAACCAGTACCGCGTTGCCCTGTCGCCGGGACAGGAAGCCTGGATCGCGGCGGCAAATGTTGACCTCATCCCGAGGGGAGCCCGACTCCCCGCGGCCCTCACGGAGAACTGGACGGTATACGGAGACGACAAATACGATTATGTCACCGTCGGGATTCCGCTTCGTCTCCCGTATTCATCGACCACGGAGTCCGACCCGTCGCGGATCCATATCGATCTCTACGGTGCGACCTCGAACACCAACTGGATCATACAGCAGCTCACGACCCGTGAGATCAGGAACGTGTATTATACTGAGCCTTCAACGGGCGTCTTCCGGATTACGATCGAGCTCCGCCACAAGCAGATCTGGGGCTACGAGATCGGCTATAACCCCTCGGGACTCGTGATCAAAGTCCGTCGCCAGCCAGAGAAGCTCAAGATCAAGGCACTCACGTTCGCCCTCGATGCAGGCCACGGCGGAGAAAACCTGGGGGCCCTCGGCTCGACCGGCGCGCTCGAAAAGGAGATAAATCTTGCAGTAGTGAAGGAGCTGAAGGCACTGCTGGAAGACCGTGGCGCCCGGGTCATCCTGACAAGAGACAGCGATGCCGATGTTACAATGGCCGACCGGGTCCGGAAGGTTGTTACCTCGGGGGCGGATATGCTCATCAGCATCCACTCCAACTCGATCGGACTCACGACCAATCCTGAGAACACGCGCGGCACGGCGACGTTCTACAAGCACATTTGCTATCGTCCGCTCGCGCTCGCGATAGTCAGGAGCTTGCTCAAAACCGGGCTCCCTCTGTTCGGCAACGTCGGGAGCTTCAATTTTTCCCTGAACGCTCCCACGGAACTCCCGAACGTGCTCGTCGAGATGGCGTTTGTCTCCAATCCCCTCGATGAGATGAATCTGACCGATCCGGAATTCCGGCACAAGATCGCTGAACGGATTATCGACGGCGTGGAGGAGTTTCTCGCCTCATGCGATGACTGAAAACGTGCCCGCCCCTCTCCCGGCCGGCATCCGGCCCTGGACCGTCGGCGATATACCCGATGTCCGGCGGATCGGGTGGGAGACATGGAAGGCCACGTACGGCAGGTTCATTCCGGAAGAGGATCTGCGTGCGTACCACGACGAGCACTACTCGACCGAAGCGCTTACCCGGAATTTCCATCGAGCCTCCACGCGGGGCTGTATGGCGCTCCTCAGGGGGAAGCCCGTCGGGTACATGATCATGTCGTTCGACGAAAAGGCCGGGCGCTGCCACGTCGCCTCCATCTACGTGCTCCCCGAGTGCCAGGGATACGGACTCGGTACCATGCTCATGGAGGAGGCCTTCCGCGCGGCGCGCGAAGCGAAGTACGACAGGGTCTGGCTCGGCGTCATGTCGGAGAATTCGCCGACGATCGCATGGTATCATTCGCTCGGATTCAGCTTCGTCGAAGAAGCCCCGTTCACGATGGGAAAGACGACTGTCAGGCACTTCATCGGGTTCAGGCTCCTCACGCAGGGGACCCCCCCGCCGGGTTCTCCGCCGGATCTCAATGACGATATGACAACCGGCTCATGAACCGACCTGAACGACGCAACCCGTGGGTCTGGATCCCGTCCCTCTATTTTGCCGAAGGACTCCCGTACGTCGTCGTCATGACTGTCTCGGTCATCATGTACAAGCGCCTCGGCATATCGAACGCTGATATTGCGCTTTATACGAGCTGGCTCTACTTCCCCTGGGTCATCAAGCCGCTCTGGGGGCCGATCGTCGACCTTGTCCGCACAAAGAGACTCTGGATCATCCTCCTCCAGCTTGTCATCGGGGCCTCGCTTGCTTCGGTCGCGCTCACGATCCCCGTGCCCGGCTTCTTCCGGGCCACGCTGGCCGTCTTCTGGCTCATGGCATTCAGTTCCGCCACGCATGACATCGCCGCCGATGGGTTTTACATGCTGGGATTAAAGGAACATGAGCAGGCGGCGTTCGTCGGGGTCAGGAGCACATTCTACCGGATCGCGATGGTGACCGGGCAGGGCATTCTCGTGATCGTGGCAGGAATGATCGAGTCGAACACGAACGGAAACACGGTGCTTGCCTGGTCGGTGACGTTCGGCATACTCGCCGCAATGTTTATCGTCTTCGGCGTGTATCACAGGTTCATGCTCCCCTTCCCCGCCGCGGACCGGCCGGTGCGCAGCGGGCAAGAGCGCAACCCGGTTGCGGAATTCTTTGAAGTCTTTGCCGCCTTCTTCAGGAAACCGCGCATCACCTCGATCCTTGCCTTCCTCCTGCTCTACCGGTTTGCCGAATCGCAGCTGATCAAGCTCGTCTCCCCGTTCCTGCTTGACCCCCGGATGAAAGGGGGTCTCGGCCTCACCACGAGCGAAGTCGGTATCGCGTACGGGACCGTCGGGATCATCGCATTGACGCTCGGGGGACTTGTCGGCGGTTTTGTGATCCCCCGGCGCGGGCTGAAGTTCTGGCTCTGGCCGATGGTCATCATCATGCACCTGCCGGACCTCATGTTTGTGTATCTCTCCCAGGTGCAGCCATCGAGTTTCATGGTCATCAACGCGGCCGTGGCGATCGAACAGTTCGGTTACGGGTTCGGGTTCACCGCGTACATGCTCTTCATGATCATGGTCTCTGAGGGGGATCACAGGACGGCCCACTATGCCATCTGCACCGGGATCATGGCCCTCGGGATGATGCTTCCGGGAATGTTCAGCGGAGCGCTCCAGGAATGGCTGGGCTATCCGAAATTCTATCTCTGGGTGATGCTCTCGACGGTTCCCGGGTTTATCGTGGCAGCGCTGATAAAGATTGACAGAGAGTTCGGGAGGAAAATCTGAAGGAACCATTATGAAACGGCCAGGGTACCAGACAACCGGAGTACAAAGAGCACAGTTCACTGCATTCGTTCCTTACGGCGGCAACCCCGGCACGGAGTGGACAGTCGCCCAGCTCGCGGGCTCCGGAATGGTGGGGAAGATCTACCTTCTCACCCCGGAGAACACACCTGTCACTTTCAAAGGCTGCTTCCCCCTCCGTGTGCAGTCGCTCGCCGCGGGCTCGACAATGAAGAAGATCGCGGCGAAGACCACAACGCCGTACGCCCTCCTGGTTCTCCGTGACGTGGCGATCGAATTCGGCCAGTTTGCCCTGGAACGGATTGCTTCGGTCGCCGGTGCCACAGGAGAGGGGATGGTCTACAGCGATCATCGGGAGTCGAAAGGCAATTCCCCGGTCCCTCACCCCGTGATTGACTACCAGGAGGGGAGCATCCGGGACGACTTTGATTTCGGCTCGGTCGTCGCCCTGGAGTCCTCCGCGCTTAAGGGGGCGGCAAAGGAGATCGACAACTACCGCCATGCCGGCTTTTACGCACTCAGGCTTGCCATTGCGCGGAAGAGAGGAATTTTCCGGATCGCCGAGACACTCTACACGAAGAGTGAACCGGTCACCTTGCCGGGCATCCGGCCAGACATCCGTCCGGAAATCTGGAATCAGGGTGAGAAGCTCTTCGATTATCTCGATCAAAGCAACCGTGCAGCCCAGATTGAGATGGAGAAGGCCGCCACGCACCATTTGAAGAAAATAGGCGCATGGTTGAAGCCGGTCCGGGCTTCCGTGGATCTGAATGAGGGACAATTCCCCGTCACCGCGTCGATCATCATCCCTGTCCGGGACAGGGGCAACACGATCGGCGATGCGGTGGCGTCCGCCTTGCGCCAGCAAACCTCGTTCCCGTTCAACGTCATCGTGGTCGACAATCATTCAACGGACGAAACGACAGACATACTCCGGACGTTTGCGATGCGCGACTCGCGACTCGTGCACCTCATTCCTTCAAGGACGGACCTGGGAATCGGCGGATGCTGGAATGAAGCCGTGCAACATCCATCCTGCGGCCGGTTTGCGGCGCAGCTGGACAGCGACGACCTGTATCTCGACGAATCGACGTTGAGCCGGATCGTCGACCGGTTCCTGAAGGACCGGTGCGCAATGGTGGTCGGGACATACCGCACGACCGACCTGAAGCTCCGTGAGATCCCCCCCGGCGTCATCGATCACAGGGAATGGACGCCCGACAACGGGCCGAACAACGCGCTCCGCGTTAACGGATTCGGCGCCCCGAGGGCATTCTTCACGCCGGTGCTGAGGCATGTGAAGTTCCCGAATGTGAGCTATGGCGAGGACTACGCGGTCGGACTTTCGGTGTCGCGCCGGTACCGTATCGGCCGGATCTACGAGCCGATATACCTGTGTCGAAGGTGGGAGGGGAACTCGGACGCGGATCCCGGAATAGCGAATGTGAACCTGAACAACTGGTACAAGGACAAAGCACGCACGATCGAGATCCGCGCCCGTCAGCACATGAGCACGAAATGATCCGACCATCTTCCCCCGAACCGTCCACTCTTCTCACTTGTTGATGTGCCGGTATGGAACCATCAATCCAGCGCCTGCTCCTGTCGGACCGCGAGATCCATCTCCGTGACGGAAGTGATCTCGCGGCCCGCGCGCATATCCTTCTCAGGCAGCAGAAGGAAACATGGCCGCTCCTGCGAGCCGGGTACGCCGGACTGGCGGAGGTCCGGACCCGGACGATAGCCATGGACGGCTTCACGATCCGCGTCCAGTGGAACCCCGCCCGCATCGTCTCGTCATCGGCAAGGGTGGACGATGAATCGATCCGCCGGAGGAAGTGTTTCCTTTGTCCGGCGAATCTTCTCGCGGAGCAGCGGGGAATACTCTTCGCCAGCAGCTACATTGTCCTGTGCAACCCGTTTCCGATATTCGAGGAGCATTTCACGATTCCGCACACGACCCACACGATGCAGCGGATCGGTTCCTCGTTCGGAACGATGCTCGACCTGGCACACGCGATGCAGAAACGGTACATGCTGACGTATAACGGCCCGAAGAGCGGCGCCTCCGCGCCCGACCATCTCCATTTCCAGGCGGGCGAAAAAGGATTCCTCCCTCTGGAAAAGGAGATCACCCGTCTTGTGGCCGGAGGGGAGGTTCTCGCCGACACGAAGACGATGCAGGTTGTCGCGGTGGACGCCGGGCTCCGGCGGCACATCGTGCTCAGGTCCGGAGAGCGGGAATCCCTCATCGGGGCCCTCCGTGTTGTGGAGTCGGCGTTCGCGGAGGCTACGGGGGACAAGGAGGAACCCATGATGAACATCCTCGCATCGTTCGACCGGGGTACCTGGACCGTGTTGATTTTTCCCCGGGCGAAGCACAGGCCGTCCATGTATTTTGCGCAGGGGGACGAGAGGATTCTCATCAGTCCGGCGGCGGTGGACTGTGGCGGTGTCCTCACCACCCCTCTTGAAAAGGACTTTCAACGCCTCACGGCAGATCGTATTCGCGAGATATTCGGGGAGATCTTCCTTTCCGCCGGGATGTTTCAAAAGGCCTGTGCGCATCTCTCCCGCAACCTCACAACCCGCTGATCGCGGCGTCAAGGGCGTGGCAAAACATACTTTCGGCGCAAAGGACTCTTTATGAAGAAGATCGGGCTCATCGGGGGCCTCGGCCCTGAATCGACACTCGAGTACTACAGGAATATCATCGCGTCGTTCAGGGAGTCATATGAACAGACCGGTTTCCCCGAAATCGTCATCGATAGCCTTGACCTGAACAATTTCACCACCCTCGTCGAAGCCGGTAAATGGGAAGCGATCATTCAGCTTATCTCCATCCGGTGTGAACATCTCAGGCGGTGCGGGGCGGATGTTGGTGCCATGGCTTCCAACACCCCGCACGCGGTGTTTGACGCCATACAGGCAAAGACCGGCCTTCCGCTCCTGAGCATCGTGAAGGCGACATGTGATTTTGCCCGGACGCTGAATGTCCGCTCACTCTGCCTTCTTGGCACCAGGTTTACAATGACATCGGACTACTATCAGGAGGAGTTTGACAAATATAACATGCGTCTCACTACGCCGGAACCCGAGGAGATCGAACGGATCCAGCACATCCTCTTTAAAGAGATAGAACTCGGCATTATCAAGGACAAATCGCGAAAGGAGCTGCTCGCGATCATCAGACGGATCAGGAAAGCTGCTGGCGTTGAAGGCGTGATACTCGGCTGCACGGAGCTCCCGCTTATCCTCTCGCATAAGGATATGGATATTGCATGCATTGATCCCGCCCGGATACACGTGGATGCACTCGTCAAGGAATGCAGATGCTGACACAAGAGACGTTCTGATGACGTCCGGGGAGCGCCAGGATCTCCTGCAGAGGCTCGCCAAACACATGGCCGCAACCAGGCGATGCTACGCGCCATTTCTGCTCACTTTAACACAATATTCCTCGTATATTGCTGAGAAAAGGGGCACTGTGATCGAGAGGAAAATGGAACTAGGCGCTTTGGCCGCGGTGGTGATAGTCGGTTCCATTGCGCTTGCCTCTTGCGGATCCAAAACCAACGATCCTCTGCCGGGGGGCTCCGCAGCGGCGGAGCCGATGTCTGTGAACGGCGTGGTCGTCCGTCCCGCTCCGCTCGAAAACGTCGTCCGGTCTTCAGGTACCGTCATGGCCTCGGAGTCCGTGGATCTCGTTGCGGAATCTGCGGGGAGGGTCGAGAAGATCGCGTTTCGTGAGGGGGGGCATGTCAGGAAGAACCAGATCCTCGTGAAGATCAACGATGACGATCTTCAGGCCCAGCTCAGGAAGACGACGCTCCAGATACAGCTCGCCTCAGACCAGGAGGAACGCCAGAGGCAATTGTTTGATAAGAGCGCGGTGAGCCGGGAGCAGTACGACATAGCCCTGAATCAGGTGAACACGCTCAAGGCGGACCGGGACAACCTTGTCTCCTCGATCCGCAAACGGGAGGTACGGGCCCCGTTCGACGGCGTGGCGGGGCTCCGTTATGTGAGCGAAGGGGGCTATGTGACGCAGGCGACCAGGATCGCCTCGCTCCAGAAATTGAACCCCCTGAAGGTGGATTTCTCGATACCGGAGAAATACGCAGGCCAGGTGGCTGTGGGGGACCTGGTGGAATTCGGCAGTGATGAGACGAAACTCCGGTTCACGGGGAAGCTTTACGCGATCGAACCGAAGATCGACCCCTCGATGGGGACGCTCCAGCTTCGCGCAATGTGCGATAACCGTGCCGAAAGGATATTCCCGGGAGCCTTCGTCCGCATCGACCTCCGGCTCCGGGAGATCGAGGACGCATTGATGGTCCCCACGCAGGCGATCATCCCGGTGTTCAAGGGTCAGACGATTCTCCTCCGGCGGAACGGGGTTGTGGTGTCGGTCCCCGTCAGAACCGGCATACGCACCGCGACGAGCGTCCAGATCACGGACGGCATCTCCGTCGGGGATACGGTGATAACGACAGGCATATTGCAGCTCCGCCCAGGCATGCCTGTCCAGGTACTTGTGCAGTGACGGCTTCCTTCCCGGTTTTCCCTCCCCCCGCAAAGAGGGTTCACCTGACATGAGCCTTGCCTCCATAAGCATCAGGCGTCCGGTGCTGGCAATCGTCATGTCTCTTGTGATCGTGCTCTTCGGGGTGATCAGCTTCAGGTTCCTCGGCGTCCGTGAATATCCCGCCATCGATCCCCCGATCATCAGCGTCCGGACGAACTACGCCGGTGCCAACGCCGAAGTTGTCGAATCTCAGATAACGGAGCCGCTCGAAAAGGCGCTCAACGGGATATCCGGGATACGCAACATCTCGTCGGCGAGCAGCCAGGGCTCGAGCAGCATCACCGTGGAGTTCAACCTCGACGCCGACCTTGAGGCTGCCGCGAACGACGTCCGCGACAAGGTATCGGGAGCGGTGCGCTCCCTTCCGCAGGACATCGATGCCCCCCCCGTGGTGACAAAGGCGGACGCCAACGCCGATGCAATCATTTCCCTCACGGTACAGAGCGACACCAAAAACGCAATGGAGGTGAGCGACTTCGCGGAAAACGTCATCGCGCAGAACCTCCAGACGATCCCGGGCGTGAGCGCCACCCAGATACAGGGGCAGAAACGCTTTGCGATGCGGCTCTGGATGGACCCCGCGAAGCTCACGGCGTACAGGCTCACGCCCCTGGATGTCAGGGATGCGCTCGACAAGGAGAACGTCGATCTCCCTTCCGGGAAGATCTCGGGGAACCAGACCGAGCTGATCGTGAACACGAAGGGGAGGATGCGCACGCCGGAGGAATTCAACGGCCTCATCATTAAGGCTGACGGGAAAAGCACGGTCCGCTTCAGCGACGTCGGGTCCGCCAACCTGGGCCCCGAGAACGAGGAGACCATGCTCAAGCAGTCCGGCATCCCGATGATCGGCGTCTGGATTGTTCCCCAGCCGGGAAGCAACTATGTGGATATCGCGGATGAATTCTACAGACGGTTCGGGCAGATACAGAAGGATCTCCCGCCGGGGTACAGGGTCGATGTGGCGGTGGACAACACGCGGTTCATCAGGCAATCGGTGAAGGAGGTCGAGGAGACCATATTCATCGCGCTCCTCCTCGTCATACTTATCATCTATCTCTTCTTCAGGGAATGGATCATCGCGTTCCGTCCCCTCATCGATATACCCGTGTCGCTCATCGGCGCGTTCTTCATCATGTACGTGATGGGGTTCTCGATAAACATATTGACGCTGCTGGCGATCGTTCTGGCGACCGGGCTCGTCGTGGACGACGGCATCGTCGTCACGGAAAACATATTCAAGAAAGTGGAGCAGGGCCTCACCCCCATGGAGGCGGCGTTCGCGGGATCGAAAGAGATCTTCTTCGCCGTCATCTCCACTTCCATCACGCTTGCCGCGGTCTTTCTCCCGATCATATTCCTGCAGGGGTTTGTCGGGCGCCTCTTCCGCGAGTTTGGCGTTATCATCGCCGGGGCGGTGCTCATCTCGGCATTTGTCTCCCTGTCGCTCACCCCGATGCTCAACGCCCGGCTCATACGGAAATCCCGGAAGCACAGTCGTTTCTACCTGGCGACGGAACCGTACTTCGAAAAAATGAATGCTCTCTACGAAAATCTTCTCGTCCGGTTCATGAACCACCGGTGGTGGGCGGGGGCGATCATAGCGGTGGCCCTTCTTCTCATACTCCTGTTCGGACGATCATTGCAGTCGGAGCTTGCCCCTCTCGATGACAGGAGTTACCTCCGGTTGAGCGTCGCGGCGCCCGAGGGTGCCTCCTTTGAGTACACGGACGCCTTCATGGACCGCCTCTCCACGTTTGTGGGGGATTCCGTGCCGGAGAAACGCGTCTGCCTGAGCGTTTCCGGCGCCGGGTCATCCGTGAATGCGGGAGGCATTCGGCTCCTCCTCTCCGGACCCGAAGAGCGCCGCCGCTCGCAGCAGCAGGTCGCTGACTATCTTGTTGCAAGGACACGGCGCATGACCGAAGCCCGGGTGTTCGTCAGCCAGGAGCAGACAATCTCGGCGAGCGGCGGCGGGGCGCGAAGCGGACTCCCTGTCCAGTACGTGCTCCAGAACCAGAGCTTCGAGAAGATCCGCGGGTCTCTCCCTCGTTTCCTGGAGGAGGTGAACAGGAGCTCCGTCTTCCAGACGCCCGACGTCAACCTGAAGTTCAACAAGCCGCAGATTGATCTCACGATCGACCGGGACCGCGCACGGAGCCTCGGCGTCTCCGTCATCGACATCGCCCAGACGCTCCAGCTCGCCCTGAGCGGCGGGAGGTTCGCCTACTTCGAGATGAACGGCTTCCAGTACCAGGTGATCGGCCAGGTGAACAGGGAGGACCGGGACGAGCCGCTCGACCTGAAGTCGCTCTGCGTCCGGAACGACCGGGGACAGCTCGTCCAGCTTGACAATCTGGTGGAGATGAAGGAAGCAAGCGCTCCCCCGCAACTCTATCATTTCAACCGGTTCAAAGCGGCGACGGTCAGCGCGGCACTCGCCCCCGGAAGGACGGTCGGTGACGGGATCGCGGAAATGGACCGTATCGCGAAGAGCGTCCTCGATGAATCGTTTGCCACGACGCTCGCCGGGGCCTCGCGTGACTACGCCGAAAGCTCTTCGAACATCGTGTTCGCGTTCCTGCTGGCGCTTGTTCTCATCTACCTCGTTCTCGCGGCCCAGTTCGAGAGCTTCAGGGATCCGTTCACGATCATGCTCACCGTTCCACTTGCCCTTGCGGGTGCCCTCCTCTCGCTCTGGCTCCTGGGGAAGACGCTGAACATCTTCAGCGAAATCGGCATCATCATGTTGATAGGGCTCGTCACGAAGAACGGCATACTTATCGTCGAGTTCGCAAACCAGCAGAAGGAGAAGGGGACCCCCCTCGTGGAATCGGTCCGGCATGCCGCGGCTTCCCGTTTCCGTCCCATACTGATGACAAGCCTTGCAACAATCCTCGGTGCCCTGCCGATCGCGCTTGCGCTCGGCGGAAGCGCCAAAAGCCGGGTGTCCATGGGGGTTGTTGTCATCGGCGGCCTTTTTTTCTCCCTGGTCCTGACGCTTTTTGTTATCCCTGCAATGTATACGTTCATCTCGAAACGGATATCCGTCGTAAAGGAATGACGCCCGATCTTCCTCCTTCGAGGTATTTCAACAGGACCCTCTGCCGGCGGCTGAGGAGCCGGTTCCGTGCCGGGTTCTCACGCAGGATGCAGGTCATCGCGGCCGCGGTCCTCCTCCTTCTTCTCCTCGCCGGCGCCTACTTCATTTTTCTCCTCTCGGGTCTCCCGTCCCTGGCGCGCATAGAGAATCCGCGGCCCGAGCTCGCCACGAGGGTCATTGCGGCGGACGGCGAGGTCCTGGGCGAGTTCTTCGTAAAAAACAGGACTCATCTCCCCCTCTCCGAAATCCCCCCCGCAGTGATCAACGCCCTGATCGCCACCGAGGACAAAGATTTCTACGGCCACTGGGGGGTCGACCTTGTCCGGTTCGGCAAGGCGATGATAAAAAACATGTTCGCTTTGCGCCTGAAGGAAGGGGCCAGCACGATCACCCAGCAACTCGCGCGGAACCTCTACCTCGGTCGCAACGACAGGAACGTGTTCGACACGGTCACGCGCAAAATCCGGGAGTTCCTCACCTCGATGGAACTCGAGCGGACGTTCACGAAGGATGAGATACTCGAGTTCTATCTGAACGTCGTCTATTTCGGACATGGTTCGTACGGGATCGCCTCGGCCTCCCAGATCTACTTCGGCAAGATGCCCGCCGGGCTCTCGCTCGGCGAGACCGCCACGCTGATCGCGCTCCTGAAGGGCCCCGGCTACTACGATCCCACCGGAAATCATCCGGAGCGGGTTCTCCAGAGACGGAACACGGTCATCGCCCAGATGCTCAAGTACAACTTCATTACCCGTGTGCAGGCAAAAGAGGGGACCGCGGAGAAACTCCATGTCCGCCCGCCGGATGAGACCGGTGTGGCGGGGATCGCGCCCCATTTTGTCGAGTACGTCCGCCAGCAGATGGCGAAGAAAGCGGAGAAGTACGGGTTCGACCTGTACCGGGACGGGCTCTCGGTGTACACGTCGCTCGACAGCCGCATGCAGCGGCACGCCAACCGCGCCGTCGAAGAACATCTTGCAACGTACCAGAAGCTTTTCAACAAGCAATGGGACTGGTCGAAGCAGCATGAAGCGGCGGCGCGCGTTCTCGATCAGGCCATCATCGCGTCACCCCTTTTCCGCACGGCGGTGACAGCCGACGAGCGGGATACCATCAGGAGGCAGCTCCTGAGGAACAAAGCTTTCGAGGATTCCGTCAGGCGTGTCGCCTCGTCCATCGAAACCGGTTTTGTGGCGCTCGATGTGAAGACCGGAGAGATCCTGGCGATGGTCGGCGGCGCGAATTTCAAGACGTTCAGGTACGGGATAAACCACGTCACGCAGATACGGCGCCAGGTGGGCTCCGCATTCAAGCCATTCGTGTACACGGTCGCGATAGACAACGGCTATTCCCCGGTGTACGAGCTCCTCAACCAGCCGGTCACGGTTATGATGCCGGACGGGAAACGCTGGACGCCCTCCAATTTCGACGGGTCGTTCGGGGGGAAGAGCACCATTCGCGAGGCGATCAAGCACTCCATCAACCTCGTCGCCGTCCGTGCGATACTTGAAATTGCTCCCGTCGACCAGGTGATCGGTTACGCAAAGCGGATGGGCATCACCTCCCCCCTCCCGGCTGTTGCATCACTCTCGCTCGGAGTCGGCGATGTCTCGCCGCTCGAAATGGCCGCGGCGTTCAGTGTCTTTGCGGACAAAGGAGTCCGCGTCGAGCCGTTTTCGATTGTCCGCGTCGAAGACAAGGACGGCAACGTCCTGGAAGAGAACTCTCCCACTCGTCAGGAGACCCTCAGCGACGCGACCGCCTTCATCATGACATCCATGCTGGAAGGGGTCGTCAATGGAGGTACAGGCGGCCGTGTGCGCGACTATTTCCAGTTACCTGCGGCGGGAAAGACCGGGACGACGACGGGTTTTGCGGATGCATGGTTCGTGGGGTACACCCCGCAGATCTCTGCCGCGGTCTGGATGGGGTTTGACGAACCCAGCGTCCATTTTACTACCTGGGACGGGCAGGGGGGGAGGGCGGCCGCCCCCGTATGGGGCCGCTTCATGAGGTACGTCTATGACGATCCATCGATTGCCATGCCCCTGGAGGATTTTGAGCGCCCGGCAAATGTGTACGCCGACTCGATCTGTACGGTGACAAAGAAACTCGCCACGCCCTACTGCCCGGACAGGACACTCGAGTACTTCACCGACAAGACCCGCCCGGGAAAATGCGACGTCCACACCTCCCCCGGTTGGCGGAAGGAACAGGACGGAACCGGAAAAATAAGCTATTGAATTTCAAGGGGTTCCGGCCGTTCGGGGGTGAATCAAATGTCCTGGGGACTCGTATAAAAAGTGATATGTCAAGAAGGGGATTAGTATGAAGTACTTTGTTACCGGGGGGACCGGGTTCATCGGAAACAGGCTTGTGAAGCAGCTCGTCGATGCCGGCCACGAAGTGGTGGCGATTGCCCGTAACCCTGCCAAGGCTGTCGCACTCCGGTCCATGGGGGTGGATCTCTGGGCCGGTGACATAACGGACAGGGAGAGCATGCGCGTTCCGATGACGGGAGTCGACGGCGTTTTCCATGTCGCAGCCTGGAACAAGGTCGGTGTCAGGGACAAGTCGCAGGCATATTCCGTCAACGTCGACGGCACACGCAACGTCCTCGGGTTGATGAAAGAACTGGGTATCCGGAAGGGGGTGTACACAAGTACGCTCACGGTTTTCTCGGACACGCACGGCGAGCTCGCCGACGAATCCTACTGCTTCTCCGGCGATCACCTGAGCGTGTACGACCGGACAAAATCCATCGCGCATTATCACGTGGCGGAACCGATGATCAGCGGGGGACTTCCCCTCGTCATCGTTCTCCCCGGGCAGGTGTACGGGCCGGGGGACACGAGCAGCCTCCGTGACACGCTTGTCAGGTTCTTCAAGCACCAGCTTCCGATGCTCCCTGTGGGGACGGAGTTAACCTGGGCGCATGTGGACGATGTCGCGCGCGCGCACGTACTTGCAATGGAGAAAGGCACGCCGGGACAGACCTATATCATTGCCGGGCCCCGGCACTCGATCATCGAGGCCATGGAGATGGTTTCGCAAATAAGCGGCATGCCTGCCCCGCGCATCCACGTTTCTCCCCGCGTTATGAAGGCGATGGCAGGGACGATGGGCGTACTCGAGAAGGTGGTCCCCGTTCCCGGGCAATTCACCGAGGAATTCCTGAGGGTGAATGCGGGTGTGACGTACATCGGGGACAACGCGAAGGCGAGACGCGAGCTCGGGTACAGTCCCCGTCCCCTGACGGAAGGTTTGACCGAGACTCTCAGGAGCGAGATGAGCCTCCTTGGCCTCCGTCGGGTTCAGTCGCAGGAAGTCCGGCCTCCGGTTTCACCCCGGGGGAAATTGCCCTGAGTGAATGCCATGCTCATCCGTGGACGTGATGTGATCCCCTCACTCGTGCGCCACCGCCACCAACCCCTGCTGCAGATCAAAGTGTGTACTGAAATCCCAGGTACCCCGTAGCGACGTTCTCTCCCCGGAGGCTTTGTCCGAGTGAAATGAGTATGTGATCGTTCTCGCTCAGATTGATGAAGCCGCCGACATCAAATCCGGCGCCGGACCGGCCATCTCTCTTGTCTGGAGTATGGTAGTAAAGTTCCCCTCCCACTGTCACCGTTTTTGAGAAATCGTACTGTGCCTCCCATCCTGCGAAGAGCCAGTTCCGGTTATCGGTCCCCGGATTATACCAGAATCCCGCACCGCCGTACGTTGTGAATTGTCCCCAGCTCTTCTGAAGCCAGATTGGCAGGTAGGCCTGGACGCTCCCCTGCCCCAGCTCCTTTGCCGGATCTCCCGTAGGGATTTCGATCAACGGAAATATGCCGATCTGGGGAGACGCCGCTGACTCTTCGAGGAATCTGTATTTCACGCCGAATTCCGTGTCTGAATACCCGTACGCTTCTCCGTCGCTTGTGCGGACGTACCCCATCGGGGCGACGAGATGGAGCTGGACGTTCTGGAATGCGCCGACATTAATCTCGAGGTGCGGGAGCGTCGCATGAGTGCCGTTCTTCGCGAACTCCTGCTGAGATGCAAGATAGAATTCCCAGTGACGAAAATCGACCGGCTGGGGATCGTCCGTCTTGAAGGGAGGGCCGGCTCTTCCTGCCCCCGGCAAGCACATGATCATCAGCAATATACCGAACCAGCGCATTACCGGATTCATCGTTCCTGCTCGCGTGTCATAGACAGGGGAGACAATCGACGATATCAACAGTGGCAACCTCTCCCGGCCTGGCCTCGACATCGAAGTCGGTGGTGAGGAAGACAGGGCCGCCCCTGTTAATGCCGTAGACCCGAACGACATAGTGCCCCGCGGGTACGGAAAACATGGCCAGGCCGTTGGCCCCCGTGCTGACGGAGTCGCGTGTTTGTACCAGCACCACGGGAATGCCCGCGACGCCGTGGTCTTGCCAGTGGACGTTGACGAGGATCAGGCTGGAATCGTTCGGAGGTTCGAAGAAGCGGGCGTCATTGCATCCAATAAGCAACAATGCGAACAGCAGAAAACCGGGAAGTTTCATATTGCCTCTCACGATAGGATCCACCGATGCCCGACGCGCGATTCTCCGGCCAAGATACCAACGCATGTCCGAAAACGCAACTTTACTCCCGGAATGGCAGATATTCTCCGGACCGCACCGCTCTCCGGCGCGATTTCATTCCCTTCTCTGCCGAATATTGCTATATTTCTCCCACCTCCCTCTGTTCTTCCTTAGATATCATTCCACCAGCCTCGCTCTTGAATGCAAAGGAGTGTGCATCATGACGACACTTCAGAGTTTGACCCGTTCGATCGCACTTGTCTCCCTTTCACTCCTCCCCTGCGGATGCCTTGAAATAGAGATCACCACGCAGGTCAGCCGGGACGGAAGACTTCTCCGGACCGAAGTGGTTTCGGGGGATTCCGCCGAAGTCCTGTCGTACGGCTTTATTTCACCCGTTGACTCAACGTGGAGCGTGACGCTGGGAGGTCCGGATGAACGGTCGTTCGAGCACAAAGCTTCAAGGCTCTTCTTCAGCGCGGACGAGTTGAGTGCTGCGACCCGGGACACCGCCGCGAATACACTTCCCCTCCGGGCTCAGCTGGAACGACGGTTTGTCTGGTTCTACTCAGAGATCACCTACCGGGAGCGATACCTGAAGTGGAATCCATTCGGGCTGGTACCCCTGGCGGAATATGTCTCTGCCGCAGACCTCGCACGCGGTATGAACATCGGTTTCGCCGGTCGAGTCCCGTCGAAGGAAGACAGCCTGGCGAAGGAAAGGGTCGGTCAAAAATGGACGGAGTGGATGTACCGGGATATGTTTGAGGCCTATTACGCGGAATTCCTCAAGGGAGCGAGAATGTTGAACGATCCGTCACTCCCGCCGGCGATCGTGGCACTGCACAAGGAAGAGATTTATCGAAAATGCGGGAAGTGGTGGGCATCCGCCGGCTCCATGGACACGATCGGCGTCGTCATTCAATCGATTTTCAGGAATCCGAAGGCCAGGGAGGCGATACGGTCCAACGCGCGGGGGTTCGCCCTTCACAATGCAAAGCTCTCTCTCGCGGCAAAAATAATGGGGAAGCTTAAGCGGGTGACCATTGAAATGCCGGGGACATTCATCGACTCCAACGCGCCGAATGTCGATAAGAACAGAGGGTCCTGGAAAGGTGTGGCCGATATGAGCTACGCCGCCGATTACGAGCTCTGGATGACTTCGCGCGTCGTCAACAGGTGGGTTGTCCTGCTTACTGCTCTGGTCATCATCGGGGGTATCAGCGCCATATTCGTCCCCCCCTCCCGTGATCAGTAGAGCATATACTTTTTCGCTTTTTCTTTGAATCCGTCCAGGCCTTTCTCCAGGAACGGTTTCACATCCTCGTACATCATCCGTTTGGTAAAGAGAAGTCTCACGCTGTCGCTCCCCGCAACTCTGTCGAAGGATTTGAGCCGCCCCGGATCAGCCAGCGCAAAAGGGTTCTTCTCCGGGTAGAGTTCGTTATTGACCTGCATGAAGAAAAACTGTATGCTCATCAGGTTCACAGGCGAAGAATGTGCGATATGCACCTGTACCCCATGCAGCTCCTTGTCCTTGAACTTCCCGTAGAACGGATTGAACATGGTCGGCCGGAACAAAACGCCGGGAAGTCCCAGCTGGTTCAATTTGTCGGCGATCATTTTCGGGTCGATCCACTCGGCCGCGAACATCTGGAACGGGACGGTATACCCGACTCCCTCTGAAATAACCCCCAGCTCCCCCATAATCCCCGAGCACACATAATATTCGGGAGAGTGGGCCTCCGGGATATGCGGTGATGTGGGTACCCAGGGGAGACCGGTTTCAGTAAATGCCATACTCCGTTTCCACCCCTTCATCGGTATGACGGTGAGTGAGCACCGGACTCCGCCTGCAAGCAGACCCTCATCATTCAGGTACCTGGCGAGCTCTCCGCATGTGAGGCCGTAGACATAGGGAACGGGATACTGGCTGACGAACGACTCAAACCCCTTTTCCACCGGGTTCCCCTCCAGCCTCAACCCTCCGAGCGGGTTCGGCCTGTCGAGAACGACGAACGGGATCTTGTTCTCAGCGGCCGCTTCCATCGCGAGCCCCATCGTGCTTATGAACGTATACGACCTGCACCCGATATCCTGTATGTCGTAGACGAGCACGTCGATCCCCTTCAGCATCTCCGG
>PMJR01000075.1 GCA_003158475.1 Ignavibacteriota bacterium | reverse complement strand
TATTTCGAGCGCATCTGTTCGCTTGCCATGATCTGCCTGGCAGGGGGGAGTTTGCATATCACCCCCAGAATCGCCGCCATCGCCCGATGACTGGTCAAGGCATGGTTGTCGAATATGAGATTCTGGAGTTTTCCGCGTTCGATCGCCATCAGCACCGCACGATGCGTTCCGTTTACCGGGGTCACGACGCGCTCCTTGCGCGATCGAAGCCGCATACTGTCGTGTGAGCAGACACGGACACATACCCCGCAACCGAGACACCGATCCTCATCCAGTGCCGCTTTCTTCATTTTGGGATGATGCGGATTGTGGGCGGAGACGAGCGTCATTGCCCCGACCGGACAGGCATTGACGCACTTGCCGCAACCGTTGCACGTTTCCTCCGCCACCTCCGGAATATAGTTCGTGGTGTGGATCGGATGCAGCACGCTGAACCTGCGTTGCGCGATCATCGCCTCGCAGCAGCAGCCGCAGCAGTTGCAGATGAAGCTGACCTGCCGCTGGACATTCTCACCGAACTGCACAAGGTTTCGATCGTAGGCCTTTTCAAGCAATCCACGGCATTCTCCGGCGGTGACGCTCCTGGCGAATCCGTGTTTCGTCAGGGAGGCCGCAGTGAAGTTGAACGTCATGCAGATCTCCATCGGAGCATCGCACGCACGCCCCAGGTGCTGCATCTTATGCCGGCAGTAGCACATCCCTACGCCGATGTGCGTCGCCGAGTCGATCACATGCGTGGCGCGCTCGTAGTCGAGGACGTGCAAACCGTCCTCCGCCGGCAGGGCGGACTCCTGCACATACGCCCTCCCCGGATGTGTCATCCCATCACCGAAGAGCTGCTTGACAAAATCCTCCTCGACGTTCAGATATTGATAGAAAAGCTGAGCGAGGAGTTTCTGGTCGACGTCGCTGCGGAGGCGCATCATCGAGAATTCGAAGAAGCCCGCCATGGGGGGCGGAAGGCAATACGTTCCGTCGACATCAAGAAGGATGGCCCGGGATGCCAGTTCATCAAGAACGCGCTGCGCATCGGGGATGGTTGTCTTCCAGCGGCGGGCGGCCTTTTCCACGTTGAACGGCTTGATGGGAAGCCGGGCGACGAGACTCGCCTCATGTTCGCCGAAGAGGAGCTCCAGGATATGGTACAGCACTTCCGACGGGGGAGCGCCTTGAGGAAACCGATTGAGGCGTTCGACGAGGTCTGTGTATCCGGATCTGAGCGTATGATGGGCCATCGGGAATACGGTTGTCAGGAGTGGCGATGACGCACTGTCGACGTGAGTGAGATTCTATTACGGCCTGGTCCTCGCAACATTGACGTCTACAGGCGTGTAGTGCATCTTTATGTTCTTGTTTTTCAGGACGATTCTGATGTCGGGATAATAGGTATACCCCTCCGAAGTCTGGATCCGTCATGGCTTGCACCATCAGTTGATGGGAAGTATTCCTCAACACTACAACTTTCTGGAGACTTGCACAAGACCGAATGGCGATGCAAGGCCAAGGAGGGGTTTCCCCGCCGAAGGCGGAAAAGGAAATCTATATTCACCTCTCCCATTTCGCATTCCTGTCGACCCATCGGATGCACGTCCAGTACCAGGTTGCTGTCAGCAGGACCGAGGCACAAAAAACGAGGGTCCATAGGAGGGAATCACTGTAGAGACCGAAGAAGAGAAGGATGACGGATATTCCGATGCCCGTCCAGAATTGGACAAGGGCCCCTTTCTTGCTGTGAATCCCGATAAGGCCAGCTTTTACATACCAGGGGAATCCGTCGGTATTCTTCATTTCTTCTCCTTTTGGTCCCTATCGATCCAGCTCGATTCCAATCGAAGAAAAATATAATGAATCGACATGCAAGAATCGAGAGACACTGGAAGTCGTCTTTCAACAGAATAGAGAAGACCACCAAGGGCGTCTCATGGGGATTGTAGAGGCTCAATAACCGAGAAGGGTGGGAAATGAGAAGAACTTCTCACGATTTTCTCACTCGTTTCTCACCCCTTTCTCACACTCGAGATGACAAGAAATTCTTTTCACCCGTTTCTAATGAGAACAACATGATAAGAAATTCTTCTCATTCTCATTTTCTCACACCAGTCCAATCACAAGACGGGTCGTGGGGCAAATGAAGATAACGGGCGGACAATAGGAACAAAAAAACAAAAGATAAGCCCTCAAAAGCCCTCCAACCCAAACGGGAGACACGGAGGGCCACGATCACGGGGGTTCGCCCGAAGGCGGATCTTTTCTTATTATGTTGGATCCGGCCCGATTGTCCTTAGCCGTTCAAAACGGAGAATAAGCGCATTCATCTTGCTCGCAGATGAGGCGAGAAAGACGGGGAAATGCTCAATAGAAAGGCGCAAACAATGGTTAGGGGAACATGGTCCTATTGGTGCGACCTGAATTCGGTGACAACGGAGGAACATGATGACGGACAAAGCGCATGAGATCCTGCAGGAAATGCAAAAGCGACAGGCCCTGAAACGACTGGCCAATCCTGAGAGAAGGAACAGAATACTGAATGAGTTCAATCGGGACCAATTGGCCGACGTTGGACCCCTCGGAGGAGACAAAGGAGAGAAATTCCTAAGTGAACTCAATGAGATGGCGGACCTGGAAAGCGATGCTGGACAAAAAGGAAACCCCGACAGGTGATGCCGGGGCTGTCTCGCAAATCTCCGCTGGCAGGAGATACTATTTCAAGAGCAAAAGCTTCTTCGTGTCCATGAAGCCTCCTGTCTGCAGTCTGTAGAAGTAAACTCCGCTCGACAATTGCGAACCGTCGAACTTGACCTCGTGAACTCCCGCGTTCCTCCGTTCATTCACCAGCACTGATACCTGACGACCGAGCATATCAAAGACACTCAACCTAACATCTAAAGACGTCGGTAGCTCGAACTTGATGGTCGTGCTCGGGTTGAACGGGTTGGGGTAGTTCTGACCAAGATTGAACTCACCCGGCAGAGCCTCGGGGGAACCTCCGGACAATGCCGTGATCGTAGTTTTTAACTCCTTTGTTGGAGAGCTCTCGTTTCCGTGAATATCCATCGTCGTTATTCGAAAATAGTACGTCTGCTCCCCCGTGACTGATGAATCGACAAAAGTGTTATCGGTTGTCGTTCGAAGACGAGTAGAATCAGTGATCGAAAATCCATTCGACGAGGATCGATAAACTGTATAGTGATCCACGTCTGGGTCAGCACGATCGAGAGCCCAGCTCAATTGCACGCGACCGATGGAGAGAGCGACAAGTTTGGGATTGGCCGGTGGCCCAGGACATAAATTATCCACTGAATAGCCACTATCGATCGGAGAATCCCAGTACACGTTGGGATCACTCGTACACGCAGTGACAAAGAAGTAACGCCACGGAGTTCCCAGAGGTGTGGAATCGGCGAGCGTGGGACATGAATACGTGTAATGCGCGAGGCCGTGTGAAGGGACGCTTGCAACGTATTGCCAGTAGATATCACCTCTCGTAGCCGTGCTCACAGATTGAGGGTTCGTTGACGTGAATACTTCCGGGCGTAATTGGTTGCTGGCGATATTCATCGCAAGCTCACTCCGGCTCACGACTGTTGCCTGATGGGGTAACGCGCCCGCGCGAACGCCGCGCCAGACCCAATAGTTTTTGATTGTCGAGGAGACGGCTTCATCTAAGCGAGAGCGAGTCCAATTCA
This sequence comes from Ignavibacteriota bacterium, assembly GCA_003158475.1. Lineage (GTDB taxonomy): Bacteria > Bacteroidota > Ignavibacteria > UBA10030 > UBA6906 > Fen-1273. Next base: position 4,669 of record PMJR01000075.1, on the reverse strand, counting down.
CCATCACAATTCCGCCCTGATCAAACGGGAGATCGTTGACGGAGGCGATTGTCGGTGTCGGAGGGTTGTAGAATACCCAGGCGGCGCCTATATACGTGTTGTCTGCTACCCCGCCAATGATTGCCCGATACCCGTCGCCGGATATCGAGACTGAAACACCTTGAAACGCATTACCCACAGCGTTCGCCCCGACAAGTGTCCGCCCTTGCTGGCTCCACACTCCCACGCTCCGCGTGAATACCCAGGCTGCACCTGCGAACACATTGTCACCGATGCCCCCCACGATTGCAGTATTACCATCGGAGGATAAAGAGACGGAAATACCTTGAAACGCCGCGCCCATAGCGCCTAAGCCCACGAGTTTGGGTCCCTGTTGAGTCCACACTCCTCCGCTCCGTGCGAAGACCCAGGCTGCACCGGCAAGATTGTCGTCAGAGTATCCGCCGAGGATTGCTGTGTTCCCGTCGGAGGAAAGAGAGACTGAATTTCCTTGATACGCAGCACCTATTGCACCCGTGCCAACAAGTTTCGTCCCCTGTTGACTCCACACTCCGCTGGTCCGTGTGAATATCCATGCCGCTCCGGCATTACCGTTATCACCATAACCTCCTGTAATTGCCGTATTCCCGTCGGACGAAATAGAGACTGAAACGCCTTGAAACGCCACACCTTTTGCGCCTGCCCCCACGAGTTTGGATCCCTGTTGAGTCCAGACATCTGCGCTCCGTGTGAATATCCAAATCGCACCGGCATTACTATTGTCATAATACCCGCTCACGATTGCAGTATTTCCGTTTCCGGAAAGTGAGACCGATCTACCTTGATATGCAGCACCAACAGCGCCTGAGCCCACGAGTTTGGGTCCCTGTTGAGTCCACACTCCTCCGCTCCGTGCGAAGACCCAGGCCGCACCGGCGCCGCCGTTGTCAAAATACCCACCCACTATTGCCGTATTCCCGTCGGAAGAAAGAGAGACTGAGGAGCCTTGCTTTGCACTTCCCACAGCGCCTTTGCCAACAAGCTTGTTCCCCTGCTGGCTCCATATTCCGCCGCTCCGTATGTATACCCACGCCGCACCAACACCACCGTTGTCATCAGGGCCGGCCACGATTGCTGTATTTCCGTCGGAGGAAATAAAAACAGTCTCGCCCTGACCAGATTGGCCAAGAGCGTTCGTTCCCACAAGTTTGTTCCCCTGCTGCTGGAACTGTGCGTTGGCGTTAACCAAAAATGCAACGCAAGACAGCATGACGAAAGCCCATTTGTGTCTCATGGCGCGAACCTTCAGAGAGAGAATTGAAACGATGTGGGTTAGCTTCTACCTTTATGCTGCGCGTGAGAGAGGTGGGAGTGCAACGAAGCAGACGCGACGTGAAGTTGCGCTCTCAGGTCTGACACGGCAGCCACACCGGCTCAACCGCTTGTCGACCTATGTGCACTGCGGGAAATGTACTCTGCCGCAGTGACTCTATCAATAGACTACTCACAGGAAGTATGCGGAGCTGAAGAAAAGGTTGGGGGGGTGGAGTCACGTGTTCGGATATCAAGACCAAGCTGGAGAAAAATCTGTCAATCGTTGGATATCATAAGGGAGCAAGTTTCAGGAGGTGCACTTCCTCAATCCCTTCCGGCCCCACCCGGGACAACGGACGCGGGTGCGAGGTGAGATGAAGTCCTGAATGAGTTGCGGTCCAGCCGGTGACGTCTTGGGATCCAGAATCCTCCCCCGCAGTTTAGCAAATCCCCGCAATTGCGAGTAATTTCTCAGGAGGGAGCCCTTGCCCCTGAAGCCGGGGGATGGTATCTTCACACATGTTCTTTGCGTCGGCGCTTTCCGCTAGGAGGGTGCCGATAAGTGTTTTAGAGCCGCAGGTGAGTCGCGAACCTCAGGGGGTTAAAGTCAGCACTCTGCTAACTGGAGGTTTGGATGGCAAACACGAATGACAACTCAGCAATATGTCCGCACTGTGGCGCTGAGATTCAAGTCGATCATGAGTTCTGCCCGGAATGTGGGGAGCTGTTAGCAGAAAATGTACTTTGCCACAGGCATTCATCAAAACCAGCATCTGGAGTCTGTATAGTCTGTCGGTTGCCTTTCTGTTCAGATTGTGGTGGGAGGGTCCAGAATCGATTCTTATGCGAAGAGCACGACACGCTTGAGATCTTCGAAGGCATGGCAAGAGTATTCGGCAGTAGTAATGCAGTCGAGGTAGAGTTCGCAAAGACTTCGTTGGAAACGGCTGGCCTTCATCCCTTTGTATTCTCCCGAAAGGCAAATCCGATCTCGTTAGGAGCTCCTGAATACACATTGTACAGGTCATCGGGAGAATATGACGGACACATTGTCAATGAGTTCAAATTGATGGTCCCATGTCAGGAAGTACAAACAGCAGAAAAGAAGTTGCGAGAGTTACGCTTTATCAAGTAGAATGTCCTGATGGGGTCTACCGGATGTTATTTACGCGAGGAACTAAGTGATTATCGATCCCGACTAGGCCTCGCGGTGCAGCCAAAAACTGCAGAGCTACGGATCGGCATAGCCAATAATCGTGACAGAATCGCAGATATTTCCCGGCATTCGTCGAGATATGATCCCGGCGATTGACTGTTCGGTGGGTCGAAGCTACATTGCATTCGTGTTCATTGAGAGTCGGCCCTGTCCTCGGATGGTGGCCGACTTTGCTATTAACGGGTCGACAAGAGACGACACACTCCCTCACGAGTCGGAAGGGGTTCATTGCCAATGATACTACTCATATTGATCCTTCAGACACTTACATTTCAATCTAGGCGGGAAACTTCGTACGGTCCTGGGGAAGATCCTGTGTTCAGTCCAGACGGGAGGGAAATTGCATTCCAGCGATCTGGTAGAATTTGGACAATGGATCGTCACACTCGAAAGTCAAAAAGGCTGACCCAGGAAGACAATATCTGCAGGCCGAATTGGTCTCCCGATGGAAAACACATAGCATTTCAGATCGATGCATTCGCGCGCGATCAAAGTCAATATTTCTCAATTTGGCGAATGGACTCTGATGGATCCCATTTACAGAAGCTGACCAACACTGACACAAATAGCCACGTTGACGACCAAACCCCACGTTGGTCTCGAGACGGAGCGCAAATTGTGTGGACGCATGGTAATCAGATTTGGATTATGAATGCTGATGGGACCGATTGTCGCCCATTAACGGTTCGGCGTGCAGGAAGGTATGAGTACCCGTGCGATGTTTCGCCGGACGGCAAACAACTGGTATATGTAGCCACTGATGATGTATCACCAGACTATCACATCCGCTTTTTGTCAATAGCGGATCAGAAACAAACGAATTTCTCAAACGAAGTTATTGCTCTTGGGGTTCGGTGGTCGGCAGACGGAAGATACCTTTACTACAACACCGGTACAGATGTCATGAAGATCATGGCAGATGCCTCTGAAAAGGCGAAATCAGTCTATCGCTTTCAAGAAGGCCTGGAAATCCATGGCTTTGACATTTCACAAGACAACAAATATATCGTGTATGACGACTCAGGTGCCGAGAGAGAGGGAACAATTTACGTTGGCATCTTGCACTGAATGCATGGAAAGATTCAAAATATCGGAGGTCCTTTATTCCGTGTGATGAGTGGAATTCATAGATCCCGACCGGCCTCGCGGTGGCGTCCGGGACTGTAGGGGCAGAGGGTGAGTCGTAGCGATAGGGCGCCACAACGTCCATATCAAAGGAGATGTTCCCGATGAGATGTCAAACGAGATGTCTGTATGTGTCATCGTTCCTTCTCGTCGCTAGTTTGCCCGCTGTCGCTCAAGTGAATCTTGATCACGTTTCCGTTCGCGCAGGAATACTAAACGATCCCTGGTCTCCACCCGGCGAAGATCAGTCGCGCTTTTCTCCCGAAGTTGAAGCCGGTGGGAGGTTCATCCTGCCGTACATCAATTGGGGTCTCTCATGGGGCTACTGGTTTGAAGGGATAACCCAGACTCTCCCATTCCCGGACTATATCACAAACTCTCAAGAGGCTCACATCCTTGGTGCTCGTTTCGCATTTTATCCGCAGATGTTGGACAATCATTTTCATATTCCGATTGACCTCTTCGCGGGAGTCGCCGAACACATCGGCAGGACCACCTATGTCGGAGGCAAAGACTTCAATGGTAATCCGGGCCATAACCACTCCACTCAATCAACAACGGGGATCATTGGACTGCGTCTCACATTCTCGGTTATCTCTCCTTTTAGCCTGGACGGCGAAGTGCTGCAGTTTATTCCATTTTCAACCTCAGACAGCATTCAGAAGGGCCGTCGTGAGTTTAAGCTCGGCATTATGGCAACAATCTGATATTCTCGTCATTGTGCCGAAACAATCACCTGCACCTTACGAAGACGGTACGGGCTAACGCTGATCGCAACAGGCCTCGNNTATGGGTGAGTCGCAGTCCGTGAGAAGGCAACCAATGGGAACGAAAAGAGGTAGTTTTGTATCGGTTTTGGTGATGTTCGCCGTTGCTGGATGCCACAGAGACTCTCTTGCTCCGCCCTGGCTTATCCTTTTGAGTCCGAACGTCGATACTCTCAACGCCCAGATTACCCCCGGGGTGACTTTGAGTCTGGTCGGCTTAAAAGACACGTATACGCTTGATGACACGATTACAGCATCTCTGGTTTTG
>PMJR01000018.1 GCA_003158475.1 Ignavibacteriota bacterium | reverse complement strand
AAGTATCACGCAGAGATCACTTTTCGGACTCAGGTCATTCTACCGTGAAAAGCCTCCGTGATTTCCTTGTGACATATCAGACGTATATTCACCTGGACATGCTTTTCTACAGTGGATTTCATATGTTCACCAAAACTGCACAGGCCTGGGTAACCCAAAAAACGGACAAGTGGAAATGAACCAGAGGGTACTTGTTGTCGAAGACGACAGGGACATTGCACAGCTTGTTGAGCTGCACCTCAAAGACCTTGGCTGCCGCTGCGATATTGCCCGTGACGGGGAGAAGGGGCTTGAGAAGGCACTCAAGAACGAGTATGAACTTATCATACTTGACCTTATGCTCCCGGGAGTCGACGGGATGGAGATCTGCAAAGAAATCAGGTCGGAGAAGAACTACACCCCCATTCTCATGCTGACATCCCGTTCTGAGGAAGTCGACCGGGTGCTCGGCCTCGAAATGGGAGCCGACGACTACCTCACAAAGCCTTTCAGCATCCGAGAGTTTATCGCACGCGTCAAGGCAATATTCCGCCGGGTCGAGCTCCTAAAAGATGACTCTTTACATGAAGAAGATGCGAAGGAGATCATCCGCTCAGCTTTGGCAATCGATCGTGTGAATAGAAAGGTAACATTCAGAGGAAAGAAGATCGACCTGACGCCAAAGGAGTACGACCTCCTCCTGTTGTTTGCTGCGCATCCAGGCCGCACGTATACGCGCGAGCAACTTCTGAATGCCATCTGGGGGCCACAGTTCCAGGGATACGACCACACGGTCAATTCGCATATCAACAGACTCCGCACGAAGCTCGAGGAGGACATCGCCCACCCGAAATACATACTGACCGCATGGGGGGTGGGGTACAGGTTTGCGGACGGAGATGAGCTCACTGACGATTGAACGGTCCCGGATTGTGAAGACTCCTTTCAAGCTGTTTGCGAGCCTATACTGGAGGCTCTCTGCGACGCTGCTCCTCCTCCTGGGAGTGCTGGCAGTCGTGTACGTGTACATCACGGCATTTACCGCGGATATGTATTTCCAGGAGGCGACACAGCGTCTGAATGCGATGGTGGCTCCGTACATCGCCCGTGAGATACATCCATTCGTAGATGGGAAGATCGACAAGGGGGCGCTGAAACGGATGTTCGATGCTGCGATGGTTCTTAACCCGAGCGTCGAAGTATATCTTCTTGACTCCCTGGGAAACGTCATCGCCTATTCCGCTCCTGACAGCATCATCAGACGGAGGTCGGTTGCGCTTCCTCCCGTGCAAACATTTCTCAAAGACAGTGGCACCTCATTCGTTTTGGGAGATGATCCCCGGAGCCCGACGGGCCGAAAGTCGTTTTCAGTTGCAGCGATCGGAGATGGTCAAATGACCCGGGGCTACCTTTATGTTATCCTCGGTGGCGAGGAATATGACTCCGTTACTCGGTTCTTACTCGGAAGCTACATCCTGCGCCTCGGTGTCAGGACGATGGCGCTAACCTTGATCGGGGCGGCGGTCATTGGTCTGATCGCGTTCCGACTAATTACCCGGAGCCTTTGGAAAACGATTTCGACCGTGAGGCGGTTCCAGAATGGTGACCTTTCTGCTCGAGTAGCGTCCGGTTCGAGCCTCGAAGTACGGGAAATCGGTGAGGCATTTAACGAAATGGCCGATAAGATCGTGGCTCATATCGAAGAAATTCGGACAATGGACGAGCTGAGGAGAGATCTCGTCGCGAATGTTTCGCACGATCTCCGAACACCCCTTGTTTCAATTCACGGATATGTGGAAACGATACTTATGAAGGACACGTCCCTCTCACCGGAGGATCGGGAGAAGTACCTGAGGACCGTCCTTCAGGGCACAGAAAGACTGAAAAAGCTTGTGGAAGAGCTGTTCGAACTATCCAAACTTGAAGCGAAACAGACCGCCCCGTCATTTGAGCGGTTCTCATTGGCGGAACTAGTTCAGGATGTCGTCCAGAAGCAGAAGATCCTGGCGGAAAAGGAACATGTGCGCATCCAGACAGATTTTCCCCGGGACCTGCCCTTTGTGGTCGCCGATATCGCACTCATCGAACGGGTATTTCAGAATCTCCTTGAAAATGCTATCAAGTTCTCGGGCGAGGGGGGAACAATAACCGTTACGCTCACGCCTGAAGCCAAGGGGGTCACCGTCAGAGTCGCCGACACCGGGTTTGGAATCCCCGCCGAGGAACTCCCTCATATATTTGAACGGTACCACAGAGGATTAGGGAGCGCCACAGTTGACCGGAAAGGGGCGGGGTTGGGCTTGGCGATTGTTAAAAGGATACTTGAATTACACGGGGTCGCGATTGAAGTATCGAGCAAGTTGAACGAAGGAACCGCATTTTTCTTCCAGCTCCCTGCTCAATCGAATTAGTGCTCTGCCGCTTATGAATGAAAACTGCTACCGTGATACTTTTGTGATGCATCTCTCGGTTCAGCCCCCTATTTTCGGTACACTATCACCACATCATCTAACCCACACCATTAGGAGAATAGCGATGAAACACAGGATTGTTCTTGCGGTCGGTCTACTCTTCATTTGCGCGACTATCACCCTGGGACAGGAGACGATGGGAATGAAGGCCGACACCATGGCTCATGAGGGGATGATGATGCAGAAAAAGAAGGGAATTATGAAGGATGGCTTCCTGATGAAAGACGGAAAAATGATGATGCTGAAAAGCGGGATGTCCTCGCCGATGGACAAAGAGATGACGCTCGCCAATGGCACTAAAGTCATGCCCAGCGGTGATGTTATTATGAAGCACGGGAAGAAAATGATGATGAAAGAGGGAATGATGATGGGCATGGACGGGAAAATGATGGGGTCAGGGAAGAAGATGATGGACAAGAAGCCGATGATGGAAAAGAAGGACGATATGATGAAGAAACAGTAACCTCGCCGTTCAAGGAGATCCCGAGCCTATGCCGGTACATTTGCTTTCCCGCAGACAACTCCTGAAACTCTCCCCCGTGCTGTTGCTCGCCGGTTGCAACAGCGCGCCTGAGGGAAAGACAGAATCCTTTCTCCGCACGTTTCAAGGTTTCAACGATTGGATGCAATCGAAGGTTTTTAACCCGGAGAGACTCGCGGCCGAGTATTCTGATAATGAGTTGACGACGGAGGAAAGATTCCGTGTAAACGGCAAAGATGCTGAATCACCCGACATTCAGGTCGATAACTGGGCGGTAACTGTGGAAGGTCTGGTCGACCGCCCGGGTTCCTACCCCCTCAAAACAATCTTGCATCTCCCCAAACGGGTCATGAATACCCGCCATTGCTGCGTCGAAGGATGGAGCATGATTCCCAAGTGGGGGGGAACTCCTCTGCGGGGACTTCTGGAGCTTGCAGGCGTAAGACCAGAGGCAAGGTATATTGCTGTCGAGAGTGCCGATGATTATACGACATCGTACGACATGCCAAGCGCACTTCATGCGCAGACTCTGATTTGTTACGAAGCATACGGAAAGCCACTTACCATTGAGCATGGCGCGCCTGTTCGGATTGTCATACCCACAAAGCTCGGTTACAAGAGTGCCAAATGGGTGCGGAAGATCGTCGTGACAAATGACAAGCCGGGAGGTTACTGGGAGGACCAGGGATATGATTGGTTTGCCGGAATCTGATTGAGGTTGCTTATGCACTGCGCGCGCTGGGCCGTTTGCCTCTTTGTGTTCATTGTCTTGTCCGGCTGTTCCGGGACGGGGGATAAGGGAGTTCTTGCGATTGAACGAACAGGGACATACCACCGGAGCGAATGTCCCCCCGTTCACATGGCCAGGACACTGTTAATGACGCTGGACGAAGCGAAGGCTCTTCACCTGAAACGCTGCCCTGTGTGTAAACCAGATCTTCTTTGAATCATGGCGCCGACTAAGGAATACCAGCACCCTCTCATCATCCGCTTTACGCACTGGATTAATTTCACTGCATTGGGGGTCATGGTAACGAGCGGTCTGAGGATTTACAATGCCTCTCCTCTTTGGGACTTTCAATTCCCCTCGGTCCTGACGCTCGGCGGATGGCTGGCAGGTGCCAGGATGTGGCATTTTTTTGGTATGTGGCTATTTGTTCTAAACGGATTGGCTTGGTGTGGCTACAACCTTTTGAGCAAACATGGAAGGAAAACCACACTCTTCCGTGGTACAGATATCTCCGGTGTGCTTCCGATGCTTCAGTATTACCTTCGCATTCGAAAGGCTCACCCTCCGTCCGGGAAATACAATGCCCTCCAAAAGCTCACCTACACAACAGTGTCAATATTCGGTGTTGGTGCGATCTTGACCGGCATGTCACTCTACTGGCCTGTTCAATTTGGATGGATCGCGTCTGCATTCGGTGGCTATGATACCGCGAGAATCTGGCATTTTGTATTCGCCACTTCATTCGTATTGTTCCTCGGCGGGCATCTTATTATGGTCATTACCGCCGGCTGGTCGAATTTTGTCTCCATGATAACCGGTTGGAAGAAAAAAGACGTCCAAGAGGAAGTAACACGGACCTAATGGACGAAGGTGCTTCTGAGCGCATGATTCTTCTACAAACATCCGCGTAGCCACTATCCCGCTTCCCACGAGCAATATTTACGTCCTCCCCGATTAGACCCCTTCAAAGAGTCTTTTCCCCCTTGATCGTTTCTCCAAGTGCCATTTCCAGACCGATAGTAAGATTGCCTCACAGTATCACGATCCTGTTTAGTCAACGGAAGTCGTTGTGCACTAGCGTGACCGTTTCGTGACACATCTGTGATTCATTCGGAACACTCTCGTCCTATATTGTTCTCCATTTCCAGTCACAGTCATCACACTATGGAGGGTATCGTATGAAACGTGCCGCGATGTTGTGCGTACCTGCTGCACTCCTTGGTCTTGCCCTTACCGGCTGCCAGGACAAACAGGGACCTGCAGAGATTGCCGCACCTGCGAGTCGCAATGCAAACGCAGGAATCGAGCAGAGTGCTGTTCCGTTTTCCGAAGGCGGTGAGCAGGGGGCGGTGTATACGATCTCAAACGAAACCTCGGGCAACAACGTGCTACGATTTGCCCGCTCCGCGGCAGGGACTCTCACGCCGGCGGGGAGCTTCGCAACGGGTGGGACCGGGAATGGTGGCAGCCTGGCAAGCCAGGGTGCGCTTTTCTTGGAAGGACGATACCTCTATGCAGTCAATGCAGGCAGCAATGAGATATCGGTCCTCGAAACAGGCGGAGGAGGGCTCCACGTGGTCAGCAAAGTTTCATCGGGAGGCACGCTCCCGGTCAGCCTGACCGTGCATGGCGATCTGCTCTTTGTGCTCAATGCAGGCGGATCCGGAAACATCGCAGGGTTTACCGGCGCGGCACGCGGGTCACTGTCGCCTTTGCCAGGCTCCGTGAAGCCTCTTAGCGGACCGGCGGTCGGCCCAGCCGAGGTCGCGTTCAGCCCGGAGGGTGAGACACTCGTGGTCACAGAAAAGAACACACAGAAGATCGATACGTACGACGTCGAGGGTCACGGCAGGGTATCCGGCCCGAAGGTCCAGAATTCTGCCGGTCAGACTCCCTACGGGTTTGCATTCTCCCGGTACGGAGAGCTTGTTGTCTCGGAGGCGACACAGAGCTCACTGTCATCTTATCGTTTGGTTCATGACGGTGACCTCAGGCTCATCTCGGGGCAGGTACCGGACCATCAGTCGTCGGCATGCTGGGTGGCGATTACCGGGGACGGAAAGTTTGCCTACACGGCAAATGCTGCCGCCCATAACGTGTCCGGATACAGGCTTGGCCCTGGGGGGACACTAACGCTGTTTGGCGACGGAGGAATAACCGGGACTGGTGTCATGAAGCCCCTTGACATGACGATAGACAGGAATTCAGATTTTCTCTATGTGCTCGATGCCGGTGGGAATTCGATCACGACGTACAGGATTAATGGCGGGAAAGGAAGTCTTTCCTCTCTCGGCAGTGTTGGCGGGCTCCCGGTGAGTGCGGCCGGAATCGCCGCCAATTGAACATCAGATATTTCGTGCATGACATAGGTTTTTCCGATCGGCGAACTGAAGGGAAGGCGCGTGACGCAAGGGAAAGGGCCCGATGGATCCTCATCGGGCCCCCGCTTTGTGCGACGTGACCGGATAAAGCTTTTCCTCAAAAGTTGTTCGTTGAGCGTTGCCATATCTACGCTGGCTACACGTTGGATTTTCGAGGCGCACGGTCGGGGATAGTAGTGGGATCACGTCCGGCCGGCTCCTCGGATAACCCTGATGAGCACCAAGGGTGCCAGCACCGTAGTCACTATAACGACAATAACAATTGATGAGTAGATTCCCTTCGACAGTGCGCCGAGCGCAAGTCCCATGCCAGCGTAAATCAACTGAACCTCCCCTCGCGGGATCATCCCCACCCCGATGACCCAACCATTGGCGCCTTTCCCCGCTACGAGTCCGCACAGTAGCTTACCTGCCACCGCGACCGCGATCATTCCAAGCGCAATGATGATGGACTGAAGGGAAAGCATCGCGGAGAGATCCATGCTGAGGCCTGTCATCACAAAGAAAACGGGTACCAGGAACTTACCCGTTCGGCCGACGACCCGCTCAGTTTGATTCCACTCGAATTCCAGTGTTTCGGGATCCTCCCCCCTAAACCGCCTCCGTTCGAGGATGAGTCCGCCTAAAAAACAGCCAATAATCGGAGGGAGACCTGCTGCGAGAAAAGCGAGTCCGAAAACTACGAAGAACAACAACGCCGTGATAAGGGTGCCGTTGAGCTTTCCGATGACCCGGCCGAGTAGACGGGGTACAACATGGGATGCGAGTCGTCCAAGGACAAGTGCGCTGGCGATGCAGAGGGCCACGTTCAAGATTGCCAACCCGACCGGGGCTCCGACAATCGTTCCGGGACGAATGAGCGTCGTCATCAGGACGAGGAGCACAAGACCGATGACGTCGTCAATCACTGCGGCTCCGATCACTATCTGCGACTCGTGCGGGCGGGATTTGCCGACATCCTTGAGTATCCGTGCCGAGATGCCGACAGAGGTGGCTGTGAAGGTTGCGGCGAGAAATGCATAGGTGGCGGTTCCCAACTCTGGAATCAGCAGGGGAAAGGCGAGAAGCCCGAGGAGGAACGTCCCCGAGATGCCAGTGAGTGCGACGAGAAGGGCGCGCAGTCCCACCTGCCGCATTTGTACAATCGTTGACTCAAGACCGATCTGGAATAGGAGAAAGCAGACGCCGATCTGCGAAAGCGCATTCAAGAATCCGCTCTGCTTCATCGGCTCGAAGAGGGGCACCCCAACCA
>PMJR01000144.1 GCA_003158475.1 Ignavibacteriota bacterium | reverse complement strand
CATGGAAAATGACGACACGTTCAACGCGGGACGTGGGTCGTCGCTGAACGCTGCCGGGGAAATTGAGCTCGACGCCTCCATCATGGAAGGGGGGACACTCCGTGCGGGTGCGGTGGCCGCTGTTCAGAACGTCGCCCATCCGATAACCGTGGCTCGCGCGATCATGGAGAAGACCGGCAACGTGCTTCTCGTGGGGCTGGGCGCGACGCGGTTTGCGAAGGAACACGGGATCGCGACGTGCGGCCAGGACGCCCTTATCACGGGACGGGAGATTGCGCGCTGGCGCGAGGCCCAGGCTTCCGGCGGAGGCAAACCGGTCCGCCGGAAGGGGACCCCGGTCCGGTCTTCTCCGGGAGACACGGTGGGAGCCGTCGCCCTTGATGCGGAGGGGACCATCGCATCGGGCACATCGACAGGCGGAACTCCGAACAAACCCCAGGGGCGCGTGGGTGATTCGGCATTGATCGGATGCGGGACGTACGCGGACAACACTATCGGCGGTGTTTCCTCCACGGGCTGGGGGGAGGCCATCATCAGGGTGGTGATGGCGAAGAGTGTCATCGATCTGATGCGGTCGAACGGGGATGACCCGGAACCGGCGGCGAAGGAAGCGATCGCGCTCCTGAAAAAACGGACCGGGGGACAGGGGGGGGTGATTGTCCTGAACGCCTCCGGCGGAGTGGGAATCGCATTTAATACGCCGCGGATGTCCCGCGCATTCATCACCTCATCGAGCAAGGGCCCCATTGCCGCAGTCTGATCCGCTTCTCTCCTGTTCCCCGCTGTGAAGACCTCCTCTCTCATCGGCCATGTCGTCGAGGTGCTCGACTTCGTCTTCGACAGCCGGCGGCCGGCGGATGCGGTTGTCCGGGAGTTCTTCCGCGCAAGGCATTACCTCGGGTCGAGCGACAGGCGGTTCATTGCGGAGCGCACATTCGACGTTCTCCGGCACCACAGGCTCCTGACAATCCGTTGCCGGAGGGCACTCGAGGTCCTGCCCGGGGCGCCGGTTATGCCGGCGCTCCCGACGGTGATCCTCGTTGCCGCGCATGAGGTCACATGCGCCGCGCGGGATAGGAAGGAACTCGAGTCTGATATCGGTCCGCTCTGGGGAGCTTCGGTCCCTGAAGCCGATTGCGCACTGTTCATCGAGGCGCTCGCCCGTGCGGAACTCCCGGAGGAAGTCCGGCGTGACGGGATGAGATTGATCGCGGTCCGTCACTCCATGCCGGATTTTGTCGTCGGGGAATGGCTGGAGAGATTCGGCGTTGAAGAGACCGAGGCTCTGTGCGCCGCTTCGAACGGCAATCCCCCGGTTGCGATTCGCGCCAATACACTGAGGGGGGGGGTCGAGGAATGCCGCGAGGCGCTCGTGAGGGAAGGCATTGCAGCTGTCCCGGGCCCGCTCTCTCCGGTGGGGCTCGTACTCCCGAAGCGGATCAACGCGCAGGGACTCCACTCGTTCCGGCAGGGTCTCTTCGAAATGCAGGATGAGGGAAGCCAGGTTCTCTCCATGCTGCTGGAAGTGCGCCCGGGCATGACGGTGATCGATGCATGCGCGGGTGCGGGAGGGAAGAGCCTCCATATGGCGGCGATGATGCAGAACAGGGGAAAGATCATCGCGCTGGACGTGGACGCGAAGAAACTGGAGAACCTCGTCATGCGGAGCCGGCGTGCCGGTGTCACCATTGCGACGGCGGAGGTCGTCCCGGGCGACGGCGTTTCCCCCGACGTCCCTCCCGCGGACGCGGTGCTTGTGGATGCCCCCTGCTCCGGCGTGGGAACGTTTCGGCGCAACCCGGGGGCGAAGCTTCTTTGCACGGAAGAGTACTCACGTTCATTTTCCCGGCGGCAGAGCGCGCTTCTCGAGTGCTACGCACCCTCCGTCAGGATCGGGGGACGCCTTGTCTATTCCACGTGCACACTTGTGCGCCGGGAGAACCAGGACGTTGTCGGAGAATTTCTTTCCCTCCATCCGGATTTCTCGCTTGTCCCGGCCGCCGAGATACTCCCGCGGCAGGGTGTCCGGTGTCCCGGACAGGGGACCTACCTTGAGCTGTTCCCGCACCGGACGGGGACGGACGGCTATTTCGCCGCCGTGATGGTGCGATCATAGTACTGCGTTCGGGCACAACTGCGGAGGATATTCCCATGACATGGTTCAGATTCCTCTGTCTCCTTCTTGCCGTCGCGGCGGCCGGTTGCAGCAAGCCGAGTGCGGAAGAGTATTTCGCCCGGGCGCAGGCACAGGCGCAGGCGGCGGCCACGATGGCCGATACGCTTCGCTCTCCCGAGGCGGTGCGGGAAGCGTTCCAGCCTCCCCTCGGCCTCTTTGAGAGCGTGGTCCGTGAGTACCCGCATCACCCGCTCGCGGAGGCGGCACTCTTCGAAATTGCGAACATAAAAAACAGCAACCTGCACATGCCCCGCGAGGCGATCGACGCGTACGGGCTCTACTGCCGGGAATATCCTGCGGGGAAGCAGACGCCCCTGGCGATGTTCCTCATCGGGTACCTCTACAACAATGAGCTGCATAACATCGACAGCGCCGCATCGGCCTACAGGCGGTTCCTTGAAAAGTATCCGGACAGCGAGATGGCGGCCTCCGCACGGTTCGAGCTGAGTACGCTCGGGAAGAGTCCGGAAGAGGCGCTTCCCATCCCTCCTCCAGAGCCGGCGGCGAAGCGACCGAAGAAGAACCCATTGCAGACGCCGGCCTGATGTCAGGATCCGCACTTCAATTTCTGGACCCCCGTGTCGTCACGCGACTCGCGAACATGGAGCTGCGCGCCAGGCTCGTGGTCGAGGGGTTCATCACGGGACTCCACCGGAGCCCGTACCACGGGTTCAGCGTCGAGTTCGCGGAACACAGGCAATACATGCCGGGGGATTCGATCAGGTTCGTCGACTGGAAGATCTACGGAAAGACGGACAGATATTACATCAAGCAGTACGAGGAGGAGACCAATCTCCGTTCCACGATCGTTCTCGATACCAGCCTGTCGATGGGCTATGCTTCCGGGGACCAGGTCTCCAAGCTGGAATACGGGGCGTCGCTCGCGGCGGCCCTCGCCTATCTGATGATCAGGCAGCAGGATGCGGTGGGACTCGCGTGCTTCGACGAGGAACTCCGGAGTTACCTGCCGCCGCATACGACGCGTGCATACCTGCGCCGGCTCCTCATCAATCTCAGGAATGCCCGCCCTTCCGGGAGGACGGGCGCAGCGCGGTCGCTGCACCAGGCGGCCGACAGGATGAAGCGCCGGGGGCTGGTGATTATCATCAGCGACCTCCTTGACGACCCCGCGGGGGTGATCGGGGCGCTGAAACACTTCCGCCACAAGAAAAACGAGGTCATCGTGATGCACGTCCTCGATCCGATGGAGCGCTCGTTCGCATTCGGCAACGACGCTGTGTTCAAAGATATCGAGACCGCGGAACGCGTCACCACGCTCCCCTGGCAGATCCAGGCATCCTATCGCGGCGCCATGGCGAAGTTTCTTGAGACGTACAAGCGCGAATGCCGCGAACACGCCATCGATTACGTGATGATGGATACCGCGACGCCGTTCGATGTCGCGCTGACCGGCTACCTGGCAAGGCGGGAGCGCCTGCACTAGCAAATCCCGCCGCTCTAAGGCAGGACTAACAGTCCCGCCGCTCTCTGGCGGGATTGAAAATCACGCCGCTTTCTGGCGTGACGAGCACCCCCGATCCCCACCCCGGTTTGAAAATCCCCCCGATTTGTGGTATACTAAATCTTATCCTTTTCCTTCTTTGCAAGAGGCATGCCGGACAGGGAATCCATCGTCATACGCGGGGCGCGGGAGCATAACCTGAAGAATATCGATGTCGATATCCCCAGGGGGAAGCTGGTGGTGATGACCGGCCTCTCGGGTTCGGGGAAATCGAGCCTCGCGTTCGACACCATATACGCCGAAGGGCAGCGCCGCTTCGTTGAGAGTCTCTCGGCGTACGCGCGCCAGTTTCTCGACATCATGGAGAGGCCGGACGTCGATTACATCGAGGGGCTCAGTCCGGCGATCTCCATCGAACAGAAGACCGTCAGTCCCAACCCGAGGTCCACTGTCGGCACAGTCACCGAGATCTACGATTATCTCCGGCTCCTGTTCGCCCGTGTGGGGACGCAGTACTGCACAAACTGCGGTAGGAGGGTGCAGAAGCAGTCGACCGACCAGATTATCGACAGCATACTGGGTCTTCCCGGGGGGACGAAAGTGCAACTCCTTGCACCGGTTGTCCGCGCGAGGAAGGGGCACTACCGTGAACTGTTCGGGGAGATTCTGCGGGACGGCTTTCTGCGGGTCCGTGTCGATGGGACCGTGCGCGAGATCTCCGAGGGGATGGCCCTGGACCGTTACAAGGTGCACACGATCGAGATCGTCGTCGATCGTCTCACGGTGAAGAAGGAGGCGCGTGCCCGTGTTGCCGATTCAGTCGAAGTTGCGCTGAGGTTCGGCGCAGGCGTCCTCATCGTCTCCACGGAGAAAGGCGGGATGGCGCCTGGGGCGCCACCGAAACGTGCGGGTCGTTCCCCCCGGGCCGCCCCGGCGACGGCGCCCGCGGGGGATATACTCTTCAGCCGTCACCTCTCATGCGCATTCTGCACCATCAGCTATGAAGAACCCGCGCCGAATTCCTTCTCATTCAACTCTCCGTACGGCTCCTGCCAGACCTGCAACGGCCTGGGGGAGATCAAGGAATTCGACATCGACCTGATAGTCCCCGATTGGGATCGTTCGATCAACCAGGAGGGGCTTGCCCCCTTCGGCAAACCCCGGCAGACGTGGGCCTACAGCCAGTTCCGGGCGGTCGGGAAGGCCTACGGATTTGATTTCGACACTCCGCTGAAGAAACTCCCGAAGAAGGCGCGCGAGGTCCTCCTCAACGGCGGCGGCGACGAAAAATTCGACATGGAGTATCGCTATGCCAGCGGGCGGACTGTTGTGTACCGGCATCGGTTCACCGGGATCATGGACATCCTCAAGCACTACTACGACGACACCGCCTCCAACAACATCCGGGAGTGGGTGGAATCCTACATGGACGTCAAGCCGTGCACGGTGTGCGGGGGGGGGAGGTTGCGGAAGGAAAGCCTGGCCGTCCGCATTGAGGACGCTCCCGGTGGGAATCTCTGGAACATACACGACGTCGTCTCCCTGCCGATCACCGGGGCCCTGGAGTTCTTCGAACGTCTGAAGATGCCCGACCGCCAGATGACGATCGCCGCCCCCGTCCTGAAGGAAATCCGGGAACGGCTCCGCTTTCTCCTGAACGTGGGCCTCGATTACCTTTCGCTCGACCGGCCGGCGCGGACCCTTTCAGGGGGAGAAGGGCAGAGGATCCGGCTCGCGACGCAGATCGGCTCACAGCTCGTCGGCGTCCTGTACATACTCGACGAACCGAGCATCGGACTCCATCAGAGGGACAACATCCGGCTTATCGCGTCGCTCAAGCAGCTCCGCGACCTGGGGAACACCGTCATCGTCGTGGAGCATGACAAGGAGATGATCGAGAGCGCGGATTATGTGATCGACCTCGGCCCGGGAGCGGGGCGGCACGGAGGGTACCTTGTGACCGCGGGGCGTCCCGATGCGCTGGCGCTCAGGAATGACACGATCCCGGTGAACTCCCACGGGTTCGAGCCGGTCTCCTATACCGCGCAGTATCTCCGGGGGGAGAGGGTAATTGATGTCCCGCGTGAGCGCCGGTCGGGGAGCGGCAAATCACTCCTTCTCATCGGGGCGACCGGCAACAACCTCAAGAACGTCACGCTCAATGTCCCGCTCGGCACATTCATCGCCGTGACCGGCGTGAGCGGGTCGGGAAAATCCTCACTCATCAACGAGACGCTGTACCACATCCTCGCGAGGAAGTTCTACGCCGCAAAGGCGGTCCCGCTGCCGCACAGGAAACTCGAGGGGATCTCCCAGATCGACAAGGTGATCGATATCGACCAGTCCCCCATCGGCAGGACACCGCGCTCCAATCCCGCAACGTACACGGGGCTTTTCGCGCTCGTGCGCGACCTCTTCACGCAGATGCCCGAAGCGAAGATCCGGGGCTATAAAGCCGGGAGATTCAGTTTCAACGTGGCGGGGGGGCGGTGCGAAGGATGCGAGGGGGATGGGGTGAAGAAGATCGAAATGAACTTTCTCCCCGACGTCTATGTCGTGTGCGACGTCTGCAAGGGGAAGAGGTACAACAGGGAGACACTCCAGGTCCTCTTCAAGGGGAAATCGATCGCCGACGTGCTTGACATGACGGTGGCGGAGGCCGTAGATTTCTTCAGCGAGATCCCCGGGATTGAACGGAAGCTCAGGACGCTCTTCGATGTCGGGCTCGGGTACATCACGCTGGGGCAGCAGGCCACCACGCTGAGCGGGGGTGAAGCACAGCGCGTGAAGCTCTCGACGGAGCTCTCCAAGGTGGGGACAGGCAACACGCTGTACATACTGGACGAGCCGACAACCGGGCTCCATTTCGAGGACATCCGGATGCTCCTCTCCGTGTTGAACAAGCTGGTCGACAAAGGGAACACTGTCATCGTGATCGAACACAACCTGGACGTGATCAAAACGGCGGACCGTGTGATCGACCTGGGCCCCGGAGGAGGAGAGGAGGGGGGGAGGATCATCGCCGAGGGGACGCCTGAACAGGTCTCCAGGGCGAAGGATTCCGTGACCGGTGTCTACCTGAAGCGGGTCCTTCCCCAGGCGTGACGCCGGCCACAGAACGGATCACGGAGGATTTTATTGTTGCGCCTGTTTTCGCGGGGGGCTATATTAAATCCAAACAAAGATCCCCATGCTCATCCGTCCTCTCATTCTGGCGTTCCTCGTCGCAGGTTGTGCGGCGACGGGGCCGCAGTTGACCCCCCTCGAACAGCAGAAACTGGACCCGGCGCTTCAGCGCCTGGTTCTGGGAACTCCTGCCAGCCGGACCGAGTATGATATTACACCCGGACCCTCCGGCGAAGACAAATTCGGTGTTCTGGTCCGCACGGACAACGTGGGCGACATCAGGAGCGCGGGATTCGACGTGACCAGCGCATTCGGCGACGTTGCGGTTGTCCGAGCCACGATGAAGCAACTCCGCGCTCTCGTCCTCCTCCCGTCAGTGAAGAGTCTGAGAAACGGATCAAAGGTCCACACGCCCTAGTCTACCCTTTCCTATCCATCCAGAAGGAGTCTCACATGAAACATGGGATACGTCTGTTGGCTGTGGCATTGCTTATTGCCGGAGCCGGCTCGCTTTTGATGGCCGCGACCCTGACATCGCAACAGCGCGCAAAAATTCATCCTGATTTTCAGGCCCTCTTGGCCACGACGAATCCCGAGCTTGCGTTCACGGGAGGGAGTATGGCTCATCTTGCAAAAGCCGGCGTTCCGGGCGGTTTTCCGTTGTATCATGCCACCATCCATGTGGATGATCCTTCGGTGGTGCGTAGAGCCGGTGTGGCAGTGAATTCCTCGTATCCCGGATTTGTGACAGCGATTGTTTCACCCGGGCAGATAGTGGCCCTTGCGCGGACGGACCGTGTGCAGTGCATCACACCCGGATGGACGATCTATCCCACTCTCGACGTGAGTGTCCAGGAAACAGGTGCCAGCCTGCTGCAGGGGGGGTTTCTTAAAAATACGCCATACAAGGGTAGCGGTGCAATCGTCCTGATCTATGATACCGGGATCGACTGGAAGCACCTGGATTTCCGGTCTCCGTCCGATCCGACCAAGTCGAGGATTCTCTTTATCTGGGATCAGACATTGAGCCCTACGGGGCTCGAGACCCCCCCCGCCGGATTCAGCTACGGCGTGGAGTACACACAGGCACAGATCAATGCGGAACTGAGCGGCTCGCCCCCCGGATTTGTGCGCGAGAAAGACCTTAACGGCCACGGCACGCACGTTGCCGGGATTGCCGCGGGGAACGGTCTCGCACTGAACGGGAGCTGCGTGGGCATGGCTCCTGATGCGGACATCATAGTCGTCAAAGGTGGTGAAGGGACATTCAATACGACCGAAATGATCGATGGTCTCACGTATGCTAATATCAAGGCGAGCGGGCTGGGCAAGCCCGTCGTTCTCAACTGGAGCCTCGGCACACTCGGCGGACCGCACGACGGCACAACCGACTACGAAGTCGCGACGAACACTTTTGTTGCCTCCCCCGGTCACGTTGTGGTTGCCTCCGCCGGCAACGACGGCGGAGACGCGTTACATATTGCCGGCACGATCGGTGCCGGAAGCACGGCGACAATCACTTTGAACGTACCTGCGTACACGCCGACCGCAGGGACACTCAACGATAGGTTGGATTTCGACGTGTGGTTCAAGGGGAATCCGACAATTACTGCAAAGGCGACTTCACCGGGTGCTTTCACAGCAACAGCATTGAACGGCCAAACCGTGAACGGCAGTACGACGACGGACGGCACATTCAGTGTGTACAACATGGACCCCTACCTGTCGAACGGTCACCGGGAAGTGGAACTCTACGTGAGGGATGCTGACGCCAATGTCCCTAGGAGCGGGACCTGGACGCTCGCCCTGTCGAACACCGGAGGCTCTGCGGTCGCATTCGACGGCTGGCTCGACGCCCGGGCCGTGGGCGCAAATACGGTATCGCTCAGCGGTGGTGATGTGAATGAGACGGTCGGCAGCCCCGGAAATGCAAGCGGTGTCATCACTGTAGCTTCGTATGTCACGAAGTTCTTATGGCCCAGCTACGTCGGAGGAGAGTACGGTGGCGCCGCGTCCGACCGTACAGGGCAGATTTCACTCTTCAGCTCGATCGGACCGACGAGTGACGGGAGGCAAAAGCCGGACATCGCCGCTCCCGGCGAAGCAATCGCTTCTGCACTCTCATCATTTCACGATACCACAGGCCAGTACTGGCTGATCTATCCGGATCAGAAGCACTGGGTACTCCAGGGGACGAGCATGGCGGCTCCGCACGTCACCGGAGCTGTGGCGCTGCTGCTTTCTCTCTACCCCTCCTCCACGGCCTCGGATATCAAAACTCTCCTGTCGGGGACGACTGTCAGAGACGCTTACACGGGCAGCGTGCCGAACGCCACATGGGGGTACGGGAAGCTCGACATACTTCAGGCCGTAGCAAATAAAATGTCGGGATCGGCTCTCGTCACCCGTCATCTCCTTCAATACGACGGAACGCAGGTAACCGCCTACACCTGGCTCACCGGCTCGAAGAAGATTGCTGTGAGGGTTTCGCCGGCCGTCTCAGGGACTGTGACAGGATTCGTGCTCCAGACCAATTATCAGAGCGCCCTACCGGTTCGGGGGAGCGGCTCTCTTGTGTGTGAGGTGTACTCTGACAATGGTGGCGTGCCCGGGACAAAACTTGGATCGAGTGTCGCGTTTCCTCTGGGGAAGTTGAATGCCGGAATATTTAACTATATTCAGATGCTGGGAGCCGGTGTCAGCGTCACGGGAGCCACTGACGTGCACGTCGTTGTCTCGACTGCGAATCTCACCGACTCGGTGGCCGTCCTCATTGACAACGTTACGACTGGCACCCGCTCGAATGTCTACAACGGCACAGCGTGGAGCGGGAGGACCTACAACTTCGTGCTGCGCGCGATCGTGACGACTGCGAGCGGCGTCAATTCCGTCGAGCAGGGGCCTGTCGGTGTGCCGATCGCGTTCGACCTGGAGCAGAACTACCCGAACCCCTTCAACCCGTCGACACGCATAAGCTATACGATCGGCGAGCGGGGTCTCGTGACGCTCGAGATATTTGATCTTCTCGGCAGGGAGGTCGCGACGCTCGTCAATGAATCACAGGCCGCGGGTTCATACCAGATCGTCTGGAACGGACGGAACAGCGGTAACCTCCCTGTCACATCAGGCGTCTACTTCTGCAGGTTGCGGAGCGGCGGGTTCTCGAAGACGAACAGGATGGTGTTGCTGAAGTAGGGATTCAGCGGGAAACGAAAGGATTTTCCTTCAGGAAAAACCGCCAGTGGTGTTCGCGCCCGCCGGTGATCCCGATCCGCGTCGAGCGCATGATGCTGCGGGGAGGACTCCCTCCCCGCTTCCGGGCGAGCCAGATCGTGTCGCCGCACAGGTCTGTCCCGTTCTCCTTCCGGGCTATGGCGAACGCCTGGCAGAGTTTCCCCGGACCGCTGCAGAGTTCAACCTCTGTCCGCCGGCGGCCGTCACCGGCGGAGCGGAGTGCGGTCATGGCTTCAAGACCTTCCACTGGCTCTGCGGCACGTATGAGGACCGCATTCCCCACCCCCTCCCTCCCCGTGACGACGTTACAGCAGAAGTGCATCCCGTATGTGAAGTAGACATAGAGATGTCCCCCCTCACCGAACATGACTTCGTTGCGTGGGGTCATGCCGCGGTATGCATGACTGGCGGGATCCTTCTTCCCCAGGTAGGCCTCGACTTCGACGATGCGCCCCACCAGCACCGTCCGGCCGAGCTTCCGGAGGATGTATCTTCCCGGGAGATCGCGTGCAACCGTGAGCGTGGGGCGGAGGTAAAACGGGCGGGGAAGCCTGATGTACGATGCTGCGGAAGCGGGGGCCGGATCTGAATTCCGGGGATGTGTCGTCACCGTCACCCCTTGGAGAGATCGCGGACGAATTTCGCAACGATCCGGTCGACATCATCGGCCGAGAGTCCCGATCCGAACGTTTCTCTTTTCGTACTCCCCGGCTGGTCCTCCTTCTTCCATACCGGCGTGTTCCCTGCTTTCGCGACTATCCTCTTCTCGATCTCGTTCATCCATGAGTCCTTGGGCCATGAGCCGGCGGGGGACGGGCTGCCCGGTCGGGGAAGCGGAGTCTGCTCCCGGGGCGTGTGGAGAGAACCCGGGTTAATCGGGTTCGTCTCGAATGCGAGTCGTTTGTAGTTCATCAGGTGCCTGGCGGTCACGTTGTCGGAGATGATCGACCCCCCCCAGGTCCCCGGCCCGAGCGTCAGCGAGGGATCGAGGCCGTTGGTGTAGCCGACCGCGCCGAGCGCCGCCTGCGTGTTGACAAGTATCCGGAACGCGGGTTTTTCGAGGGCGAATTCCATGATGATGTCCCGGTCGGCCGAATGGATGACAAGCGTGTGTCCGACGCCGCCGAATTGAAGCAGTTCGATACAGCGGTGGCAGGCATCCCGCCATCCGTCCTCCGTATAGAATGAAAGGACGGGGGAGAGTTTCTCCCTGGAGAGCGGATGCTCTTTCCCGACCCCCTGCAGTTCGGCGATGAGCACGGTCGTGGATGCGGGGACCATGAACCCCGCCTTCCCGGCGATGTAGGCCGGAGGCTTTCCGACCACGGCGGCGTTGATCGCACCCCGATCATCGAACATCAGGCGGGCGAGACGCTCCTTCTCCTCTCCTGCGGCGAAATAGGCGCCCCGCTTCCTGCATTCCTCCATGACCTGGAGCTTCACGGGGGCGTCACAGACAAGCGCGGACTCCGCGGAGCAGAGCACCCCCCAGTCAAACTGTTTCCCGGAGATGATGTCTGCGACCGCCTTCGGGACATCGGCCGTCCTTTCGATGAACGCAGGGACGTTGCCGGAACCGACACCGAATGCCGGTTTGCCCGAGCCATAGGCGGCCCGGACCATCTGGTTCGAGCCGGTGGCGAGTATGACCGCCGTGAGCTTGTGCCGCATCAGCTCGTTCGTCCCCTCGATTGTCGGCGTGGTGATGGCCGCCATCAGGTGCTTCGGCGCACCCGCCTTTTCCGCCGCGTCGCGGATCACGTTCATGGCCTCGCGCGTGCAGGAGGCGGCGTTGGGGTGGGGACTGGCGACGATCGCATTGCGGGCCTTGACCGCAATGATCGCCTTGAACATCACGGTGGATGTGGGATTCGTTGAGGGGATCAGCGCGGCGACGACACCCATCGGCTCTGCGATCGTGAACACCTTTCGCCCGGGGTCCTCGGCGATGACGCCGACTGTCTTGAGATCGCGGATAGATTCCCACACGCGGCGTGTGGCGAATTCGTTCTTGGTCTTCTTGTCCTCCGGTTTGCCGAAGCCCGTCTCTTCGGAGGCCAGGCGTCCGAGGCGGGAGGCATCGGCGAATCCCGCTTCGGCCATCGCGCCGACCACGCGGTCGACCTGCTCCTGGGAGTAGTTGTGGAACTCACGCTGCGCCTCTTTCGCGGCCTGAAGGAGATCCCTGACTTCCTGTATCGAAGACAGATCTTTATCGAGTGCCATCGACGGTTCCTTCTAGAAAAGGCCAGGCTCCTCGGCCCGACGCCGCTTCATTTTGAAATGCGCATAGCAGAGATCGGTGGCTTCCCTGCCGCGCGGGGTCCTTTGTATGAACCCTTCCTGAATGAGGTACGGTTCGTACACCTCTTCGATCGTCCCGGGCTCCTCTCCTACGGCCACGGCGAGCGTGTTGACTCCCACCGGCCCCCCGGCGTATTTCTCGATGATCGTGAGCACGATGCGCTTGTCCATCTCGTCCAGCCCGTGCTCATCCACCTCGAGTTCCTGCAGCGCGTACCCTGCGACGGCGCGCGAGACCGCACCGCCGTGCTCCGACAGCTTCCTGTCCGCCTGGGCGAAATCCCTGCAGCGCCTGAGCAGCCGGTTCGCGATGCGGGGTGTCCCGCGGGACCGGCGGGCGATTTCCGAGAGTCCCGCGCTTTCGGTCGTGATGTCGAGTATCCGGGCGGACCGGGCGAGGATTTTCTCCAGAATGTCGGACGTGTAATAGTCCAGCCTGTTCGTGATCCCGAACCGACCCCGCAAAGGGGATGTCAGGAGCCCCGCCCTCGTTGTCGCCCCGATGAGTGTGTACTTCGGCAGGGTGAGCTGCACCGTCCTCGCGCTCGGTCCCGAATCGATCATGATATCCAGCCTGTAGTCCTCCATCGCGGAGTAGAGGTATTCCTCCACGACCGGGTTGAGTCTGTGGATCTCGTCGATGAACAGGACGTCCCCCTCCTCGAGATTCGTAAGCAACCCGGCGAGGTCGCCCGGTTTGTCGAGAACCGGGCCGGAGGTGATCCTGATCTTCACCCCCATCTCGGCGGCGATGATGTGCGCGAGCGTGGTCTTCCCTAGCCCGGGCGGTCCCGTGAGGAGAACGTGGTCGAGCGTCTCGTGCCGCCCCCGGGCGGCATCAATGAAGACCCTGAGGTTTCTCGTGATCTTCTCCTGCCCGAAGAAGTCACTGAACTTCAGCGGGCGGAGGGCACGGTCGAATTCCACCTCCGCGTCAAGCCGTTCGGGGGATGTGTTGTCGTGTTTTCGCATCATGGGAACATAGCATTGCTCGGTCTCAAAGGCAATCTCCCGCTTCCGTTCACTGGGCCGCGTGCCGGAGGGCGGCTTTGACGAGGGATTCCACGGAGGTTTCCGCTTCGGCCGATTCCTGCACGGCCCCCCTGATCGCTTTCTCGGCCGCGACGCGGTTGTACCCGAGGGATGTGAGGGCCAGGAGGGCCTCCGAGCGGATGCGGGATCCGTTCTGGGTGGGGGTCCCTTCGGGGAAGGATGCGCCGTCGGACTTCGAAATCCTGTCCCGGAGCTCGACCACAAGCCTCTCCGCAATCTTCCGTCCGACCCCGGGGATCGCCGTGAGCGCCCCGGAATTCCCTGACAGTATATGGCTCTTCAAGTCTGCCACGGGGATGCCGGAGAGGATCCCCTGGGCCATTTTCGGCCCGATCCCGTTGACGGAAATGAGCGTGCGGAACAGGTTGCGTTCTTCTTCGGTGAAGAACCCGTACAACTGGAGTGCGTCTTCCCGGACATGAAGATGTGTGTACACCGAGACCTGAGTCCCGACATCCGCAAGGCGCTCGAACGTCGAGAGGGGGATGCTGAGGGCGAAGGCGACCCCGCCGACGTCCACGAGGATTTCCGTGGGGGATTTTCCCGCGAGTTTCCCAGACAGTCGTGCGATCAACGGACGACCCTTTCCGGATGCGCGGCCACGAAGGATGACCAGTCCCGATGCTTGACCGAAGAGCCGGTGAGCCTGTGCATGTGGCAGAGCGCGATTGCGACGGCGTCCGATGCATCCAGGCCCATCGGTGCATCGTCGAGTGCGAGGATCGACCTCACCATGAACCGCACCTGCTCTTTCGAGGCGGTTCCTTTTCCCGCGACCGCCTTCTTCACCTCCCGCGGGGAGTACTCCGTGACGGCGAGCCCCCGTTCGACCGCGGCCAGCATCGCGACGCCGCGGGCATGCCCGAGCTTGAGTGCCGACTGCGCGTTCTTTCCGTAAAACGCCGATTCGATCGCGAATTCATCCGGGTGGTGGCGGTCGATCACCGCGATGAGCCCCGCGTGGATGCGGCGGAGGCGCGTAGCCATCGGTGAGTCCGCGACGTTCCTGATCGAGCCGCAGTCGACAAGCCTCAGCCGCGATCCCGTCCTCGCGACGATGCCGTACCCCGTGGCGAGCGTTCCCGGGTCGAGGCCGAGCACGACGACGGTTCCCGTGCTCCTTCCTCCTACATCCGGTTCAGTTGTTGAGCGCCGCAAGTTCCTTCTCATCGATGTCGAAATTCGCGTAGACGTTCTGGACATCGTCGTGCTCTTCGAGCGCCTCCATCAGCCTCACGAGCTGCTCGGCCTCTTTCCCCGTCACCTTGACCGTGTTCTGGGGGACCATCTGGAGTGCGGCGTGCTCGACGGCAATGCTCTTGTCTTCCACCGCCTTTTTCACGGCATCAAACGTCTGCGGGGTGGTTGTGACGATGAATTCCGCATCGTCGCTTTGAAGGTCGTCGGCCCCTGCGTCAAGTATGATCCCCAGGAGATCGTCTTCGGTGAGCGGCGTCTTTTGACCGGCCCGGGGGATTGTGATTATCCCTTTCTTATGGAACATCCAGCCGACGCTCCCCGATGTTCCCAGGTTGCCGTTGTTGCGGGAGAAGACATGTCGCATCTCCGACACGGCCCTGTTGATATTGTCGGTGACGACCTCCACGAGTATCGCGACGCCGCCCGGACCGTACCCCTCGTACGTCACCTCTTCGTATGCCACCCCGGGGAGCTCCCCCGTTCCCTTCTGAAGCGCCCGTTTAATGTTGTCTGCGGGCATATTCGAGGCCTTGGCGGTCAGTATCGCCAGGCGCAGGCGCGGGTTCCCGTCGATGCTCCCCCCGCCCGTCCGCGCGGCTATCGTAATTTCCTTGATGAGACGAGTGAAGAGGCGTCCCCGGGCTGCATCGGTCGCCCCCTTCTTCCTTTTGATCGTTGCCCACTTCGAATGGCCTGACATTGTCGGTGCCTCCTTACGCTCGTGTTACCGTAGGTCTTTGATTTTGAGTTGCGAGGGAGGATCCTGCGGCCGGGTTCCCCCCGGGGGGGCCCAGTCGTTCTCCTCAACCGTGAATACACACGCAAGATTCTTTCTCTCTCCCTGCACGTGGCGGAGCATGTGCCCCAGGCCGAACCCGATGGCGTCGAACGCCGCCCCGTTCTGCCGCACTTTGAAACGGAGGTGATTCTTGCCGACGATTCTGGGCGTCCCCATCACGTCGAGCCCGCGTGCGATGAACGTGGGTCGGTTGTTCCCGGGCCCGAACGGCGCGAATTCCCTCAGTATCCTGATGAACCGGGGAGTAAGGTCCGCGAGCGTTATCTCGACGTCGATGCGGATCTCGGGGGTCTTCAGGTCTTCTGTCATGAGCTCGCCCACCGCCTTCTTGAATGCATCCCGGAATTCGTCCAGCCTGGAGAGTTCCACCGTGAGCCCGGCCGCGTACTTGTGTCCGCCGAACTGTATGATCTTGTCTTCGCATCGTTTGAGCGCCTGGTAGACATCGAACCCCGAGACACTCCGCGCAGATCCCTTGGCGACCCCGTCCACCGTGGACATCATGATCGACGGCTTGTAGTATTTCTCGACCATGCGAGAAGCGACAATGCCGACCACCCCCGGGTGCCAGTGTTCCTGGTGCAGGACGATGGCGGAGTCGCTCGCTGTCTCGGCGTAGTCGTCGGCAAGGCGCTGTGCTTCGGCAAACGTATCTTCGTCGATCTTCCTCCTGTTCCTGTTCTCTTCCTCGAGGACCTGCGCCATCTCGATGGCTTCCGCGGGGTCGGTCGACGTGAGGAGTCTGACCGCCCTCATGGCGTCCCCGAGCCGTCCCACCGCGTTGATCCGGGGTGCAAGGACGAAAACGATCTGGCCGGTGGTGATCCCGCCGACTTTCATGCCGGCGCTCTCGATAAGCGCCT
Source organism: Ignavibacteriota bacterium (assembly GCA_003158475.1). Classification (GTDB taxonomy): domain Bacteria; phylum Bacteroidota; class Ignavibacteria; order UBA10030; family UBA6906; genus Fen-1273. The sequence goes on along the minus strand of PMJR01000144.1, from coordinate 79,393 downwards.
TGATGCCCGGGCGGGGGGATGAGTTGATGAGCTCCAGCCCGATCTTGCACATGACCCTGTTTTCGTCCACGAGGGGGACGATGTCGGCCGTGCTCGCCAGCGTCACAAAATCAAGATACTTGAGGACGTCCTTCTCTCTGCCGAGCCGCCGCGCAAGACCCTGGACCAGCTTGAAACCGACGCCGCAGCCCGAGAGGCTCTTGAACGGGTAGGGGTCATTGGGCGTGATGGGGTCGAGGACGGCGTATCCCGGGGGGAGGACGGATCCTGTCTCGTGGTGGTCGCAGATGATGACGTCCAGGCCCAGGTTGCGTGCATACTCGACCTGCTCCACCGCGGTGATCCCGCAGTCGACGGCGAGGAAGATCTTGACGCCGTCCGCTTTGGCCTGGTCGATCCCCACCCGGGAGATCCCGTACCCTTCTCTGATCCTGTCCGGGATGTAGTACTCGACGACGGCTCCGGCTTCCTTCAAGAACAGGTAGAGCATTGCCGCTCCGTTGGTCCCGTCAACATCATAGTCGCCGAAGACAAGGAATCGTTCCCCCGCCTCGAGCGCTTCAACGATGCGTGTGACGGCCTTCTCCATTCCCCCCAGAAGGAAGGGATCGTGGAGAAGTTCTAAGGAGGGGCGAAAATACGCTTTTGCCTTGTCGTAGTCATCGATGCCGCGATGGACGAGGACTCTGGCGATGGGTTCCGGGACATTGATCTCCCTGGAAAGGCGGGCGACAATTCCGGCATCCTGAGAATCGATGATCGTCCACCGGTGCTCCCTGGTGGTAGAATTCACACTGTCTCCCGGAACTGAATCCCGCGCTTCCGGGGGAGAATTGCGGCCCCGGCGGAAAACGCGGTGCAGGTCTGTAAGCCGAATTCTGTCTGTCCCGCCNNTAGCGACCTACCCGAGAGTGTCGTAACGCTTTCGGCGCGACGGTGAGGCGAGCAGCCTCTCCTCTCTTATTTGGTCTTGCTCCGGGTGGGGTTTTTCGTGCCCCCGTCATTGCTGGCGGGGCGGTGAGCTCTTACCTCGCCTTTGCACCCTTACCCCGCGACACGGCGCCGCGAAGCGGCGCCCGCGGGGCGGTATGTTTTCTGTGACACTTTCCGTTGCCCTCCCGCTTGGGCGGGAAGGGACCCCCGCTGTTCACGGGGCACCCTGCTCTGTGGAGTTCGGACTTTCCTCATGGCGCGTGAGCGCCACGCGGCTGCCCGACCTGCATCGTTGATGTTTGTTGTTAGTTAATACGACACTTGTACCGGGATCTTCTCGTCAATCCCGAGATTCGCCAGCCGGTCCGCCTCCCGGTTTTTTTCCCGGGGGATGTGTGTGACCGAGCACGGGAACGGCAGTGACTTCATCAGTTGCACCGCCCTGGCGTGATGAGGTTTCAGTCCGCTGTCCTTCACGCGGTATTTCCCGTTGAGCTGGCGGACCATGAGTTCGCTGTCCGAGTGGATGATCATGCGCGCACAGTCGAGCGAGCGGGCCCGCTCGAGAAGCGTCTCCATCGCGGTGTACTCGGCGACGTTGTTCGTGCAGACGCCGATGTACCCGTGAAGCGCGATGATCGTGTCCGACTTCTCGTCCGTCACCACGATACCGATCCCCGCCTCGCCCGGGTTTCCGCGTGATGCCCCGTCGGTGAATGCGCGCAATGTCATACGGGCGAGGTCTTCCCCACGGCGATCTCGTCCGAGACGATGATGCGCCCGCAATGCTCGCACAAATAGATCTTGCTGTTTTGCCTTAACTCCAGCAGTTTCTGGGGGGGGACGCGGGCGAAGCACCCCCCGCAGGCTCCCCTTCGGACCGGGACGACGGCTTTCCCTTTCTTTGCCCCGCGGATCCGCTCATACTGCACCAGATTGCCTTTGGCGACCCTGTGCACGATCTTCTCCCGTTCATGCCGGAGTTTCCCCTCCTCCTCCTCCGTGGTCTTGGAGACCTCCGCCAGTGCCGCCCGTTTTTCACCGAGCACGCCTTCCAGCTCCCCCAGAGTGACCTTGACAGTTTCGATGTCGCTGCGGGCGAGCGTCGCCTTCCCTTCGAGCATCTCCATCTCTTTTTCCAGCCGGACGATCGTGTCCTGGGCCGCGTCCATCTCCCGTGTCAGTGCGTCATATTCACGGTTGTTGCGGACCTGGAACTGCTGTGTCTTGTATTTCTCCGCCTTCTCCCTGAGAGAGATGATCTCCCCGTCGGCGTTGTCGCGTTGTGTGAATGCCGTTCTCATCGTCGTCTCGAGCGACGCGAGCTGGTCTTTCAGTGCCGCCTCCTGCGCTTCGAGCTCCCTGATGCGGCCGGGGAGGTCCCCCTTCAGCTCTTCCAGTTCATCGAGACTGGAATCGATCTGTTGCAGTGCAAACAGTTGCCGTAGCTTTGTTTCCAATGAACGCTCCTCGTTGGTGATTACATGCTCCACCTGACCGGGTTCGTCGAAACTGATGTCGCGCGCACGGGGATGCGTGCGCCGCGGCTGAGTGTTTCCCGTCGCAGGCGTTCGACGATGGCCGCGACGACCGGATTCTCTGTCTCAAAATGTCCGGCGTCCACGAGGGCGATGCATCCCTCCGCTTCGTGGTACGTATGGTAGCGCACGTCGGCGGTGACGAACACCTCTGCGCCCGAGGCGATCGCATCGGGAAGGAGTTCGCTGCCGCTCCCGCCGCAAAGCGCGACGCGGTGCACGGGGGTGCGTGGATCGCCGCTCCAGCGCAGGGCCGGCGCATCCAGCGCCCTGCGCACCGTGGCTAGGAACGCCCGGAGCGGAACATCGCGCCGGAGCGTCCCGACCGCCCCCATGCCGTACTCCCCGGCGGCGTTCTCGAGCGCATACACATCGTAGGCGACCTCCTCGTATGGATGCGCCTTGGTCATCGCGCGGACGACATTCTTCGTCGCTCGGCGCGGGACTACCATCTCCAGGCGTATTTCCTGCACGTGTTCCAGCCTCTCCGACCGGCCGAGGGCTGGGTGTGTGCCGGCCCTGCCGCGGAACGTCCCGTTTCCCTCCGCGCCGAAAGAACAGCTCTCGTACTCCCCGATCACGCCGGCTCCTGCAGCCGCCATCGCCGCTGCGACCGCGTCAGCATGGGAGGGAGGGACGTATGTCACTATCTTGTTCTGCAGCATGAACGGGGTCCTCAGAAATCCCTCCGTGGCCACGCCCAGCGTCTCCGCGAGGGCGAAACTCGTCCCCCCGCTCGTAAAATCGAGATTGGTGTGTGCCGAATACAGGGCCACCCGTTTCCGCAGCAGGGCGGCGAGGCATCGTTCCTGCGAAGTTCTCGTGGTGACGGACCGCAGGGGACGGAAGAGGAGGGGATGGTGGCTGACGATGAGATTGGCGCCGTGCCTGAGGGCCTCCGTTACGACGGATTCCGTGACGTCCAGCGTGACGAGTATCCCCCGGACACGTGCATCGGGGTCGCCGGTCTGGAGCCCCACGTTATCGCGCTCCCATGCAATATCGAGGGGGGCCCAGGCTTCCATGATCTCCTGTATACCCCTCACCGTCACCGCGTCCTCACCCCTAAAAAATAAGTAGTCCCGCGATTTTGCGGGACTACGTTCGAACAGACTTCAAGACTAAAGAAATATGGTTCTTATCCGTGTATGGCCTGCGTTTGACCATGGGGTCCTTGCAGTCGTTGACTCAAGCGCTGTTTCTCAATATACGGAGAGCGGGACTGAGATGCAAGCCAACGGTCCCGCCTCTCCTGGGCGGGGCCAACGGTCCCGGCGCCGCGGGCGCCGCTCCTGGGCGGGACAGTTCACCCTGCATTTCCCGTTTCTCCGCCGGGGGGGGGCGCAGGTGTGTCGAAGTCAAGATCCCTCAGGCGGGCGATTTCCTTTTCCACAAGCCCCACATTCCGGTCCATCGCCTCGACGACAGAGCGCTCGCCGGGGGTGAGGGATTGCCGCAGGAGTATATCGGTGCTGATCTTGATTGCCGCCAGCGGGTTGTTGAATTCATGGCACACCGTGACGATGAGCTCCTTGATCGCGTTTGTCCTGGTCTTCGCGATCAGGTCCGCCTTCACCCGCTCGGCGATCCGTTTCTTGAGCCGCACGCGTTCGAGTATGTTGACAATCGTACGCGGAAGGACCGAATCGACCGCCTCGTCCTTGACGAGGTAGTCCTCCACGCCGAATTTCATCGCCTCGATCGCGAGCCGGAAATCCCTGTTCGATGTGAGGAAAATGATCGGGATATTGATGTTCTTTTCCCGGATCTGGCGGGTCACCTCGAGCCCGTTGTCCTCGGGGAGGTGGTAGTCCATCAGAATGAGGTCGATTTCGGGGTTCTGTCCGAGCACTTCCAGAGCCCCCCGACCGTTCTGCTTCCAGAGGATATCGAACTTCGTCCCCTGGTATTTTGAGAGGAGGTGCTGGGCGACGGCCATGTAGCTTGTGTCGTCGTCGACAAACAGGACCCGTATCGGGGGGGGGACGGACATGGTTCCATTATAGTATTTCATGGAAAAAAATGCAACATCCTCGCGCGCAAGGGAAATGTGCATGAGCAAAGGCGGGGTTTTCGAGTTGATTTTGTCCAATTCTTTGCCTATTATCGGTCGTTGTGAAAGTGACCTGGCCGCAGCACGCGGCAGAACGACGTTTCAACGCCATCGGAGATCTGATGACCAATCCGGCTACCAAGAAAAGCACCATTCTGGTCGTTGACGACGAGGATGCCCTACGGACAGTGTTGAGCGGAGAGCTTGCCAACGAAGGATACGATGTGAAAGCCGCCGCGGACGGCGATGAGGCCATCAGTGAAGTGGAGAAGACGCCTTTCGACCTCGTGTTGCTCGATATCAAGATGCCGAGGATGAATGGATTCGAGGTCCTGAAGTTCATCAAGGAAAAGCACGCCAAGACCAAAGTGGTCATGCTGACAGGGTTCGCCGATCTCAAGAATGCGATCGAATCAAAGAAGCTGGGGGCTGATGATTTTGTCAGCAAACCGTACGACCTCGTCGACCTGCTGACAACCATCGAGCGTGTCCTGAGCGAATGACCCTCCTCGCATGGGAAAAAAATACAACCTCCTGATCGTCGACGACGAAGAACCCCTCAGGGTACTGCTGGAAAGCGAGCTCTCTGAATCGGATGAATTCTCCGTTGATGTCGCTGCGGACGGCGGAGAGGCTATCAATAGGATCCAGGCCAAGGTCTATGATGTCGTGCTCCTCGACATCCGCATGCCCCGCGTCAACGGCATTGAGGTCCTCAAGTTCGTCCAGGAATACTCCCCCACCACGCAAGTCATCATACTCACCAACTACGCCGACATAAAGACCGCCATCGAGACGATTAAGATGGGGGCGTACGATTTTCTTGCGAAACCGTACGATATCGATGAACTCTTCAACACGATTCACCGCGCCATAGAGAGGAAGCAGCTTTTCATCGATAACAAGCTGATGAAAAGCGAGCTGACCAGGAAAGCGGGGAACTCCGAACTTATCGGCCAGGCGCCCGTCTTCCTCAAGCTGATCCAGAGCGCCACCCGCTTCGCTGAAAGCGATTCGTTCGTCCTCGTCCAGGGAGCGAGCGGAACGGGGAAGGAATTGATTGCGAGCCTGATCCACCGCAGGAGTCCGAGGAACAACCGTCCGTTCGTCGCAGTCAACTGCGCGTCGATTCCCGACACGCTCCTGGAGAGCGAATTGTTCGGGCATGAGAAAGGTGCGTTTACTAATGCCGTGGCGACGAAGCAGGGTCTCGTCGAAGTGGCGAATGGGGGGACGCTCTTCCTTGACGAAGTGGGGGACATCAGTCCTGCAATCCAGCCCAAGCTTCTCCGTTTCCTCGAGACCGGCGAATTCCGCCGGGTGGGGGGGACGAACCTCCTTACCGTGGACGTCCGTGTCGTGTGCGCGACAAACAAGGATCTCCGCGAGGAGGTGCGGGCGGGGCGATTCCGCGAGGATCTCCTCTACCGGCTGAACGTCATCACGCTCCAGGTTCCGCTTCTCCGCGACCGGAAGGAGGACATCCCGGTCCTTGCAGACTATTTCCTCCAGCGGAAGGCCAAGACGAAAAACGTCAAGAAGCTCTCTCCCTCTGCGTTACGCGTGCTGATGGATTACGAATGGCCGGGGAACGTCCGGGAGCTCGAGCACGCGCTCGAGGGTGCGATCCTCCTCTCCATGGGCGAGACGATCGAGGCGAACGACCTGGCGTTGTACTTCCACAGGCCGGACCGGCCCCTCCGCGCGGGGGAACCCGTTGCCCCGGGATCGGCGGGGGACGGCGGCTCGCTGGAGGACCTGGAACGCGAACATATCGAACGGATGCTCCAGCAGCACAAATACAGCCGGACAAAAACCGCCGAGGCTCTTGGGATCAGCAAGAAGACGCTCTACCTGAAGATCAAGCGTTACGGACTTAAAGTGGAGGACTGAGCGGTCCCCTTCCCGTTGACTTTTACCCCTATCTTTTGTTTCTTTGTTGAAATTGTGAGCCCTCAGGCCCTGTGTTGCTTTTCGTGGACAGGGCTTTTTTCAATCTATGAGGCGAAATGCCGAAGTTCCAGGGAGTCGATTACCTCGACATCGATGGTCTCCTGAGCGCGGACGAACGACTGGTCCGCCAGACCGTCCGTGAGTTCGTCGACGACAGAGTTCTCCCCGTCATAGAGAAAAACAACCGCGACGGCACGTTCCCCATGAACCTTGTCCCGGCCATGGCGGAGATGGGGCTCTTCGGCTCGACGCTCCCGGCGCAGTACGGCGGCGCGGAGATGAACAATGTCGCCTACGGGCTTGTGATGCAGGAACTCGAACGGGGGGACAGCGGCATCAGGAGCTTTGCCTCCGTCCAGAGCGCGCTTGTGATGTACCCGATATTCAAGTACGGTTCCCGGGAGCAGAGGGACCTCTGGCTCCCGGCACTGGCGCGGGGGGAGAAAATCGGGTGCTTCGGATTGACCGAACCGGATTTCGGCTCGAACCCGGGGGGGATGATCACGCGTGCGGAAAAGACCCCCGGCGGCTATCTGCTCAACGGCGCAAAGATGTGGATCACCAACGGGTCCATCGCCGACGTGGCGGTGGTTTGGGCGAAGCTCGGCGGAACCGTCCATGGGTTCCTCGTTGAGAAGGGGACGGCGGGGTTCAGCGCGCCGGAGATGAAGGGGAAACACTCGCTCCGGGCCTCCGTCACATCGGAACTGATATTCGACAACGTGCGCCTCTCCGACGCGAACATACTGCCGGGGGGAGAAGGGCTGAAATTGCCCCTCTCGTGCCTCAGCCAGGCGCGCTACGGGATCGCGTGGGGTGCCATCGGGGCCGCGATGGCCTGCTACGATGCGGCCCTCAACTATGCGAAAACCCGCATACAGTTCGACAGGCCGATCGCTTCATTCCAGCTGACGCAGGCCAAGCTCGTGCACATGGTAACGGAGATAACGAAGGCGCAGCTCCTCTGCCTGCAGCTCGGGCGTCTGAAGGATGCAGGCAAGGCGCGATTCCAGCAGATTTCGTTCGCAAAGAGGAACAACGTTTTCCAGGCTCTCGAGATTGCCCGCGACGCGCGGAGCATACTCGGAGCGAACGGGATTCTCGACGAATACCCCGTGATGCGTCACGCGGCCAACCTCGAATCAGTGATCACGTACGAGGGGACGCACGAAATGCACACGTTGATTGTAGGGGAGGACATTACGGGCATCCCTGCGTTCACCTGAATCCAACCTTCACACAGACCGGGAGCAGCCGTGGCCAAAGGCAAGATTATCGGTGAAGCACTCACCTACGATGACGTGCTTCTTGTCCCCGCTCGATCCTCCGTCCTTCCCCGCGACGTCGACGTCCGGTCCCGGCTGACCGGGCGGATCACGCTGAACGTCCCCCTCCTGAGTGCCGCAATGGATACCGTGACGGAATCCGCAATGGCGATCGCGATGGCGCGGGAAGGGGGTATCGGGATACTGCACAAGAACATGTCCATCCCGAGGCAGGTCGAAGAGGTCGACCGCGTGAAAAGGTCGGAAAGCGGCATGATCCTCGATCCCGTGACGGTTCGGGCCGACCGGCGCGTGCGCGACGTTCTCGCGCTCATGAACAAGTACCGCATCTCCGGCATCCCTGTCGTCGATGAGCACCAGAGACTGATAGGGATAATCACCAACAGGGATCTCCGCTTTGAACCGGACGAGGACCAGCACGTCGCCGATATCATGACAAAGGAGAACCTCGTGACCGCGCCCCTCGGCACGACGCTCGAACAGGCGAAGAGGATACTCCAGAAGCACAAGATCGAGAAGCTCCCTGTCGTGGACAAGCACGGCGTCCTCAACGGCCTGATCACGTTCAAGGACATACTCAAGAAGATCAAGCATCCGAACGCCTGCAAGGACGAACACGGCCGCCTCCGGGTGGGCGCGGCGGTGGGGGTGACCGCCGACACGGTGGAAAGGGTCGCCGCGCTGCTGAAGGCGGGGGTCGATTGTGTCGTTGTGGATACGGCGCACGGGCATTCGCGCGGCGTGATTGACATGGTCAGGACGATCCGGCGCCGGTTCCCGCGCCTCGATCTGGTTGCAGGGAACGTCGGCACGGCGGAGGCGACCCGCGAGCTGATCCGGGCCGGCGCGGATGCGATCAAGGTGGGGATCGGCCCGGGATCGATCTGCACGACGCGAGTCGTGGCGGGTGTCGGGGTTCCCCAGGTGACGGCGATTTTCGAATGCTCGAGGGCGGCCGCACGCTCGAACACGCCGGTCATCGCTGACGGTGGGGTCAAGCAGACGGGGGATATCGCCAAGGCCATCGCTGCCGGTGCCGACGCGGTCATGATCGGAGGACTCTTCGCCGGCGTGGACGAAAGTCCGGGGGAAATGGTGCTCTACGAAGGGCGGAGTTACAAGTACTACCGGGGGATGGGATCGCTCGAGGCGATGAAACAGGGGAGCAGGGACAGGTACTTCCAGGATGCGGAGGACGACATCGCGAAACTCGTCCCGGAGGGGATCGAAGGGCGCGTTCCGCACAAGGGCCCCCTGGGGGACACGATGTACCAGATGGTGGGGGGACTCCGGGCCGCAATGGGGTATTGCGGGACGAAGACCATCGCGGAACTGAAGTCGCGGGGAAGGTTCGTGCGGATGACTGACGCCGGGTTGCGGGAGAGTCATCCACACGACATCGCCATCACCAAGGAAGCCCCGAATTACCACGGGTGAACATCCTTGAGCCACTCCTCGGGCCGCTCTCATCCCATGACCGACGCACGCATCGCCGGGCTGCGGGTGCGCATGGGTGAGCATGCGCTTGACGCGCTCCTTGTCACCTCCCTTCCCAACATACGTTACCTGACGGGCTTCAGCGGTTCGCACGCCCTTGCGGTAGTCACGGCAAGAAACGCGTTTTTCATAAGCGACTCCCGTTATGCCCTTCAGAGCGCCCGCGAAGTGAAGCGTTTCCGCAGGATCATCGGAAGCCTGGGTCTGTTCGAGGACGCCGCCGCGGCAAAGACGCTCCGGGGGTGCCGTGCCGCGGGGTTCGAATCGGATTCGCTTACGTATGCGCAGTACCGCTCGCTGCGGACGCTCTTCCCCCGGGTCCCGTTCCGACCGACGTCCGGGATTGTGGAGAGCCTGGCGCTGGTCAAAGACCGGCGGGAGGTCGCCTGCATTGAGGAGGCCGCGGCGATTTCGGACAGTGTCTTTCACGACGTCCTGAAATTCCTCCGGCCCGGCGTGACGGAGCTGGAGATCGCGGCCGAGATATCGTGGCTCAACAGGCAGCGGGGTGCGGAGTCCGACGCTTTTGATGTCATCGTCGCAAGCGGGCCGCGCGGTGCACTGCCGCATGCCCGCCCCACAGCGCGGAAGATCAGGAGAGGGGAATTGATACTGCTCGATTTTGGCTCTACCATCCGCGGATACTGCTCGGATCTGACAAGGACCGTGGCCCTGGGAGGTGTGCCCCGGAGGCTCCGCGAGGCCTATCGCGCGGTGCTGGAGGCGAACGAGTCGGCTGCCGCTTCCGCCCGGGGTGGGATGACTGCGCGGGCGCTCGATGCCGTCGCACGGGGGTGCATCCGCAGGCGTGGATTCGGCAGGTATTTCATACACTCGCTCGGCCACGGTCTCGGTCTCCGCGTTCACGAGCGCCCGCGCGTCTCGGCGCTGAGCCCGGAGGTGCTGCAGGCGGGGAGCGTCATCACGATAGAGCCCGGGATCTATATACCCGGTTCCGGCGGCGTGCGCATCGAGGATGACGTTCTCCTCGGCGACAGGGGGTGCCGCGTCCTCACCCGGTCACCCCGCGAGCTCATTGTCCTGTGACCACTACCATGCCAACGCCGTCCATTCCGCCGCGCAGGGTCCTCGTCATCGCCTATTACTTCCCCCCGATGGGACTGAGCGGTGTTCAGCGCACGCTCAAATTCGTGAAATACCTCTCGGAGTTCGGCTGGCATCCCACGGTCCTGACAGTCGACCCGCGGGGCTACTTCGCGAAGGACGACACGCTCCTGGCCGAGCTCGAGGGACGGAACGTGACCGTCGTCCGGACGGCCGCCTCGGGGCCCGCGCGCTTTTTCAAAAAGAAGGACGTGATCGAAATCCCCGTGGAGTGGAAGCGGAAACTGTTGAGCAGGCTGAGCGACACGATCTTCATCCCGGACAACAAAATCGGGTGGCGGCGCAAGGCGGTGGCGCGGGCCCTGGCTCTACATAAGGAAACGCCGTTCGACATGGTGTTTGCCACCGCCCCCCCGTTTACGTCATTCCTTATCGGCCGGAAACTGAAACTGAAGATCAACAGGCCGCTGGTGTTCGATTACCGCGATCCCTGGGTGGACTACCCGTTCAAGTTCTACCCCACGCCGCTTCACAAGCTCGCGAATATTCTCCTCGAGCGAAAGGCTCTCCGCGCGAGCAGCCACATCATCACCACCAACCGGCGCGTCAAGGAGCAGATACTCCGGCGGCATCGTTTCCTCACATACCACGACATCGACATCATTTCCCAGGGGTTTGATCCGGCGGATTTTCCCCCTTCAGTTCGCGCCGGACGCGGAAAGGTCGAACCGGGTCCGCAGGGGGAGAGGAGGATGCGCGTCACGTATGCAGGGGTCTTCTGGGAAGACAGGATCCCCGACTACTTCCTCCGGGCGCTGCACGATCTTTTTGCGGAGAAGCCGCGTTTGCGGGGACGAATCGAAGCCGTCTTCGTCGGGAAATTCCGGGAAGAGAACATGAAGCTTGTGGCGAGGCTCGGACTCCAGGACACCGTCCGTGTGCTCGGCTATCTCCCGCACCCGGACTGCGTCCGCGAGCTCTGCGCTTCGGACGTCCTCTGGATGACGGTGGGGGATGACGTGGGCTCGCCGGGGAAGGTCTACGAGTATATCGGGGCACGCAAGCCGATACTCGCCCTGGTGCCGGACGGGTACCTGAAAACCACCATACTCGAGGCAGGAGGGAAGACCGTTGCCCCCGGGGATGTCGCGGGAATCAGCAATGCACTTGGGGAGTTCCTTGCGCTCCACGAGAAGCGGCAACTGAAGGGCCCGGGCCCCGAGGTTGTGGAAAAGTACGACCGGCGGACGCTCACGGGGGCGCTGGTAAAACTTTTTGAGTCACTTTTCGAGCCCTGACATGAACGTGCTTGTCATCGGATCCGGCGGCCGCGAGCATGCGCTCGTCTGGAAGCTGGCGCAGAGCCCGCGCGTGAACAGGATTTACTGCACGCCGGGGAACCCGGGGATCGCCGCCCTTGCCCTTCCTTTCCCGGCGGAGAGCGGGGATTTCCCACGGCTGATCGCGGAAGCGCGGCGGCGGGAGATCGGCCTGACCGTCGTCGGACCCGAGGGACCCCTTGCCGCGGGAATCGTGGACGCATTCAGGGAAGCGGGGCTCGGCATATTCGGCCCGACGCGACGCGCGGCTGAACTGGAGTGGAGCAAGACGTTCGCGAAGGACTTCATGAAGCGCCATTCGATCCCGAGCGCCTCGTACAGGACATTCCAGACGGGGGAGGGGCCGGGGAGGAGGCCGGGAGGCACGGATGAAGCGCGGAGCTACATCCTTTCCCATCCCCTCCCGCTGGTGATCAAGGCGGACGGGCTTGCAGCGGGAAAAGGGGTCATCGTCTGCCTCTCCCGCGATGAGGCAATTCGGGCGCTCGAGGAGATCAGTGATCCCTCTTCGTTCGGGGACGCCGGGAGGAGAGTCGTCGTCGAAGAATTCATGGAGGGGGAGGAAGCCTCTGTTTTCGCGGTGACCGACGGCGTTCACTTCGTCACACTGGCCTCCGCACAGGATCACAAACGGGTGTTCGACGGGGACACGGGGAAGAACACGGGGGGGATGGGAGCCTATGCCCCGGCCCCCCGCGTGACGGCCTCCCTGCAGGCCGATATTGAGGAGAAAATCATAGGACCCACGCTCCGGGGCATGGCCGATGAAGGGAGGCCGTATTCGGGCTGCCTCTATGCGGGGCTGATGCTGACCGCTCGGGGACCGAAAGTTGTGGAATACAACTGCAGGTTCGGCGACCCCGAGACGCAGGTCGTGCTCCCTCTTTATCAGGGTGACCTTGCAGAGCTCCTGATTGCCTCCGCCTCCGGGAATGTCGAGGCGCCGGCGACGCCGGTCCCGACGCAGGGATCCGCGGTGTGCGTCGTCCTCGCCTCAGCCGGCTACCCGGGTGCGTACGAGACCGGAAAACCGATTACTGCACCCGGGAAGGATGAAATTCCCCCCGGTATCCTCCTGTTCCACGCCGGGACGGGACGGGGGCCGGACGGCTTACTTGTCACCGCGGGAGGACGGGTCATCGGCGTGACGGCAGTCCGACGGGGAGGGGGGATGGCGGGGACGATCGCCGCAGCGTACGATGCCGTCGGGAGAGTATCGTTCGAAGGGATGCACTTCAGGCATGACATAGGGGCCAGGGCTGCGGCAAAAGCGGACAGCATCTAGGGAAAGGATCACTCGTATGAAGATACTCGTTACCGGGGGCGCAGGATTCATTGCCTCCAACATCGTGGATGCATACATTAAACTCGGACACAGCGTCAGTGTGATCGACAATCTTTCGACGGGGCGGGAGGAAAACCTCAACCCGCAGGCCCGGTTCCACGAACTCGACATACGGGATGCCCCCGCCGTCAAGCGTCTCTTTGCCGAGGGCGGTTTCGACGTCGTGAACCATCACGCGGCGCAGATGGATGTCCGCCGGTCCGTCGCCGACCCGGTCTTCGATGCCTCGGTGAACATACTCGGCGTACTGACGCTCCTGGAATCGGCTGTCGCCTCGGGCGTCCGCCGGGTGATTTTCGCATCCAGCGGGGGGGCGATCTACGGCGAGCAGGACTTTTTCCCGGCGGACGAATCGCACCCGACCCGCCCGATCTCCCCGTACGGTGTCGCGAAACTCGCGACAGAGCAGTACCTCTATTATTACAGGACGGTCCACGGCCTTGGCTCGGTCTGCCTCAGGTATGCGAACGTCTTCGGCCCGCGCCAGAACCCCGAAGGGGAAGCGGGTGTCGTGGCAATATTTGCTTCCAGGATGCTCAAAAAGGAGCAACCGGTCATCAACGGGGACGGCACACAGACGCGCGACTACGTCTATGTCGCGGACGTCGTCCGTGCCAACGTCCTGGCACTCGGTTACAAAGGATCGGGGATATTCAATGTGGGGACGGGGGTGGAAACGGACGTCAACCGCCTGTTCAACTCTCTCCGGTCCGCCACCGGCGCCGCGTGCCAGGAGCGTCATGCGGAGGCCAAGCTGGGTGAGCAGATGCGGAGCGTTCTGGACAATTCATGGATAAGGAAGGAACTCGGCTGGGCCCCCGCGGTTTCACTTGATGAAGGGATCGCCGCGACCGTGGAGTTCTTCCGCAACCGGGAGACTCATGGGGCGTAGCCCCGTCGCCATGGAGAAGATCCTCTCGGGGGACCGGGTCGCGGTCGCCCGTGCGATCTCCGTGGTGGAAAACGGGGAAGGGGGGGCCCGCGTCCTCCTCCGCTCCCTCTTCTCCCGGACCGGGCGGGCCTACCGGATCGGCATCACGGGTCCCCCCGGAGCGGGGAAGAGCACAATCACGAGCAGACTTGCAGGGCACTACCGTGAACGGGGGCTCGGGGTCGGAATTATCGCCGTCGATCCGACGAGTCCTTTCAGCGGCGGGGCGCTCCTTGGCGACCGTGTCAGGATGGCGGAGATAGAGACCGACCCGGGTGTGTTCATCCGGAGCATGGCTTCCCGCGGGAGTCTCGGCGGGCTGAGCAGGAAGGCCGTCGAAGCTGCCGACGTGCTCGACGCAGCCGGGAAGGAGATCATCATCATGGAGACGGTCGGCGTCGGTCAGTCCGAGCTGGATATCGCCGGGGCCGCCGACACCACGGTCGTTGTGCTGGTCCCCGAGTCGGGGGATTCCATACAGGCGATGAAGGCCGGGCTCATGGAGATCGCCGATTTCTTTGTCCTGAACAAGGCGGACCGTGCGGGAGCCGAACAGGCGGTCATGTCGATCCAGATGATTCTGCATTTCAGGGATCCCGCGGACTGGAATCCCACCGTCCTGAAGGCGACGGCGAGCACGGGGGCGGGGATCACGGAGATCGCGGCGCTGATCGATGGACATCGCGCGCATCTCGAGGCAAGTGGCGCGCTCGAGGTGAAGCGCCGGAAGAGAATCGCACAGCGGATCGGAGACCTGGTGAGTGAAACTCTCCGCGTCGATTTCTGGTCCCCCGAAAGGAAGGCGATGCTGGCGGCCCGGGTGGAGGCGGTCATGCAGATGGTATCCTCCCCCTACGACGTTGCCGATGAGCTGATCGATCATTTCAAATCACGCTGACTGAGCCGGAGGAGAAGGGCATGGAGTTTCGACCGACGGAAGGCCAGGTTGCCGTTGCGAAGGCCGCCAGGGAGTTTGCGGAAACCGAGATGCGTCCCGTCGTGATGAAGTATGACGAGTCTCAGGAATTCCCCCTCGCCATCGTACGCAAGCTCGGCGAGCTCGGGTTTATGGGGATGACGTGGCCGGAGGAACTGGGGGGGGCGGCGCTGAGCGACCTCGAGGCGGTCGCGGTGATCGAGGAGCTCGCGCGGGTTGATCCGTCGGTCGCACTCACCGTCGCATCACACAACAGCCTCTGCACGGGGCACATCATGCTTTTCGGCAATGATGGCCAGAAGAAGAAGTATGTCCCTGACCTTGCATCGGGGAAGAATCTGGGTGCGTGGGGACTGACGGAGCCGGGCTCCGGGAGCGACTCAGGCGGGATGAGGACCACGGCGAGGCGGGAGGGGAACGGCTGGCTCCTGAACGGGAGCAAGACGTTCATCACCCAGGGATCCGTCGCCGCGATATATGTCGTCATGGCCGTCACCGATCCGGGGGAGGGGAAAAAGGGGATCTCCGCATTTATCGTTCCCGGGGGACTCAAAGGGTTCACGATCGGGAAGAAGGAAAACAAGCTGGGGATGCGGTCAAGCGACACCGCCACCCTCCTGTTCGACGATGTCAGTCTCCCCGGGGAGAACCTCCTGGGGAGTGCCGGCGATGGATTCAGGCAGGCTCTCACGGTTCTCGACGGCGGGCGGATCGGGATTGCCGCCCTTTCTGTCGGCATCGCACAGGGGGCACTCGACGCGAGCATCGCGTACGCAAAGGGACGGCATCAGTTCGGCAGGGCGCTCTCGGAGTTCCAGGCCATACAGTGGAAAATCGCGGACATGGCGACGGAGATCAATGCCGCCCGACTGATGACGCACCGCGCCGCGTGGCTGAAATCCCGCGGGGAACCATTTTCGCTCGCCGCATCGCAGGCAAAATACTTCGCCAGCGAGGCGGCGGTGCGCGCTGCGAATGAGGCTGTCCAGATTCACGGGGGGTACGGGTTCATCAAGGAGTATCCCGTCGAAAAGCTCTACAGGGACGTCAAGCTCATGACGATCGGCGAGGGGACATCCGAAGTCCAGAAGATGATCATCGCGAGGCACCTGCTCCAGGGTTGACCGGTGGTGGGAAGGATACGGCGCAAGGAGGGGATGAATGTCGCTTATCGGTTCCGAGATTCAGAAATCTGCGGCCCGCGCAAGGAACGAGGAGCATCTGCAGTCGCTCCTCAACCATCTCAGGACCCGCCAGGAGGCGGTCCGGCAGGGTGGCGGGAAGGTGGCGATGGAGAAGCAGAGGAAGAGCGGGAAAATGACCGCCCGCGAACGGATCGAGCGCCTGGTCGATCCGGGGAGCGCGTTCCTTGAAATAGGCCTCTTCGCCGCGTGGGAGATGTACGAAGAATACGGGGGAGCCCCGGCCGCGGGGACCGTCTTCGGCATCGGCAGGATCCACGGGCGGGAGTCCGTGATCGTGGCGAACGACGCCACGGTGAAGGCCGGGGCGTGGTTCCCCATGACCTGCAAAAAGAACCTCCGCGCCCAGGAGATCGCGATCGAGAACAGGCTTCCGATCATCTATCTCGTCGACTCCGCGGGCGTATTCCTCCCGCTGCAGAGCGAGATCTTTCCCGACAGGGAACATTTCGGGCGCATTTTCCGGAACAACGCCCTCCTGTCGTCGCTCGGCGTCATACAGATCGCCGCCATCATGGGGCCGTGCGTGGCAGGGGGAGCCTATCTCCCTGTCATGAGCGACGAAGCGATGATCGTGGATGGGACGGGAAGCGTCTTCCTCGCCGGCTCTCATCTCGTCAAGGCCGCCATCGGCGAAGAGATCGACAATGAGCATCTCGGGGGAGCGATGGTCCACTGCGAGATCAGCGGCGTGACCGATCACAGGATGGCGGATGATGCCGAATGCCTCGCGCGGATCCGGAGCATCATGGCCAAGACCGGAACCCGGCCCCGGGCGGGATTCGACAGGGGAGTCCCGGCCCCGCCCCGGTTCGATGCGGCGGAGATCTCGAGCCTTCTCCCCGCCGACCGCACAAAGCCGTATGACATGCACGAAGTTCTTTCCCGCATCATCGACGGGGGGGACCTGGACGAATACAAGGCCGGGTACGGGAGGACGATGGTGACGGGGTATGCCAGGATCGACGGCTGGGCGGTGGGGATCGTTGCAAACCAGCGCGCCGTGGTGAAGACGAGCAGCGGGGAGATGCAGGTGGGGGGAGTGATCTACAGCGACAGCGCGGACAAGGCGGCCCGGTTCATCATGAACTGCAACCAGAAACTGATCCCGCTTGTCTTCTTCCAGGATGTCACGGGGTTCATGGTCGGGAGCCGGGCGGAGAAGGGGGGGATCATCAAGGACGGGGCGAAGATGGTCAACGCGGTCGCCAACAGCGTGGTCCCGAAATTCACGTTCATCGTCGGCAACAGCTATGGGGCGGGGAACTATGCGATGTGCGGGAAGGCGTACGACCCCAGGCTCATATTTGCATGGCCCACCGCCCAGATCGCGGTGATGGGAGGAAAACAGGCGAGCGAGACGCTCCTGGCGATCAAGGTCCGGCAGATGGAAAAAGGCGGGCAACAGCTCAGTCCCGAAGCCGGGAAACAACTACTGGCGGACATCCAGCGGCGCTACAGCCGCGAGACGGATCCGTATTTTGCCGCTGCCCGTCTCTGGGTCGACGGGATCATCGATCCCGCGGAGACGCGTGAGGTCGTGTCAACGGGGATCGCCATGGCCGCGCATAATCCGGAAATCCCGAAGTTCAATCCCGGCGTGATCCAAACCTGACGCCGGAGGCGAGTGATGATGATGCGGTTCATTGGCCGCGGGTTGCTCCGGGTGCTGATCGCAGCGATGGGATTGCACGTTTACGCCCCGGGACAGACATCTCTTCCCCCTCTCCCCCCACGGGAACAGGTGCCGGCGGTGATGACGTTTCTTTCGCCGCTCCTCATCCCGAAGGTCTTTCAGGATTGCTGGATGCTGAGGGAGTACGTCCGCTCGGAGGAGCTCGCCTCGGAGCGGGGCGCGCACGGCGACCTGTATGCCGTGGACTGCGTGTTCGACCGGGCGATGCGCCTCTGCTGGAACAACGTGTACGAAGCGCTTCTCGTGAGCGCATTTGCGCTTATGGATCACGAAAAGTTCGGCATCCGTCTCCCGCTCGTCGGTGCGGTCCTCTGGTTCCCCCTTACTTCTGAATTCCCCGGGGAGTTCCGTGCAAGGGTCGGCGCGCTCCCGTCGCGCCTCTATGCTGATACGCCGCCGGGGCATGAAGGGGACAGGGATAAGCTCCAGCATTTTTTCGGAACGGCATTTCTGACGGCGATCACCGGTTCCGCCGGGGGGGCTGACAGGTTCGGACTTTTCATCGAATGGGGGGAGGAGCGCTTTATCGTGGGAGGGGTGAACGACGAAAGGGACGTGAGGGCCAACAGGCAGGGGGAGCGCTTCGGCCTGCACCTGCTGTCTGACCCGGACACGCGCCCGTCCCTTTTTTTTACCGCAGACTTTCCCCGGGAGCCCGCGGCGCCTCTTGATCAGGGCGCGGCCCTCCCGGACTCGCTCGAGTCTCGCCAGGAGGCAAAATGAAATCCGTGCTTATTGTGGACGACGAAAAGTCCGTCCGCGATTCCATAAGGATGATCCTCGAATATGAGAAGTTCGACGTGCAGTACGCCGAGGACGGGCCGGGGGGGATTGCGCGCGTCGAAAGCGGCGATTTCGATCTCGTGCTGCTGGACATCAAGATGCCCGGCGAAGACGGGCTGAAGGTCCTCCGCAGGCTCCGGCAGGGGCATCCCGATCTCCCCGTGGTGATGATCTCCGGGCACGGGACGATCGAGACCGCCGTGGAAGCCACGAGGCTCGGCGCGTACGATTTCCTCCCCAAGCCACTGGACAGCGACAAACTTGTGATCGTGGCGCGAAACGCCGCCGAGCATCACCGCCTTGTCACGGAACACCGACGCATGCAGGTGATGGTCGAGGGGAAAGACGCGATTCTTGGGTCGAGCCGGAAGATCCGTGACGTTATTGCCACGATCGAAAGGGTTGCCCCCACCGACGTGCGCGTGCTCGTCACCGGCGAAAACGGATCGGGAAAGGAACTCGTCGCCAAGGCGATCCACCGCCTGAGCCGGAGAAGCGGGAAGCCGCTCATCGAGGTCAACTGCGCCGCGATACCGAATGAACTTATCGAATCGGAGCTTTTCGGTCACGAGCGGGGTGCATTCACCGGGGCGACCGGACAGCGGTCGGGGAAGTTCGAACTGGCGGACGGGGGGACGCTTTTCCTCGATGAGATCGGCGACATGAGCCTGAACGCGCAGGCGAAGGTGCTCCGCGCCCTGGAAGAGGGGAAGGTCGAGCGGGTGGGAGGGTCGCGGCAGATTCCGGTGGACGTCCGCGTGATCGCCGCCACCAACAAGAATCTGCCGGAGGCTATCGGGGCGAACCTCTTCCGCCAGGACCTGTATCACCGCCTGAACGTCATACCGATCAATGTCCCCCCGCTGCGGGACCGGCCGGACGACATACCCCTCCTCGCGAGTGCGTTCACCGAGGATATATGCCAGAGGAACGGGATGGCGGTGAAGCGCTTCAGCGACGGGGCCGTGCGCAGCCTCCAGGCAATGGAATGGCCGGGGAACGTTCGGGAGTTGAGGAACATGGTGGAGCGGCTGGTGATCATGACCCCCGGGTCGTACATCGAGGCCTCACACCTCGAGCCGGGCCAGGGAGGGGGGAGCCGGGGCGCGGGGGATGACCTTCTCGGCGCAGGCGGAACGTTTCAGGAATTCAAAGACAGGGCCGAGGCCGCATTCATCCGGAAACAGCTCGAGGCAAGCGGGTGGAACATCAGCAGGACCGCCGAGCTGCTCGACATACAGCGAAGCCACCTGTACAACAAGATGAAGAAGTACGGGCTGGAGAGACGGGGGTAACAGTTCCGTCCGTTTTGGGCGGGAGCGACAATCACGCCTAGGTCCTGTGCCGCTGGCGCGCCGCTTCGTACATGACGAGCGCCCCGGCGACCGAGGCATTGAGTGAGCCGAGGTTGCCGTACATCGGTATCCGTACGAGCCGGTCGCAGTGTTCGCGCACCAGCCTGCGGATCCCCTTCCCCTCATTTCCGACGACAATCGCCGCGGGCGTGGTGTAGTCGAACTCGGTGAACGGGATATCACCCTCCAGAGCCACTCCCGCCGTCCAGAACCCCCGTTCCTTCAGCTCGTCCATCGTGCTGACGATATTCGTCACCTCGGCCATCGCCACGTGCTCCGTCGCGCCGGCCGATGCCTTCACGACCGCGGAGGTGACGGATGCCGCATGGTGCTTCGGGATCACGACCCCGTGCACGCCGGCGCATTCGGCGGTTCTGACGAGCGCCCCCAGGTTCTGCGGGTCTTCGATGCTGTCGAGTATCAGTATCAGGGGTTTCTCCTTCTTCGCCTCCGCCGCTCCCACGATTTCGTCGAGACCGACGAACGTTTTCATCTCATGAACGATCGCAACGACCCCCTGCGTGGTGGCATCGCTCGCGAGTTCTCTGAATTCCTGCCTGCTCGCCTGGCTCACCGGCACATTGCTCCGCTCCGCCGCACGGCGGATTTCCTCGACGACCGTCCCCTGTACCCCGAGGAGGAAAACGATCTTTTCGATGCTCGTCCCTGCACGCAACGCCTCCATGACCGGTTTTCGTCCTGCGATGATGCCTTGCACGGGCGTCTCCGATGGCTTGATGAACGTGAGTGACGCTTCGCACGAATCCCTACGGTCGCTTCCCGAGTCTTCTTCCTGCGAGGAACACTATAATGCCCGCCGCGCTGAGGTAAAGCTCCATCCACATCGTGGTGCCCAGGATTCCTTCGGCGAGCCCGATCATGACGCAGGCGATGCCGAGAGCTTCCAGGCCTTTGGCTGCGACCTTCACAGATTCCGCTCCGCGCCGGTCAGGCTGGATTCCGGCGGGTCTCCCGCTTCCGTTCCAGCAGGAAGACTCCCGCCAGGCCGGCGAAGAAAAGGGGGACCGAGATCAACTGGGCCTCCGAAAGCCCGAACAGGAGCCGCGGGTTCAGCCTGAGAAATTCCACGGAGAACCTGAACAGACTGGAAAGCATCAGGTAGACCATGAACATCTTTCCGTCCGGCCACGGCCTCTTTCGCAGCCTCCACATGGCCGCGAAGCCCGCCATGCCGAGAAGGAATTCGTACACCGGGGTGGGGTGGCAGGGGGTAGTGTCCGGAACGACCCCGCCGGGATAGCGCGAGGTGATTTCCGGGAAAATGGCAAACGCGCGCGAAGGGGGGGATGTCCCTTTTGCATAGTTCGTCCCCCAGGGGAGCGTCGTCGGGAATCCGTAGTCCCCGTCCCCCGAGAAGTGACAGCCGAGCCGCGAGACGCCGTAGGCGATGATCAGGCCCATTGCCAGCCCGTCCCAGATCTTGAGGAAGGGGATTTTCTTTCTCCGGACATAGACCGAGATCGCGGTCATCCCGAGTATGAAACCCCCGTACCACGTCAATCCCCCCGGAGAAAACGTTTCACTGATCGGGTTCCGAATGAACGTATTCCACTCCTCGATAAGAAACAGGATCTTCGCTCCGGAGATGCCGAACAGCACCGCCAGAATGGTGACCGTGCTCGCGATCTCCGGGTCGAGCTTCTTCCGTTTGAGCTCGAGGGAGAGAATGTAGCTCCCCAGGAGGAACCCTATGCCCAGGAGGAGACCGAAGCTGTAGATTTTGAAGGGCCCGATTTCAAATAGGACGGGGATCATGCGGCGTGCCGGTCTGTGTGCGGTTGGCCGACGGGATATCGACCTCGAGTGCCCGGCCGCTCACCGGTGCGGTCAGCGTGACGCGGTCTGGCGTGATATATGTGCCGATGGAAGAATGCGAGCCGTCCAGTCCCTCGACGACGATCCTGAAGTCCCCGGAGCGCCCCTCGTATTCCTTCCGGAATTCCGCGGGGCCCGTCGCCGGGAGGTCGAGCGACGGCGTCCTGAGCCCGAGCACCCTCAACAACAGCGCACCAGACTCGAGACGGTCATCGACCGCCAGCGTGTACCGAAACGTTGAAAATAACCTTGTGGTCTGGAGTACGACGAGAGTTGTCGGCCTGCCGGTCCTCTCGTTGACCGCAGCCGCAACGAGGAGGCGGAACTCCGGCAGGGTGCTTTTTCCCTTTCGTCCCGGCATCACGCCTCGAAGTATGTCGCCTCCTCCTGCCTGAACGCCTCGAGTATCTCCCGTGGCGACTTCAGGTCGAGGAGGCGCCTGCGGAACTCTTCCTTGTTCATCAGGCGCGAGATCCTGCTCAGGAGCTTGATATGGGGGCCGACGAGGTTGTCCTTCCCCACGAGGAGGAACACAAGGCGGACCGGCTTTTCGTCGAGCGACTGGTAGTCGATCGGCTGCGCGGTGACCGCAAATGCCGCGACGATGTCGGACACGGCCTCGGTTTTACCATGGGGGATGGCGAAGCCATTGCCGACGCCCGTGGACATGATCTCTTCCCGCTCGAAGATGGCCTTGCGGACCTTCTCTTTGTCCATCACTTTCGGGGAGGAGGCCACAAGATCGATCATGGCGTCGATCACTTCGTTCTTGGTGTTCCCCGGAAGCCCCGTCGCAACGAGATTTTCGGTCAGTATGTCGCTGATTTTCATGTTCTCGTCGGTCTCCTATGGTTCATCGCGCCAGGCCATGACTTTCTTCTCGTACGCCGCGGCAAGCCCCTCGGCGGCTTCCGGGGTCGGTGCCTCGGTGTTGATGTGGAACAGCGGCCGCTCCTTGTCGGGGATCAGAAGCGCCGAGCTGGCGTCGTCCAGGTAAATCTTGACTCCGTCCACGAGATCGCGCCGGCGTCCGTCCGAATCGTTCATGATGCGCCGCATCACCTTCCCCTTGTGCTCCCAGGAACAGTTCACGTTCCTCCGGGCCCCGCTCAGCCGGGGGATCGACTCGTCGATATCCCCCAGCCCGACCCCCGCCTTTGCGATCATCTCGAGGATCTTGGCCACGGAATACATCGCATCGGTGGCGAAAAAGAAATCCGTGAATATGAACCCCCCCTTGTTCCCCCCCACGAACCTGACGCTCCGGTCCGCCGTCGCCTCCATCATCGCGAGGTGACTGTTGCGCGTCTTCAGGACGCGCACGCCCCGCGGAGCGGCGATCATGTCGATCTCTCCGGAGGATGTGATGGGGACTGCGATGGCCTGTGTCCCGGGGTGGGTGCGCAAGAACATTTCGGAGACGACCGTCAGCAGGCGGTCGCTCTCCAGCGCTTCCCCGCGCTCGTTGACGACGAAGAGCTTCTCCCCGCCGGCATCGATAAGGCACCCGATCTCGTATTTCAGCGAGGTGACGATGTGGGCCAGCTGCATGAGCGAGGAGTCGAATTCCTCCTTGTCGCGGGTAAGCTTCTTCGGGTCGAGGTGGGCGTTCAGGGCGACGACCTGGCAGTCGAACGCGCCGAGAAGGATGGGAAAAATCGTCGAGGCGATGCCGTTCGAGTAGTCGATCACGATCTTGAACCTGCGCTTGCTTATCGCCTCGACGTCGAGCGAGGAGAGAAATTTTTCCTTGTACGCCTCGGTCGTCCGTTCGGGGAAGAATATGCCCCCCACCTTTTCGCGTGGTGCCCGCGCGAAATCCTCGCCGAAAAACAGCCTTTCGACATTCTTGGTCTTGCCGCTGGGGAGGTCTTTGCCGTTCGCGTCGAAGAAAATGATATCGGTCAGGTTCTTGTCGAAGGGGGACCGCCGGACGTGTATGCCCCCGGCCTCCTTGCCGCTCGAGAGTTCGTGACGGAGGAGCGGGATGGAGGTGGCGCGCAGGTCAAAGGTGTTGACCCCCGCGGAGATCAACCCGCAGATAAGCGAGCGGTTCATCATGCGCGAGACGTTGTCGGAATCGCGGCATGTGACGACGGTTTTCCCGGCCCCGATGAATGCCCCGTACGCGGCGCCGAGCTTCGCGCCGAACTCGGGGTTCATCTCGAGGTTCGAAAGTCCCGTCACGCGCGAATCGGCGAAGAGCTCCCGGAGCCACTTGTCCTCCCACACGAGGCTGCGGGTGACAACCGCCCCCTCCTCGACGACCTTCTCCGGCCAGAGCTTGATGTTGGCGCTCAGCCGTGCGTTCCGGCCGATCCAGCATCCGTCCCCTATGAACGCGTTCTCGGCGATCACGCTCTTCTCGCCGATCGAGCATTTGGTCCCCACGACGTCGTACGAAAGCTCCGCGCTGTGGCCGACAACGACGTCCCCCCAGATCACGCTGTTCGATATCATCGCCCCAGGGCCGATCACGCAGTTGTCGCCGATCACCGTGTTGGAGAGCGAGACATGCTCGCCTATCGTGCAGTTGTTCCCGATGACCACCGTCCCCGTCACGTGGAGCGAGCCCTCCGGGAGATGCGTTCCCTCCCCCGCGTACACCTGTCCCCTCTTTGTCCCCGGGAGCCTGAGCTTCACTTCTCCGTTGAGTGCGTCGAAGTGCGCGTCCTGGTATTCGTTGAGGTTGCCGATGTCACGCCAGTACCCCTCGGCCACGCACCCGTACAGCCCGCCGTCCTGTTTGAGCAGGAGGGGGAAGAGGTCCTTGCTGAAGTCGTATTCTTCGCGGTAGGGGATCAGGTCAAGGACTTCGGGTTCCAGGATGTATATGCCGGTGTTGATGGTGTCACTGAATACCTCTCCCCAGGATGGCTTCTCCAGGAACCGCGAGATTTTCCCGTCCTGCGCGGTGATCACCACGCCGAACTGGAGCGGGTTCTTCGCATGCGAGAGGACGATCGTGGCCATGGCCCCCTTGGATTCGTGGAACCGGAGCGCGGCGGTCAGGTCAAAGTCCGTCAGGACGTCTCCGCTGATCACGAGTATCCGCTCCTTCATCCCGTATGTCGCATTCCGGACGCTTCCCGCGGTCCCGTAGTCCGCCTCCGCCCGCACATAGTTCATCTTCACGCCGAACAACTTGCCGTCGCCGAAGTACCCGGTGATGACCTCAGGCTGATAGAACAGCGAACCGATCAGGTCGGTGATCCCGTGCGTGGTGAGGAGCGCGACGATATGTTCCATCATCGGCTTGTTCATCAGCGGGACCATCGGCTTGGGGGTGTTGCAGGTGAGGGGACGGAGCCTGGTCCCGAACCCGCCAGCCATTATGACCGCTTTCATAGCGTTGTGCGCAGGGAATGAGGAATGGGATAGCAAGATAGCGATATACTACGTGGAATTCAATACGCCGGGGAGGGAGTGCGCCTCTCCCTTCAGAGCCCGGACGCGTGCAACGCCATGTCGAGGTCCCGGATGATATCCTCCGCGTCCTCTATGCCGACGGAGATCCGGACCAGCCCTTCCGTCACGCCGATCCGGAGACGTTCCTCCGGGGGGACGGCGGCATGCGTCATCGTCGCAGGGTGCGTGATTATCGATTCCACCCCCCCCAGGCTCTCGGCAAGGGCGCAGAGCCTGACGTGTTTGAGGAATGCCGCCGCCCTGGCCAGGCTCCCCAGGTCGAACGAGATCATCCCCCCGAACCCCCGCATCTGCCTCCCGGCCAGTGCATGCCCCGGATGCGACTCCAGGCCGGGAAAGAGGACCCTCACGATGCCTTTGCGTGCCGCCAGCCAGCGGGCGACCATCATGGCGTTCTCGCAGTGCTGCTTCATCCGGACGGCGAGAGTCTTCGTCCCCCGCAGGCAGAGCCAGGAATCAAACGGGCTCAGTATCCCTCCGACCGCCTTCTGCATGAAACGGAGGCGCTCCGTGACGGCGGTATTGCTGGTGACGACGAGGCCCCCCAGCATGTCGCTGTGGCCGTTCAGGTATTTTGTGAGGCTGTGCACGACGATGTCGATGCCGAAGGAGAGGGGCTGCTGCAAGTAAGGGGTGGCAAATGTATTGTCCGCCACGCTGAGGAGGGCGTGCCGCTTCGCGAGGGCCGCACATGCCGAGAGGTCGCTGATTTCTATCGTGGGATTGGTCGGGGTCTCGATAAAAAGCATGCGGCTCGACGGGAGAATTGCCTCCTCGATCCGCTTCACATCCGTCGAGTCGACGAACGAGAACCGGATCCCGTATCCCTCCCAGATCATTTTCGCGATCCGGTACGTGCCGCCGTACACGTTCTGCGACATGATCACGTGGTCCCCCGGCGCCAGCAGGTGGAGTATCGCGTCTACCGCGGCTGTGCCCGACCCGAACGCGAGCCCCTCGGTTCCCCCCTCCAGTGCGGCGATGTTCTGTTCCAGCGCCGTGCGGGTCGGGTTGGAGACGCGAGAGTACTCATACCCTTTGTTCCGCCCGAGCTCTTCCTGGACATACGTCGAGGTCAGGAACACCGGCGTCATGATCGCGCCTGTGGCCGGGTCCGGCGCCTGACCCGCGTGTATCGCCTTCGTCGCAAACCCCTGTTCATGCTCCATTTTCAATCCTCGATCTTCCATCCTCCATCTTCAATCAGTCTTTATCTCCCCATGTACTCTATGACATCGTACCGGTTCAGTATCCCGTCGATCTTCCCTCCCTCTTCGACAAGGACAGCATAATTCTCTTTCACACGCATCAGGTGCAGGACCTCCTCGACCGAGGCATCGATGCCGACGACCGGAAAGCTCGCCCCCATCACATCACGGACGGGGGCTCCGACAAGCGCCGGGCGATCCATGACCTTTATCATCAGCTCGTGATCATGCACCGCCCCCACCGGCTTTCCCCTTTCCATCACCGGTATCTGGGAGATGTCGTGCTGCTTCAGCGTGTCGAGGGCAATCCTGACCGATGTTGCAGGATCAATGGAGATTACGCCGCGGGGGTGTTTGGACTTGGAGTCAAGGACGTAGCGGACCGTGATCCGCTCGGGGGTGAGGAAACCGTTCTCCTTCATCCATTCGTCGTTGTAGATCTTGCTGATGTATCGTTCCCCTGTGTCCGGGAGAAGCACGACCACGAGGTCCTCTTCGGTGAAGCGGGGCGCGATCTTCAGCATGCCCGCGACCGCCGTCCCGGCGGAACCGCCGGCAAGTATCCCCTCCTCCCTCGTCAGCCGCCGTGCCATCAGGAATGACTCCCTGTCGTCCGCTTCGATCACCTCATCGATGAACGAAAAATCGAGCACGCCCGGGATGTAGTCCTGACCTATCCCTTCGACCTTGTATGTCTTCAGCAGGGGGATCATCTTCTTCGTATAAAAGTACTCCCGCAGGGCGGAGCCCCGGGGATCGATGCCGATGACGCGGACCCGGGGGTTCTTTTCCTTCAGGAATTTCCCCGTCCCGGAAATCGTCCCGCCGGTGCCGATGCCGCAGATGAAGTGCGTGATCTGCCCTGCCGTCTGTTCCCAGATCTCCGGCCCTGTCGTGGCATAGTGGGACTCCGGGTTGCGCGGGTTGTCATACTGGTCGGCCAGTATCGCATTCGGAGTTTCGCGGGCGATCCGCTTCGCGACCTCCGTGTAGCTCTCCGGCGAATCGTGGGGGACCGCCGTCGGCGTGACGATCACCTCGGCTCCGAACGCCCGCAGGAGCCTGATCTTCTCCATGCTCATCTTGTCCGGGAGCGTGAACACCATCTTGTACCCCTTGACGGAGGCCACAAGGGCAAGCCCCATCCCGGTGTTCCCGGAGGTGGATTCCACGATCGTCCCCCCGGGCCTGAGCTTCCCGGAACGCTCCGCTTCCTCAATGATGCTGACGCCGATGCGGTCTTTGACCGACCCTCCCGGGTTCATGGATTCCACCTTGGCCAGAATCAACCCCTTGACACCTGCTGTGACGCGCCGCAGGCGTACCAGCGGAGTATTTCCGATCGTGCCGAGTATGTTTTCGACGTAGCGCACGCGTGCTGCCTTGTTTTCCATTTCTAGCGTTTCCTGTTGATTACGCTCGCCGCGAACCCGGCGCCGAATCCGTTGTCGATGTTCACAACCGTCACACCCGCGGCGCAGGAATTCAGCATGCCCAGAAGCGCCGCGACTCCCTGGAAGCTCGCCCCGTACCCGACCGAGGTCGGGACCGCGATGACGGGCACGTCCACAAGTCCCCCCACGACGCTCGCCAATGCTCCCTCCATCCCTGCCACGACGATGATCACCGAGGCCTTTGCGAGGACGTCGCTCCGGCCGAGTATGCGGTGGATCCCCGCGACGCCGACATCATAGAGCGTGCCGGTCTCGTTCCCCATCACACGGGCGGTTTCCGTCGCCTCCTCCGCAACCGGGATGTCGGATGTCCCGGCGGAAACGACAAGTATCGTCCCCCGCCCGTTCGGTCTGATCTTTCCTTCATTTGCCGTGATCGTCCGGGAGAGGGGATTGAAGTGCGCGCCCCGGACTTTCTTTTTGACGGCAGCAAAATGGTCCACGTTTCCCCTGGTCGCAAGAAGCACGCTCCCGTGTGCGACTATCCGTTTGGCGATAGAGGCGACCTGGTCGGGAGTCTTCCCCCCGCAGTAGATTACCTCGGGGAATCCCTGTCGTGCTTCGCGCTGGTGATCGATCGTCGCGAAGTCGAGAGATTCGGTGGAAATGGAGGTCAGGCGGGAGAGAGCAAGTTCAGTGCTGATCAGCCCGCGCCTGTGGTGGAGGAGGAGGAGTTCGAGTTCTTTTTTGGTCATCTATCCGGAAGAAATCCATTCACGAAACACCTCCGCGGAGAAGAACGGTGCGCAGATATCAGAAAATATAGCTGAATATATGCGGAGAATCAAGAATCCGCCACCTTGACTCTCCGTCGGTATTTGCGTATTTTGAGGACAATTCCCCCGATACAGTTGCCATACCCTGTGTTCTCATTCGTTCTTGCGGGACTCCTGGGATACTTCCTGGGGTCACTCCCGACCGCCTTTCTTCTCGTTCGTTGGAAATCAAGAATTGATATCCGTTCCGCCGGGAGCGGGAACGTCGGGACGCTGAACAGTTACCAGGTAACCGGCTCCTTCCTGGTGGGTGCTGCAGTCCTGGCACTCGACGCCGCGAAGGGGATCGCTGCAGTTTCTGTCTCCGGCCTCCTCCCGGATCACGATTTCGCTCATCAGGCCTGTGCCGGAGTCTGTTCGATCCTGGGTCACAATTTTCCGGTCTGGCTCCGGTTCAGGGGAGGGAGAGGGCTTGCGACGGCGGCAGGAGTGTTCTCGATGTTCTGCTGGCCGCTTGTGCCGGTATGGTGTCTCCTCTGGGGGGGGGCGTACCTGGTTCTCAGGGAGGTGAACCCGGCCAATGCCGTGGCGTTGCTCATACTTCCCCTCCTCCTGGCGGTGACTCCGGGATCCTTTCTGTCCGGTTATACCGCCGGAGGGATACGGGGAGAGGATTTCATCATGTTTGCATCAGCGTCGATTCTCCTCGTGCTCATAAAACATCTGGGGCCGGTCCGAGCGTACATACGAGAGAGGCGGGAAGCGCGTTTCCGCCGGCATGAACCAGGAGGAGGGGGAGAATCATGAACAGAAATATCGTCGTGATCGCGATCGTTCTTCTTGTCCCGCTTTTTGCGGGAGGGGTGATCGGGTACAATATCGGACGCCCGCCGGGCGCGGGTGCCGGAACGCAGGGTGCGATTCTCGGGACCCCGTTCATGGAGGCCCGGGCGTCGTCGTCCGATGCTGACGTGAGGGATTCTCTCGGAGAGGCGATCGGAGGCTCCCGGCGGAATGCGATTACGAGGACGGTCGCCGCGGTGAGTCCCGCCGTGGTGGGCATCAACGTCACGGAGGTGAGGCAGTACAGGTACAGGAGCCCCTGGGGCGACGACCCCTTCTTCCGGCAGTTCTTCGGCGACCGGACATACACCGAGCGGGTACAGGGGCTGGGATCGGGGTTCCTGATTTCCCCCGACGGGTACATCGTGACCAACGATCATGTCGCGGGAAACGCCAAGGAGATCACGGTCACTCTCACGAACGGCGAGAAATATAAGGCCGACCTGATTGGAACCGACCAGGTCGCCGACATCGCCCTCCTGAAGATCGAGGGGAAGAGCTTCCCGTACATCAAGCTTGGGAATTCCGATGATGTCATCATCGGCGAGTGGGTGATCGCGTTCGGAAACCCGTTCGGGCTTTTCGACATAAGCGACAAGCCCACCGTCACCGTGGGCGTGGTGAGCGCGACGAAGATGAACCTGCGCGCCGAGGAGGGACGCGTCTACCGCGGTATGATCCAGACCGACGCGGCGATCAATTCCGGGAACAGCGGAGGCCCCCTTGTCAACAGCCTGGGAGACGTCATCGCGGTCAACGCGGTGATCTACACGCCGAACCAGGGAAGCATCGGGCTCGGGTTTGCCATTCCGATCAGCCGGGTCAAGAAGGTGATCGCCGAGCTGAAGAAGAGCGGAAAAGTCGAGCGCGAGTTCTGGACAGGGCTCGAGCTCCAGACGGTGGATGAGCGCGTGGCCCGGTATTTCGGGCTGGAGAGCGCCCAGGGAGTGATCGTGAGCGACGTCAAGAAGAACAGCCCCGCGGAACGGTCCGGCTTTCGCGTGGGAGACATAATCATCGCCGCGAACGGAGAGAAAATCGCGGACGGCCCAACGCTCATGTCCGCGGTGGATGATGCAAAGACGGGCGATACGATGAAGCTGACGGTCATACGCGACCGGAGGACAATGGAACTCACACTCAAGCTCGAAAAGCACTGAACATGATAGCACGGTACACACGACCCGCGATGGGGAGGATCTGGGACGAACACAACAAGTTCCAGATCTGGCTCGATATCGAGATACTCGCCTGCGAAGCGCAGGCGGAAAACGGCGTCATCCCCCGGGAAGCGGTCGAGGTGATCCGCGCCAAGGCGTCGTTTGACGTCGCGAGAATCGAGGAGATCGAGCGCGAGGTGAAGCACGATGTGATTGCGTTCCTGACCAACGTCGGCGAACATGTCGGCCCGGAGGCCCGGTACATACACCTGGGGATGACCTCATCGGATGTGCTCGACACATGTCTCGCCGTGCAGATGAAGCAGGCAGGCGAGCTTCTGCTGGGGGGGATGGGGAAGCTGGCCGACGTGCTTGCACGCAGGGCCAGGGAATTCAAGAACACCCTGATGGTCGGGAGGACGCACGGGATACACGCCGAGCCGACGACATTCGGTTTGAAGCTTGCGCTCTGGTTCGACGAGATGCGCCGGAACATCGACCGCCTCCGCTCGGCTGTGGACAGGATAAGCGTCGGGCAGATCTCGGGAGCGGTGGGCACATATGAACACCTGAGCCCGGCCGTGGAAGAGTACGTCTGTGCCCGGCTCGGCCTGAGTCCGGCGCCGGTCTCCACCCAGATACTCCAGCGGGACAGGCATGCCGAATACATGACGATGCTTGCCCTTGCGGGGAGCTCGCTGGAGAAGATCGCGACGGAGATCCGGCATCTCCAGAGGACCGAGGTCCTCGAGGCGGAGGAGTACTTTGCGAAGGGACAGAAAGGGTCGTCCGCGATGCCCCACAAGCGGAACCCGATCACCTGCGAGCGTATCGCCGGCCTTTCCCGGGTCCTGCGGGGGAACGCCGTGGCGGCGATGGAAAATGTGAGCCTCTGGCATGAGCGGGACATCACGCACTCCTCCGTCGAGAGGATCATCGTCCCCGACAGCTGCATGCTTCTCGACTATATGATCGCCCTGACGACCGACGTCATCGACAGGCTGATCGTCTATCCGGACACGATGCTGAACAACCTGGACCGGACGCACGGACTCATATTCTCCCAGTCCGTCCTGCTTGCCCTGACGAAAAAGGGGATGCGCCGGGAGGAGGCCTACCGGATAGTCCAGGCGGCGGCGATGGAGGTCTGGCAGTCGGGGAGGAATTTCCGGGATGTGCTGACGGGTGTTCAGGAGGTTGCCAGCGCCCTCACGGAAGAGGAGATGGGGGAGCTCTTCAGCCTGGAGAAGAGCATCCGGAACGTCGACTACATATTCAGCCGCGTCGGGCTTTCCTAGTGCGGCAATTCAACGCAGGGTGATAGTGATGGCGAAGAAATTTCAGAATTTCATCAACGGGAAGTGGGTTGACGCCGCCTCCGGAAAGACATTCGAGAACAGGAATCCGGCCCGCTGGGACGAGGTGGTCGGCGTATTCCCCAGATCGGGGAAGGAAGATGTCGAAGAGGCGGTCCGCGCGGCCCGCGCGGCGTTTAACGTGTGGCGCCTCGTTCCCGCTCCGAAGCGGGGAGATATCATGCGCGTCGTCGGGGATCTCATGGTGGCCCGCAAGGAGGATCTCGCGCGGCAGATGACGCGCGAAATGGGGAAGGTGCTCGCCGAAACCCGGGGGGATGTCCAGGAAGGGATCGACACGGCGTACTATGCGGCGGGGGAAGGCCGGAGGCTCTTCGGCAACACTGTTCCCTCGGAACTCCCCGACAAGTTCAACATGGCGATCCGTGTGCCGGTCGGTGTTGCGGGGATCGTCACGCCGTGGAATTTCCCCATGGCCATTCCGACGTGGAAGATATTCCCGGCGCTCCTCTCAGGCAACACGGTTGTCTTCAAGCCCGCCTCCGATACGCCGGCGACCGCCTCGGCCCTCGTGGAGATCCTGGCTGAAGCAGGGGTGCCGGCCGGCGTTGTAAACATCGTTCACGGAGGGGGAGGGGAAGTCGGCACGGCGATCGTCGGCCATCCGGACGTGGACCTTGTCAGTTTCACCGGTTCGACGCCGGTCGGGATAGCGATCTCGGAGGTGGCTGCCCGGACGTTAAAACGCGTGTCGCTCGAGCTCGGGGGAAAAAACGCCCAGATCGTGATGGATGACGCGGACCTCGGCCTGGCGCTCGAAGGCGTGCTCTGGGGGGCGTTCGGTACCACCGGGCAGCGCTGTACCGCGACAAGCAGGCTGATACTCCATGAAAAAATACATGAGAAGTTCCTCGAAATGCTCGTGGAACGGGTCAACAGGCTCCGTCTCGGGGACGGGCTTCTCCCGTCGACCGACGTCGGACCCTGCGTCAACCAGGGACAACAGGAGACCGTCGCGGGCTATGTCCGCGTCGGCCTCGAACAGGGGGCGAAACTCCTCACCGGGGGGGCGATCCCCAAAGGGGACACTCTTGGCGGGGGATGGTTCTACAGCCCCACAGTCTTCTCCGGCGTAAAGCCGGACCACCGGATCGCCAGGGAAGAGATTTTCGGCCCTGTCCTTTCCGTCCTCAAAGCGGGGTCGCTCGCCGAGGCGGTCGCGATTCTCAACGACACGATCTACGGCCTTTCCTCCTCGATCTATACCGCGAATGTCAACGATGCCTTCCGGGCGATCCGGGACATCAGGGCGGGGATCACGTATATCAACGCGCCGACGATCGGGGCCGAAGCGCATATGCCGTTCGGCGGCGTGAAACAGACGGGGAACGGCCACCGCGAGGGGGGGTGGACGGTGTACGATTTCTTCTCGGAGTGGAAGACCGTCTACATCGACTACAGCGGCGGGCTCCAGAGGGCCCAGATCGACAATTACGGGAAGTAGTGAGACGATTCACACTTTGAACGGGGACGCCGGTGGTCCGGATCAGACTCTACATCGTTTCAATGTTTGAACACCAGGAATTCTTCTGAAGGATGCCCGTTGCGTGGCACGTAGGTCCGTTCGCAACCACATCCATCAGAGGAGTTCTCACTATGCCCGTTCACACGGCAAAAGCACGCACGAAGACACGAGCGGTCAAGGGGTCGAAGATCGTGAAGATTGCCCGGCGGAGGATCGCCGGAAACCGTACACCGAGGACGTCACGCCCCTCCCGCAGCTCCGTCATCCCTCCTTCGCTCATACTCCCGACCCTCTCCCGGCACATGCTCGTTGACGGCTTCGACGTCGTCGTCGATCTGAAGAAGAGCAAGGGAACGTACCTGGTCGACGCGAGGGACGGGAGGCGCTACCTGGATTTCTTCACGTTCGTCGCTTCCTCCCCCCTCGGGATGAACCATCCCAAGCTCACCGCCCCCGGGTTCCTGAAGAAACTGGCGTATGTCGCGGTCAACAAGCCTTCATTGTCGGACATCTACACGGCGGAGCAGGCGCAGTTCGTCGACACGTTTGCGCGCGTGGCGATGCCCGCCACTTTGCCCCATGCCTTCTTCATCGAGGGGGGCGCGCTGGCAGTTGAGAACACGCTGAAGGCGGCGTTCGACTGGAAAATACGGAAGAACCGGATGCGGGGGTACCGGGAAGAGCGGGGGAGACAGATCCTTCACTTCCGCCAGGCGTTTCACGGCCGTTCAGGTTACACCCTGTCGCTCACGAACACCGACCCGGTCAAGACCGACCTGTTCCCGAAGTTCGCGTGGCCCCGCGTGCTCAATCCCGCCGTACGCTTTCCACTGAACGAGGAGAACCTCGCACGCGTGATCGCCGACGAGAAAACGAGCCTCGGGCAGATCAGGCAGGCGTTTCACGAAAACAGGGATGACATCGCGGCGATAATCATCGAGGCGATTCAGGGGGAGGGGGGGGACAACCACTTCAGGGGGGAGTTCTTCAGGGCGCTCCGGGAGGTCGCCGATGAAAACGATGCGATGCTCATCATCGACGAGGTGCAGACAGGGGTGGGGATGACCGGGAAGATGTGGGCGCACCAGCATTTCGTGGAGCCGGACATGATCGCATTCGGGAAGAAGATGCAGGTGTGCGGGTTCCTCTGCGGACGGAGGATAGAGGAGATCCCGGACAACGTGTTCCGGGTCTCGAGCCGCCTGAATTCGACGTGGGGGGGGAACCTGGTGGACATGGTCCGGGCGCAGAAGTTTCTCGAGGTCATCGAGGAGGAGAACCTCATCGAGAACGCGCGCCGTCAGGGGGAACACCTGCTCGGGGCGCTGAACCGTCTTGCCGAGGAGTTTCCCGCCGTCTCCAACGTGCGGGGGCTCGGTCTCTTCGTTGCATTCGACATGCCGGACTCCGAGACGAGAACGAAAGTCCGGACGGCGTGCATGAAGAAGGGGCTGATCATACTCCCCAGCGGCGAGCGATCGATCCGGTTCCGTCCGCCCCTCAATGTGAGCGGGGAAGAGGTCGATGCCGGCGTTGCCATTGTCGCGGAAGCGATCAGGGAGCTCTGAAAGTTTACCTCAGCAGCATCATCTTCCTGATGAGCACGCCCGTACTCCCGGAGTTTCCCTTCGCCTCCATCCGGCAGAGGTAGACGCCGCTCGCGGCTTTCCTCCCCCCCTCGTCAGTGCCGTCCCAGGCGACAGCCCAGGGCGCGCCGCCGGAGGGAGGGAATGTCCCGTCGACGAGCGTCGTCACATGTCTCCCCAGGATATCAAACACCTCCAGTTTCACCTCCGCGGGCTCCGGGAGATTGAATCTGATCGTTGTCCCGGGGTTGAACGGGTTGGGATAGTTCTGATAGAGTTCCAGAACCTGGGGGACGGATGGAAGGGGTCCCCCTCCCAGGTAGCTGATCGCCGCCTGCGCGTCGATGATTCCCCAGCCGTACAAGTTGTCCGGTCGCGTCACCTGGTATTGGGCCTGGTGTGCCGTCTTTCTTATCGCGTCGATGATCTGCATCGCCGTCGCTTCCGGGTGGGCCTTGAGGACGAGCGCCGCCACACCCGCCGTCAGCGGGCAGGAGAACGACGTCCCGTTCCAATAAAAATATCCCGCCGTGTCTGTGTAGCTGGCGACATAGACACTAGAACCGACCGCCATAACGTCAGGCTTGATCCGCCCATCCGTCGTTGGCCCGCATGAACTGAACCCGTCCCGCACACCCCCGGGTGAGACCGCCCCCGCCGTCAGTATGCTGTCCGCGTCCGCAGGAGCCCCGAGTGTATTTTGTCCGGCGGGCGGTAGCCCGTCATTTCCCGCGGAGTTGACGACGATGACCCCCCTGCGTGCCGCTGCGACAGCGGCACGGGAGATGACGGACGTTCTTCCGTTCATGTCCTGCCATGTAAGGCTGGTATAGGGGCTGTCGAACGTGGTATACCCGAGAGAGGTGCTTGTGACCTGGACCCCCAGGCTCTCCGCCCATTCGATCGCTGCGGCCCAGTTATCCTCTTCAAAGGGGGTCTCGCTGCTGTCGTTCTCCGTCCTTGCCAGTATGAACGACGCACCGTATGCCGGACCTATGATCTGGCCGGGCTTGTAGCCGGCAAGCATGGAAAGGGTGCTCACGCCGTGTCCGCCGACATCGGAGTTCGGATTGTTCGGTACGACGCTCGTCTTGTGGTCCACAAAATCACGCTGCGCAATAATCCTTGGTCGGAGCGAATCGAAGGACTCGTGTGTCTGAAGGCGCACGCCGTTGTCGAAGAGGCCGATGATGATCCCCTGCGCGGAGTTCCCGGTCGCATGCACCGCGGGAATATTCTCCAGGCTGACCTGAGCAAGCGAGGGGCCGTAATCGAGTGCTCCCGTACCGGATGGCTTCCGGAGGTAGGGAGACGGGGGATCTGCCTGCACGGTCTCCATGCCGCTCCCGCGGCGGTATTTCTGCACGATATCGATCTCGCGGACGAAGGGGAGTGCTTCGAGAAGGGGGACGCCGGCAGGGGTGGCATCAACGCTGACCCCGTTGAGCCACTTCGACGTCTGGCGGATACGCGTGACAATGGGGGTGACCCGGGCGATGTACGCCGCGCTCACCGGGAGATCCGTCTCGTCCACAAGCCTGTCGGCGGGGAGGACACGGGCCCTTCGATGGAGCGCGCGTGAGGAGACGAGATCAAGCGGGACGGCCCGAGCGGCTTCCCCCTTGTCCGTGAAGAACACCCATACGGCGATCTGCTCGTCGGGCCTCGCTGACCGGAGGACGTTCTCCAGTCGGCCGGTGGTCCTGTTTCCCCCGGATCCCTCGGCGAAGCAGAGTGCAAGCATGCATGAGGCGGCCGTCAGAATCTTCATTGCACTTCCGGTAGTGAGCCTGGGCCCCCGCCCCCTGGCAGGGGGGAGCGTGGTCATAGTATAAGGAACGACGCTCCCTGAGTCAATAACGCACGGCGGAGCGGGACAGTTTCCCTCTGTTGAATCCCACGTGCAAATTGTTTAGTTTCCCGGCATGGAAACTTCCGGCCCGCAATCGGACCTGTCGCTCAACACCTCAGTTGTCCGGACACTTCTCGAAAAGTTCCTTCTCGACGAAACACGCAACGCGGGATTTGCCAGGGGGGTCGTCGGACTCTCCGGAGGCGTCGATTCCGCCGTCACTGCGTTCCTGGCCGTCGGTGCCCTCGGCAGGGAAAACGTCAGGGCGGTCCTGATGCCTTACAGGACGAGCAGCCGGGAGAGCCTCTCGGATGCGCAGCTC
This sequence comes from Ignavibacteriota bacterium, assembly GCA_003158475.1. Lineage (GTDB taxonomy): Bacteria > Bacteroidota > Ignavibacteria > UBA10030 > UBA6906 > Fen-1273. The sequence goes on along the minus strand of PMJR01000144.1, from coordinate 42,232 downwards.
GTCCTGGATGCTCTGGCGATCCCTTCGGAGACCGTGGACATCACGCCGATGGTGGACCCCTGCCTGGGAGCGATGCGCGTCGATGACCGGCTGCGTGCGGGGAATGTCATGGCGCGCCAGCGGATGATCATCCTCTACGATGTTTCCGCACGCGAAAAGGGACTTGTCCTGGGGACGAGCAACAAGACGGAGTTCCTGCTCGGCTACGGCACGCTCTTCGGCGACATGGCAAGCGCAATCAATCCGCTCGGCGACCTCTACAAGACGCAGGTCTGGCAGCTCGCCGCGGCTCTCGGAGTGCCTGACCGCATCGTTGGGAAAAAGCCGACGGCGGATCTCTGGTCGGGGCAGACCGACGAGGGGGAGCTCGGCTTTTCGTACGCGGAGGTTGACAGGCTCCTCTATGCGATGATCGATGAACGGCGGAGCGACGAGGAGCTCGGGGCCATGGGGTTTGACGCCCGGTTCGTCCGGACTGTTCAGACGATGGTGCAGAAGAGCCAGTTCAAACGCCGTCCTCCGGTCGTCGCAAAGATTTCCCACAGGACTGTGAACGTCGATTTCCGGTATGCCCGCGACTGGGGAATATGAGCGAGGAGATACAGAAGGGGGCGCTGTACGTCGTCAGTACGCCGATAGGGAACCTTGACGACATCACGCTCCGCGCCGTCCGCATACTCCGCTCCGTCGACCTCATCGCCGCGGAGGACACGCGGACGACCAGGGTCCTTCTCGACCATCTTGGGATCCGGAAACCACTCATAAGTTATTTCAGCTACAATGAGCACCGGCGCTCCGGAGAGCTCATCGCGTCGCTCAGGCAGGGGGGCTCCGTTGCGGTTGTGACGGATGCCGGGACTCCGGGCATATCGGACCCGGCGTACGTGGTGATCCGGGAGGCCATCGATGCCGGGATCAGCGTGATCCCTTCGCCCGGGGCCAGCGCGCTCCTTGCCGCGCTGATTATCAGCGGGCTCCCCACCGACAGGTTCGTGTTCGAGGGGTTCCTCCCCGTCAAGAAAGGGAGGAAGACGCGGTTCGAGTCCCTTGCACTCGAATCGCGCACGATCGTCATCTATGAATCGCCGCACCGGATCGAGAAGACGCTGAAAGAGGTGCTGCAGTTCATGGGTGACAGGCAGGTGGCTCTCGTGCGTGAGGTGACGAAGAAGTTCGAAGAGGTCCGACGGGGACCGGTCTCGCAGGTGAGCGATGCGCTCCGGGGCCGTCCCCCGCGCGGTGAATACGTCCTTGTGATCGCGGGGACATCGTACCGCAGAAACGCATCTTCCGACGAAGAAGACAAATCCTGACGTTTTTGCCATGGCAACGAACAAAAGGACTGGAGTGGGACTTCGGGCGAAAGCACACCCGGTCCTCTATGAGATCAACACGAGGGTCCTCCTCAGGGAACTCTCGCTTGCCGCGGGGAAGGCCGTCACGCTCGGGACGATCCCCGGGGCGCTCCTCGAAGAGTGGGAGAGGTACGGCATCGACGCCGTCTGGCTGATGGGTGTCTGGTCCTCGGGGCCGGCCGGGATCGCCATCGCCCGGCAGGACGAACGGCTCCGGGCCGCCTACCGGAGCGCGCTCCCCGATTTCACCGACGAGGACATCGCAGGTTCTCCGTATGCTATCCGGGCGTATGAGATCCGGGAGTCGTTTGGAGGTGAGAAGGGACTGGCGGTTCTCCGTGAGAGGCTTGCAGAGCGGGGGATAGGGCTGGTTCTCGATTTTGTCCCCAACCACACCGCCCGTGATCATGCATGGGTCACCACACATCCGGAGTACTATGTGCACGGAGGGGAGAGAGATGCCGAGGAGAGGCCGGACCTTTTCTTCCGTGCCGGATCCGGGAAGGGAGCCGTCACGCTCGCCATGGGACGTGACCCGTCGTTCGCCGGATGGACCGACACGGCCCAGATCAACGTTGCACACAGAGGTGCCCGGAAGGCGATGATACAGCTTCTGGAGCGCATCGCGAGGATGTGCGACGGCGTCCGCTGCGACATGGCCATGCTCGTCATGAAAAGCGTGTTTGCCCGGACGTGGGGGGAGCATGCTGCTCCCGGGGGAGAGGGTCACGCCGCCGGAGAGTTCTGGACGGAAGCGATCGGGGCGGTGCGCGCTCGTCAGCCGGACCATCTGTTTATCGCCGAAGCCTACTGGAACATGGAATGGGACCTGCAGCAGCTCGGGTTCGACTACACGTATGACAAGACGCTTTTTGACAGGCTCCTGCGGGAGGGTGCGGGGTCGGTGCGCGACCATCTGCGCGCTGAAATGGAATACCAGAAGCACTCACTCCGGTTCATCGAGAACCACGACGAACAACGCGCGGCCTCCTCGCTCACGTCGGAGCCATGGCTGTGCGCGGCATCGACGGTGATTGCGACCATCCCCGGCATGGTGATGTTTCATGAAGGACAATTCGAGGGGCGGAGAGTGAAACTCCCGGTGCAACTGACACGCCGCCCCGTGGAGGCTGTCGTCCCCCGGACAAAGGTCTTTATGGAACAGCTCCTGAAAATCGTCGCATCCCCCCCGTTCAGGGAGGGGGCCTGGCGCCTCCTGATGCCCCGGGCGGCATGGCATGATAACCACACATGGGGAAACTTCCTCATTTTCTGGTGGCATCATACGGGTGCGGGGACGCGCCTTGTCGTTGTCAATTATGCCCCGCTGAGCGGGCAATGTTACGTCGACGTGCCGCTGGAAGAGATATCGGGTACATCAATCGAATTCCATGACCTTCTGAGCGAAGCGGCGTATGTCCGGGACAGGAACGGGCTGGCCTCAAAAGGGATCTACTTCGACATACAACCGTACGGCATCCATATATTTGAAGTCTCTTCTTAACTTAGCCCTCGATCAACCCCTCACTGTTACCCATGTGTCAGTCACGCTGATCTGAGGCGGGACCAACAGTCACGCCAATCTGGAGCGGAACCAACGGTGGCGCCGAAGGCGCCACTTGACATTTTCATGAAATCTCTTATATTGTTAGCACTCTCCAATATAGAGTGCTAATAAGAGACACGGGTCATGCCGCAAGCCCTTACCAGTTAACAACTTACAAATAGAGGAGGATATGGTATGAAGATAAAGCCGCTGGCTGATCGAATCGTGATTAAGCCGTCTCCCGCGGAGGAGAAATCAAGGGGGGGAATCATTCTTCCTGACACTGCCAAGGAAAAGCCGGTCGTGGGTGAAGTCGTGGCGATCGGACCAGGTAAGGTCACTGACGATGGAAAAACGGTGAAGCCTGAAGTGAAAGTTGGGGACAAGGTTCTGTACGGCAAGTATTCGGGGACCGAAGTGACGATCGAAGGTGAGGAATACCTGATCATGCGCGAAGCGGACGTTTTCGCGATCGTGTAACGCCAATTACGACAATACAAACGAAGGAGACGAACAACAATGGCAGCGAAAACAATTCAGTATAACGTCGAGGCGCGGGCCGCCCTTAAGAGAGGGGTCGACCAGCTTGCCGACGCGGTGAAGGTCACGCTCGGCCCGAAGGGGCGCAACGTGGTGATCGACAAGAAATTCGGCGCGCCGACAATCACGAAGGACGGCGTGACCGTGGCGAAGGAGATCGAACTGGAGAACCCGCTCGAGAACATGGGCGCCCAGATGGTGCGCGAAGTCGCCTCCAAGACCTCCGATGTGGCGGGTGACGGGACCACGACGGCCACCGTTCTCGCGCAGGCGATCGTACGCGAAGGACTCAAGATGGTCGCGGCCGGTTCCAACCCGATGGACCTGAAGCGCGGCGTCGATATCGCCGTCACGAAGGTCGTCGAGGGACTCAAGGAAATGAGCAAGCCGGTCGACAAGACCAGCAAGAAGGAGATCGCACAGGTCGGCGCCATCTCTGCGAACAACGATACGGTGATCGGCGAGCTCATCGCCGACGCGATGATGAAAGTCGGCACCGACGGCGTCATCACCGTCGAAGAAGCGAAGGGAATGGAGACCACGATCGAGGTGGTGGAAGGGATGCAGTTCGACCGCGGGTATCTCTCCCCCTATTTCGTGACGGATGCCGAATCAATGGAAGTGGTGCTTGAGAATCCTGTCATCCTCATCCACGACAAGAAGATCTCCTCGATGAAGGACCTCCTCCCGATCCTGGAGAAGGTCGCGCAAACAGGCAGCCCCATCCTGGTCATTGCTGAGGACCTGGAAGGCGAGGCCCTTGCCACGCTTGTCGTGAACAAGCTGCGCGGGACGCTGAAGGTCGCGGCCGTGAAGGCGCCGGGATTCGGCGACCGCCGCAAGGCGATGCTCGAGGANNGGACATTGCCGTCCTCACGCTCGGCACGGTGATATCCGACGAGCAGGGCTACAAGCTCGAGAATGCCACGCTGACCTATCTCGGCAAGGCGAAAAAAGTGACAATCGACAAGGACAACACCACGATCGTCGAGGGTGCCGGGAAGAAGGAAGACATCAAAAAGCGCATCAACGAGATCAAGGCCCAGATCNNCAAGGAGAAGCTCCAGGAGCGGCTTGCGAAGCTCTCCGGCGGCGTCGCCGTGCTGAAGATCGGTGCGGCCACCGAAGTGGAGATGAAGGAGAAGAAGGCCCGGGTCGAGGACGCGCTGCACGCCACGCGTGCCGCTGTCGAAGAAGGCATCGTTCCAGGCGGCGGCGTCGCGTACCTCCGCGCAGCGTCGAAGCTCAACGGCCTGAAGATGGCGAACGAGGACCAGCAGACCGGCGTCGATATCGTCCGGCGCGCGCTCGAAGAGCCCATCCGGATGATCGTCCAGAACGCGGGACAGGAAGGCTCCGTCGTCGTGAACAAGGTGAAGGAAGGGAAGGATGATTACGGCTACAACGCGTATACCGAGCAGTACGAGAACCTGGTCAAGTCCGGCGTCATCGACCCGACCAAGGTGACCCGCACGGCGCTCGAGAATGCCGCGTCTGTCGCCTCCCTCCTCCTGACCACCGAAGCCACGATTGTCGAGAAGCCGGAGGAGAAGAAGTCGATGCCTCCGATGCCCGGCGGCGGCGGCGGTATGGGTGATATGTACTGAGTTGGTCCGGTACGACCCGCTCAATCAAAACAAGATCCAGCAGGACAATATCCGGCCCCGAAAGGGGCCGTTTTATTAATAGAGTCTTCCGGAACGATCGAAGGGACCGACGTTAACATCGGTGCCGAGGTCGGCGGAAACAGGAGGCTGGTATGAATTCAACTTTCTCGCACTGAGTGCTCTGGGGGCTCTATTTGCGACTGGGCTCATGACGACAGGGGCCGTGCCTCCGGGTGCGGGGGGAGGGAGGAAGGAATTCCATGTCGGCGCGGACGGCGGTTTGATCTCCAATTGAATTTTTATATTATTCATCCAATCCTCGATTCTCAATCTTCCATTCTCCATTTTCAATCAAATCTCTCTATGCCAAAATCTCCTCATCTGGATGATGTCCTTTATCCTCCCTTCACGGGATTCCCGAAGTCCGGTCTCGGTTTCCTCCGGCAACTCAAGAAGAACAACAATCGACCCTGGTTTCAGAGCCACAGGGGAGTGTATGAGGAGGAGGTCCGGTTCCCGATGCAGTGCCTCGTTGCGGGGCTCGCCGTCCGGTTGCATGATGACGCGCCGGAAATCGAGTTCAATCCCAGGAAGTCCATATTCCGCATCTACCGGGACACACGGTTCAGCAAGAACAAGACGCCGTACAAGACGAACATCGGGGCCTGGTTCGAAATGCGGGGTGCGAAGGGGCACTCGGAGACACCCGGGCTCTACGTGGGGGTGGGGACGGAGGAAGTATTTGTCGGCGGCGGCCTCTACATGCCCTCAGGGGAGCAGTTGAAGGCCATCAGGAGGAGCATCGCGGAAAACCCGGAGGAGTATCTTTCGGTTGTCCGTTCACCGCGCTTCCGGAGGAAGTTCGGAGGGATTCAGGGAGCGGTCCTGTCCAGGGCTCCGCTCGGTTATCCTCCCGATCATCCCATGATCGAACACCTCCGTCACAAACAGTTCTTCGTGGGGATCGAACTGGACGAGAAGGCCTGCTCTGCGCCGAAGTTTCTGGAGACGGTCGCGGGGGTTTTCACCGACTCAATGCCGCTCGTCCGGTGGCTGGCACATGCAATGCGGTGACGGGCGGTGCGTGCATGCGCCCCTTCGACTGCCGCCGCCTACGCGGACCGGAGCGCTGTGAGGATGTTCATGCGTGAAGCCCTGACCGCGGGAAGGAATCCTCCCGTGATCCCCATCAGTGTCGAGAAGATCATCGCGCTGACGACAATCGACGGGGAGAGCGTGAACCCGAATGCGAGCTCGGAGAACGTCCCGAAGTTGACCGTCGATATCCGGACGAACGACAGCAGGGCGGCGAGTGCCACTCCCGTCCCCCCGCCGATCACCGCCAGGAACACGGACTCCACGAGGAATGCGCCGAGGATGCTCCGGCGCTGGAATCCCAGGGCGCGCAGCGTCCCGATCTCCACGGTCCTGTTCGCCACAGCTGCGTACATGGTGATCATCGCCCCGATCACCGCGCCGACGCTGAATATGATCGTGACAACGAGTCCGAGGATCTTGATGAAATCGGACATGAGCTTGGACTGCTCGCTGTAATACACTTTTTCACGTTTGAGCTCCGTGTACTGTGTCCGCGGATCCGACTCGATCTGCTTCTTCACCGCCTCGTAATCGGCGGCGTTCCGCAGCTTCAGCGTGACGGAGGAAAACACCGGACGCCCGAACGCCGGCATGAGCTGCTCGACATCCCCCCAGATCTCCGACTCGAACCCGTTCCCCGCCGCCTCGAAATGCCCCACGACGGTCCACAGGGCGTCGCCGAACCTGATCTGTTCCCCGATGCCTGTCCCCTGGAACCTCTTCGCGAGGCTCGATCCGAGTATGATCTCGTGACTTCCGGAACGGAACATCTGCCCCTCCACGATCTTGACCTGGGGACGGAGCGCCAGCGCCTCGGGCGAGACGCCCCGGACGGAAATGTTCCCCATGTCGTTCGTCTCTTTCTTCCGGAGGTTGATGATCACCATCACCTCCGTGGACATGACGGGTTTTCCGTCCCGGGCCGTCGCGATCGCCGGGTTCGTCCCGATCATGTTGGCGGCGTCCCTGTCGATCTGGCTGACGAGTTCGGAGTTCGCCGATCGCCGGAGCACGATCACGTTGTCGTCGGAGCCGGTGTCGATCATCGTCTGTTCCACGCCGTGTGAGAGCATGAGGACCGCGGCGAAGACGAAGACCACGAGGGCGATCCCCCCCAGTGTCAGGGAAGTCGTCAGCCTGCGCGCCCAGAGGCTCCTCCAGGTGTACGAGAGGGGTATTTTCATGATGTCAGTCGATTGATCTGAGTCCGTCAACGATCTTCATGCGCACGGCGCGTGTCGCCGGAAAGAGGGCGGCGACGACGCCCGCGAAGAGAGCGACAGCGACGGCGAGAATGATTGTGATGGTTTCCACATTGAAGACGGGGAAGAACGTCGGGAAGGCCTTCGCGAACCCGATCGCCATCGGGAACGTGAGCCCGAGCCCTATCACGCATCCCGTCGACGCGATGAACATCGACTCGCCGGCGATGAGGCCGACGATGTGCCGTGCGGAAAACCCGAGCGTCTTGAGGACGGCATATTCTTTCGTCCGTTCCCGCGCCGCCATCACGATCGTGTTGGCGAGCACGAGCAGGATGATGCCGATGATGACGTACGACACCACCTCCAGCGAGTTGATGATGGCGCTCGACATGGAAACGAAACTCTGCTGGAACTCCCGCTCCGTCTCGGTCTTCGTGGCAGAGCGGGAGTTCTGATAGCGGTCATCGACCGCCTTCGCGACGCGCGGCATGTCCGCGGCGTTGTGGACGCTCAGGATGTACCAGCCCACCAGCCCCTCCCTTCCCGGGGACTCGACATGCATCCGCTCGTTCAGGTAGTCCCAGTGGAAAAACATCTGGGTCTCGTCCGTCGACTGGTCCTTCCCTCTGTAGATCCCCCGTACCACGAACTCCCACCTCCCCGGGTAGATGTCTCCTTCGATCGGTATGAGGTCCCCCAGCTTGAAGGCGTGCTCCCGGGCGAGCTTTTCCCCCACGATGCAGGCGTTCCGCTCCTTTTTGAATTCGGCGAACTGGTCGGCGGGGAGGATGAACTCGGGGTAGACCGAGAGATACGTCTCCGGGTCGATCGCGATGCGGGGGAAGAAGTTTTTCCAGTCGGCGGCATCCTTGTAGACCCCGCCGAACCAGTTTGCGTAGGAGACCTCGGTCACCCCCGGGATCTGCTGGATCTGCTGGAGGCAGGAATAGGGGAGCGGGAAAATGAACGAGACGGCCTGGCGCGTGATCATCCTGTTCTCGGACGACGACTGGACGCCCGCCGACCAGGCGGTCACGATCGTCCGCATGAATCCGAACGACATGACCGCGATCGCCACTCCCAGGATCGTCAGAAACGTCCGCAGCTTGTGCCGCACCGAGTTTTTCAACACCAGCTTGATGATGAACATGGAATGCCTCAGGTGGTCAGTTCGCCCTTGTCGAGGTGCATCGCCTTGTGCGCCTTTTCCGCAGCGCGCGGATCGTGCGTGACCATGACGATCGTCTTTTTGAACTCCTTGTTCAGGCGGTCGAGCAGGTCCATGATCTCGCCGGCGGACACCTTGTCCAGGTCTCCCGTCGGCTCGTCGGCAACAAGGATCGTCGGGTCGGTGACGATCGCGCGCGCGATCGCAACACGCTGCTCCTGGCCTCCGGAAAGCTGCTTCGGATAGTGGTGGATCCGGTCACCGAGTCCCACGAGGTTCAGGGCGGCTTCGACGTGTTCACGCTTCTCTTTTCTCGGGAGTCCCGTCAGCAGCAGCGGGAGCTCGACATTCTCGAACGCCGTCAGGACGGGAAGGAGGTTGTAGAACTGGAATATGAACCCGACGTGGCGCGCCCGCCACCGGGCGAGATCCGATTCACCCAGGAGCGCGATGTCGGTCCCGTTGACAATCACCTTTCCCGCGTCCGGGCGGTCGATTCCCGCGATCAGGTTCAGGATCGTGGTTTTTCCCGACCCCGAGGGACCCATCAGCGCCAGGAACTCGCCTGCGGGGACGTCGATCGAAATGTCGCGGAGGACCGGGATCTCGATGCTGTCGCGCCTGTATGATTTTGTGACGTGATCGACCTTGATCATCGTGCCGTTCTGTGACATGCTCATCTCCCGATTGACGATGGACCCTTATTTCGTTTTGACCTTTGCGCCGCCCGAAAGCGTCGCCGGCGGCCGGTTGACAACCGTCTCGCCCTGCGTGAGCCCCTGCGACACCACGGTCTGCGTGCCGAGCCGTTCGCCGGTGCGGACCGGGGTTTCGGTGGCTATCCCCTCACGGACCGTGAACACCACCTGCTTGCCGTCCCGTTCGGTGATCGCCGTCGAGGGGACTGTCAGCTTCGCCGGGGCGGACGCCGCTGAATCGGAGAGCTCACCCCCGAGGAACGCCACCTTCGCGCTCATATCCGGGAGGACCCGTTCATCAAGCTGCCTGAACGCCACCTTCGTCATCACCGTGGCTTTTGCGCGGTCCGCCGTGGGGACGATCTTGTGCACCGTCCCCCGGTAGCGCATGTCGGGGTACGCGTCAAGCGTGATTTCGCATGGCTGACCCACGCGGACGCGCGTGATATTCGACTCGGAGACATCAGCCTCCACCTGGAGCGATCCCATGTCCGCCATGGAGACGACCGCACCGCGTGAATTGGCGGACGACGCAAACGGGGCCACGACCTCTCCCACGTCGGCGTCCTTCGTCAAGACGGTGCCGTCGAACGGCGCCCTGATCCGCGTGTATTCCATCGCCACTTCCGCCTGTTCGACGGACGCGTGTGCGGAAGAGATGTTCGCGCGCACCTTCAGGTGTTGTGCCTCCGCGGCGTCCAGGTCCGCCTGGGAAGCGAGTTTCGAGGCAAAGAGGGTCCTTGTCCGGTCCAGCGTGTTGCGCGTCCCGAACGAATCGGCGCGGGCGACCTGAAGGTCCGCTTTCGCCTTGGCAAGCGCCGCCACCATGTCCTGGTCGTCGAGCCGTGCGATGATCTCCCCTTTCCGGACCTTGTCACCTTCTTCAACGCCCAGGTACACGAGTCTTCCTGTCCCCTTTGACGCGACTGCCGCCTTCCGCTGCGCGACGACGTAGCCGTTGGCCGCGAGGACGGAGTTCGCCTGCGACGGGGATGTCAGCGTCGCAGTGGTGGTTTCCACCTCCACAGCCGTGCTGAGCGCGCCTCGGAGCGAAAGGAATGCGGGGATGATGAGGAGGAGCGCACCGACGGGGATGATGTATTTCCACGGCACACGCCGGGGAGGGACTGTCGCGGGGTCGCTCCGGTCGATGCGAAGACTGGTGATGTCTGGTTTTTCGGCGATCATCGTCCTGGTGGAAACTGATCTCTGTTCGTGCGTTGCGTAGTATACGGCGGCTACTCCCCTGTGCGGCGCTCAATTCGGCGGGTGGTGCCTCTCTGTCGGTGAACTGCAGGCCGTGCGGGGTTCAGCTCAGCGCTGCTGTATAACGGCGGCGCGTGGAAGAAAGTTTCAGTTCGCGGGATTTTCCTCCGGGGGTGGTTCGAGCGATTTCTGGTACGCCCATTCGATGTACGGGAGCTCCACCAGTGTCCTCTGGTCGACCGGACGCTTGGTCCGGCTCATCGAGCCGAATCCGATTCCTCCGCTTCTCTCCGCCTTCTTCGGCGGCGGCTTGTACTGCGGAGAGTTGAACATCGGTTCTCCTTGTTCCCGCGCAATGATGAGCGTGGACCCGTCAGGTTCCCCCGGGGAAGGTGGGACGGTGTAGATCGAATAGAGACCCGTCCAGATTGCGAACGTGAACCAGAACAGGACGGCGGCCGATGCGATGAGGAGGAAGGCGATGATCTTCTTGATCACAGAGGACGTCTCCGCGTATATGAGAGCCAGAATCCCTCAATATCGACATTTCTCGGAAGAATTTCAAGCCCGTCCCCCGCGTACAAATGCTGCACCGAACAGAACCCAGCCGACAATGAACGCCAGCCCCCCGGCCGGCGTGACGGCCCCGAGCGCGCGGAGGCCGCTAAGGGCCATCGCATAGAGGCTCCCCGAAAAAAGGAGTGTACCGCACCCGAAAGCCCAGGAGGCGCCGAGCAGGAGACGGCGGTCCCGGTTCCGGATCAGCAGACCCGCAAGCCCCGCCGCGACGAGGGCCAGGGCATGGTACATCTGGTAGCGGACTCCGGTTTCGTAGACCGCAAGCATCTCTGGAGAGAGGATTCCGCGGAGCCCGTGCGCACCGAATGCCCCGAGCGCAACCGCTGTCCCCGCGCTCCACGCACCTGCGGCGGCGATCCGCCTGAACGCGATCCCGCCGTGCGACGGCTCGTGTATGTTCATGGAGGAGAGAGGAATGAAAGGGGGACCGGCGTCAAACATGCTCGCTCCGGAGTCTGTGGGAGATGTCTTTCAGGGATGTCCAGCTCTCCAGGAGTTCCGGGAGATACTCCGACGAACTGACAAAGGTCCACAGGTATGCCACAATGGAGTAGATCGCCCCGGTTGTAAAATCGTCAAGATCGAGACTGATGTACAGCACCACGAGGAATATTCCAAGCAGGACCAGGCGCAGGAGCCCGAACGAGACGGCCCCCCAGTCGGCAATCCGCTGCTGCGGCAATGCGAGAGAGGTGAAGTATTCCCGGACTTTCTCCGGGTCCTTCGTCGCGAACACCTCGTATGTTTCTTCGACGCTGTCGTGGACCTTCTTCTGCAGCGACACGACTGTCCTGCTGTACAACCTGTTGACGATGAGGAGCGGGGCCACGACGAAAAGGCACGACACCGCGATCCGGTAGTCGAAGAACATCAGCCCTATCAGGGCGCCTCCGATGGCGATCACCTGCTCGCCGATCTCGGGGATCCTGTACTGGAAAAAGGTTATGAACTCCCTGGAGAGCTGCGCGCGGGCGGCGGTTTGCGAGACGTTGAGCTTCCGATCGACGGCCGCGCGCGAGACTCTCGTGGCGATCTCGGTGAACATGTTCAGGTAGATCCTCTGGTCCACGGAGCGTCGCGCCGTGCCGACACCCGAATTCACGAGAAATGCCGCGACCCAGAGGGAGAGAGGAAGGACATAGGATGACTCGGCCGTCCCCTTCATCTTGTCGATGGTGGCGTCAATCAGATTGCCGAAGAGCGTCGGTTCGAGGATCCACGCGACATGCTCGACGACGACGAGCGACAGCGCAATGATGATCCCCTTCCGGAACTGTTTAACGATGTCGGACAGGTTGATGCTCGACACACGGGGATTGCCCTTTGCGGCTCGCGGCACGTCTCTCCTGCTCTTGTTCTGTACTGTGGGCCCGGGGTCTTCTCCCGCTGCGCCGAACCAAGGTAGGTTGCACTGGCCGGAATGTCAATATCGGACCCCGACACGATGATCACGACCTGATGATCCGATCCGACGGTCCCCCTGCACAGTTGCGGCGCCGGCCCCTCTTTAGTATATTGGCCCGGGGCGAACGTTGTTTCACAGGAACGGTCTCCGGGAAGCTGCGATGGTCTGGTCGATTCTTGCGGGGGAACTTGTCGGAGAAACCGAAGGCGCGCGCGCCCTCCGTGCGCAGATTCGCCAGGTAGCGGAGAACAACGACGCCACCGTCCTTGTGACGGGGGAGAGCGGCACGGGGAAGGAACTCACCGCCCGGGCAATCCATAATTTCAGCGCGCGGCGCGACTTCCCGTTCGTCGACATAAGCTGTGCATCGCTCCCGGCCAATCTCCTTGAGAGCGAACTCTTCGGGTTCGAGCGGGGTGCATTCACCGATGCCGGCGCCCGCAAACGCGGGTATTTCGAGATGGCGGAAGGAGGGACCCTTTTCCTCGACGAGATCGCGGAAATGAGCACTTCCCTTCAGGCCAAGCTTCTCCGCGTCCTCGAACAACGGACGGTCCGCCATCTGGGGGGGACGGAGGATCTTCCGGTCGATGTGCGGGTAATCGCCGCGACGAACCAGGACATCCACGCCCTCATGCAGGAGGGGAAGTTCCGCAGTGACCTGTTCTATCGTCTTAATGTCGTCCCCATACATCTCGTCCCCCTGCGGGACCGTGCCGGGGACATCCCCCTTCTCCTGGAACACTACCGCCTCAGGCTCAACACTCTTCTTTCCCGCAACTGCACGGGGTTCAGCGAGGATGCCATGGCGGCGCTCTGCCGCTACTTCTGGCCGGGAAACGTGCGGGAGTTGAAGAACCTCCTGGAACGGATACTGATCCTCTACAACCCTGTCGTCATCGAGCTCGCCCATCTCGCGCAGGAGACCCTGTCCCCTCCCGCTGCGGCGGCCCCGTTCCATCTGACGCTCCCCCCCGAGGGTCTTTCCCTCGCCCCGTTTCTGGCCTCCGTCGAGGACGAGCTGGTCAGGCTCGCTATGGAGCGGACCGCCGGCAACGTCACGCAGGCGGCGAAGCTCCTGAACGTCCCCCGGGAAACGCTCCGCTATAAACTGTCGCGCGTACTCCCAGGCGGGGGGAAAACCGGCACGAATCCCCCCGGACCGGATACTCCCTGATCCCGGGGCTCGCTGACCCGCGCAGTGCGGGTGAAGTGGGAGGACGGAAGCCGGTCCTGGCTACTCCTCCTTCGCGCGCATCGTGTCCCAGACCATATAGGCCGCGAGAAGGAGGAACATCACTAGTCCGGCCACCTCCCCGTGGGTTGCCTCCCAGGAGGTCATGAACCACTCATTGACGCCGAGGTGGAGGATCGGGTCCAGGAATTTCAGGAATGCGACCAACACACCGAAGAGAGCCCCTCCGGCGATAAACCCGGAGGCGATGAGCGTGCCCCGTGAAAAGCGCGCATTGTTGAGCTTTTCGTTCTTGCTTCTTGATGTCACCCACCATGCCACGAGGCCGCCGAACAGGAGCGGCGTGTTGAGTTCCTGCGGGATATACATCCCCAGCGCGAATGCGAGGGGGGGGATGTTCACCATCGTGAGCAGGAGCGCGATGATGGCGCCGACCATATAGAGGATCCAGGGAGCAGGTGTGTTCGACATGAGGGGTTGAATCACGGCGGCCATCGCGTTCGCCTGAGGGGCGACCATGGCGTGTTCACCTTTGAAGCCGTACGTCTGGTTCAGTATCAGAATCACCCCCCCCACCGTGGCCGCGGAGACCAGGACGCCGAGGAATTTCCATGTCTCCTGCTTTTTCGGCGTTGTCCCGATCCAGTAGCCGATCTTCAGATCCGTGATGAATCCTCCCGCGACCGAAAGCGCCGTGCAGACAACGCCGCCGATGATGAGCGCGCTCACGATGCCGCCCGGTCCCGTCAGACCCACCTGGCTCAGCACGATGGAGGAGAGTATGAGGGTCATCAGCGTCATGCCGGAGACCGGGTTCGTCCCCACGATCGCCGTTGCGTTTGCAGCCACGGTCGTGAAGAGGAACGATATGATGACGACGATCAGGAGCCCTGCCAGAGCGTGCACGAGGTTGAACACGACTCCCGCGTAGAAGAACACGAAGACAAGGAGCGCGGTGAGGAGTATCAGGAGGATGTTGAAAAGCATCGGGATGTCCGTCTGTGTCCGCACGTCAGCGGAGGAACCGGCGGTTTTTTTGTGCGCGATCTCGCGGTAGGCGAGCGAGAACGCACCGCCGATCACGCGCGACGACCTGATGATGCCTATCAGCCCCGCCATTGCGATTCCCCCGATCCCGATCTGTCGGACGTAATTCCGGAATATTTCTTCTGCGCTCATCGCGGCGATGAGCTTCGTGGCGGAGGCCCCGAGCGGAGCCGTGAGGGAGTGCCCGATCTCCGCAAAGAGCGGGACCAGCACAAACCACGAAAGGAACGAGCCGGCGGCGATGATCGCCGAGTACTTGAGCCCGACGATGTAACCGAGGCCGAACACCATTGCCGATACGTTGAGGCGGAACACCAGCTTCACCTTCTCCGCCACCGATGCGCCCATGTCGGACATCCGTGAAGTGATCACCTCCGACCAGGTTCCGAACAGGCTGAATGCGAAGTCGAACAAGCCTCCGATCAATCCCGCAACCACAAGCACCGCCGCCTGTTTCCCCCCCTTCTCGCCCGCCACGAGTATTTCGGTCGTTGCCGTCGCTTCGGGGAAAGGGAGTTTCCCGTGCATGTCCTTTACGAAGTATTTCCGGAAGGGGATCAGGAACAGTATCCCGAGGAACCCTCCGAAGGCCGAGGCGAAGAAGACCTGGAAGAAACTTGCCGGGAGATCCAGGATGTACAGCGCGGGAATCGTGAATATGGCACCTGCGACAATGACACCCGAACTGGCCCCGATCGACTGGATGATCACGTTCTGCCCGAGGGCCTTCCTGGTCTTGGCCGCCGTGGAGAGCCCGACCGCAAGTATGGCGATCGGGATCGCCGCTTCGAATACCTGCCCGATCTTCAGGCCCGAATACGCCGCCGCCGCGGAAAAAAGAACGGCCATGAAGAGCCCCCACATGACCGACCACCAGGTGACTTCGGGGGGCGACGATGAGGGATCGAGTATCGGCCGGTAGTCCTCCCCCGGGGGGAGTTCCTTGTACGCGTTCTCAGGGAGCCCGTGAGTCGGGCCGGACTGTTGTTCCATTCGAGTGTTCTCCGGTGAAAGATCAGGCAGAGGTTTTCTCGACCCAGATCTGGGCGAGGTGGACGACGGTCGCGACTGATTTGTTCATGCCGTCGACGGAGAGCCATTCGGTTGGACCGTGATAGTTCTGGCCGCCGGTGAACAGATTCGGGGTGGGGAGCCCTTTTTCCGTGAGGCGTGACCCGTCCGTCCCTCCCCGGATCGGCACCCAGACGGGAGTGAGATCTGCACGCCTGGTCGCCTCCCACATGCACTCGAGCACCCGCGGGTCCTTTCCCATGTAGTCCTTCATGTTGCGGTACTGCTCGATGATCGCGAGTTCGATCCTGGCCTTCGGGTGGAGCGGCCGGACCTCGGCGATGATCGCTTCGAGTTTCCGCTTCAGCACATCAAGCCCCGCAGTGTTGAAATCACGCAGAAGAATCTTGAGCGTTGACCGCGCCTCTTCCCCCTCGATCACGTGGGGATGGATGTACGGCTCGTACCCTTCGGTGGTCTCCGGGGCGGTGTCCATCGGCATGCGGCTGACGATGTCCGCCATCGCCCTGAGGGAGTTCACCATGATGTTTTTCGCGCTCCCCGGATGGATGTTCCTGCCGTGAACCGTGATGACCGCCAGGTCGGCGCTGAATGTCTCCTTGTTCAGTTCGCCGGGCGTGTCGCCGTCCACCGTGTAGGCGAAGTCCGCTCCGAAACTCTTCAAGTCGAAGAACTTTGTCCCGGCCCCTACCTCCTCGTCCGGCGTGAATGCAACCCTGATGTCCCCGTGCAGCAGGTCGGGGGATCCGAGCAGTGTCTGTACCGCCGTCATGATGATCGCGCAGCCGGCCTTGTCATCCGCGCCGAGGAGCGTGGTGCCGTCGGAGGTGACAATGGACTTGCCGATGTTCCTCTTCAACTCGGGGTTTTCCGACTCACGTATGATGACGGAAGGATCTCCCGGGAGGATGATATCTCCGCCTGCGTACGCGGGGATGACCTGTGGTTTCACGTTCGCGCCGGATGCCGACGGGGACGTGTCCACGTGCGCGACCAATCCGATGACGGGCACTTTCCCGCGGGCCTTGTGGGAGGAAGGGAGGTTGGAAGGGAGCGTCGCGGTCACGTACCCGTACTTGTCGATCCGCGCGTCCTTCAGGCCGAGTTCCCCGAGTTCCTTCATGAGGAGGTTGAGGAGATCGAACTGCTTTTTCGTGCTGGGATACGCTTCCGCGTCGTCCTTGGACTGGGTATCGATTTTTGCGTAGCGGATGAATTTCTCGAGAGCCTGTTCCTTCATGTCATTTTTCCCGAAAGTTGTGATCGTTTCGCCAAGATACGAGAATTCGTCAAAAAAGGACAGCCGCGGCCTCTCCCTTGACTTTTCAATCGCTTATTTCTACTATCGTTAGCACTCTATGCGCTCTCTTCCCACACCCTCCGGAGAATCTCCATAAATCCCCTGAAATGAGACAGTTTGAGCAGGTCCACAGGGATCACGCTTCGATGATTGCGTGAGTCCTTTGTTTGACAATATCGTGGAGAAAGATGTACTTTCATGTTCGGGGGTTGTCTTGCCACGAAGGTATCGATAACAACCATCTCACGCGCCCATGTACGCACGATTGAACTCGAAAACCGCCGCGCTGGCCGGCAAGTCCTACGAGATTGTCTCGGAAGCGGTCATTGGACACGGTCCTGAGTGCAATCTTCTCATCAAGAGCGGAGTCCTTTCGGCGAAGCACGCGCGCATATTCTTCGACCAGAAAAAAGGGTCGTACTACCTTGAGGATTTCAAGAGCCACAACGGGACGCTCCTCGACGGGAAGCCCGTGCAGGGGAAGGTGAAGCTCGAGAAGAAGCACGTCATCATGCTCGCGAACACGTTTACTTTTATATTCTCGCTCGAGTCCGGACAGGCCAACGATCCCCTGCCGCCCCCGCCGAAGGACCTACCGCCGGAACCGGAAATCCCTCCTCCTCCCCGGCGCAGGCCGGCCGAGTCGGCTGAACCCGCACCCGTTGTCTCCGCGCAGGACCCGGAAGGGCGGCGCGCACGTGAAGATGCATTCGGGTTGGGGGAGATTCCTGCGAAAGGGCGGCCGATGGAAGCGGAAAAGGTGGCGGAAGAGCCTCCCGTCCGCCCGGCAGAGGTCGCACAGGAGAGGCCCCCGGTGCCCCCACCCCAGGCGCGCGATGCGGCGCCGACGATGCTCATCGATGAGGCCCAGCTCGCAGATTTGCTTTCACTCCCGCGCTTCGTTCTCGAGTTCAAAAACGTCCGCGGGGAGAAATCCATAGTGGAGCTGAAAGAAGGGGAGAACACCGTCGGGCGGCTTTCGACAGGCGACGTGGCCGTGGATGATGCCTCCATCTCGCGCAACCATGCGATAATCACCGTCCGCGCCGGCAAGGTGGCGCTCCGGGATCTCGGCAGCAAGAACGGCACATACGTTGCGGACAAAAGGATCAGCACAGATACGGAAGTTGCTCCTGATACACCGATCCGGTTCGGGCTTGTCAAGGCGACGATCCTGAAGAAAAGGGGGAGCCCGGCGTGACATCGGCAACGATGACCAGGAGATGACCCGTCCGTGAGAAAAATCTCGTTCGGCAATGACAGCCATGTCGGGTCGGTCCGTTCGGAGAACCAGGATTCCTTCGGCAAATTCCCCGAGGGGAACCTCGACCTGAATTGTCCGGGGGGCCAGCTCTTTGTGATCGCCGACGGCATGGGGGGGCAGAACGCCGGGAGGGAGGCGAGCACGATCGCGGTGCGGGAGATCGGAACGGCGTACTATGCGCTCACCGAACCTTCGGTGGTCGGCAACCTCCGCCGCGCATTCTCCTCCGCCAACGAAGCGATCTACCGGAAGAGCGGGACCGGGCCGCAATACCGGGGTATGGGGACGACGTGCGTCGTTCTCGTGTTGCGCGACGGGCACGCATTCATCGGCAACATCGGCGACAGCCGCGTCTACAAGATCAACCAGAGGGGGATAACGCAGCTCACACAGGATCACTCCAAGGTCGCCGAGATGGTCCGCCGCGGCATCATCACCCACGAGGAAGCAAGGAACCACCCCGAACGTTCACACCTGTACCGCGCCATGGGTCCGCGTCCGTCGGCGGAGGTGGATTTCTTTGAGGAGATGCCGCTCACGTCGAGCCGCCATTACCTCATGTGCACAGACGGACTCTTCAATCATGTCGAGGACGAAGAGATGAGGCAGATCGTCCTCGCCCACAACCCCGAACGGGCGTGCCGCCAGCTCATTCAGCTTGCGAACGAGCGGGGGGGAAGCGACAACATCACCGTGCAGGTAGTCCGGGTGGACGTCAATGCGACGACCCTCAGTCCGTTCTCGCGCAGCAGGGAAAAACTGAAATCGATCTGGAAACCCGGGAAGAAGTGACGGTGCCATGGACCCAATGATCGGCAAGGTGATCGACTCGTACAAGATCCTCGAAGTCCTCGGGCGCGGAGGAATGGGGGTGGTGTACAGGGCGACCGATACGACGCTGGACAGGGACGTCGCTCTCAAGATGATGGACGTGCTGATTGCGAGCGATCCGAATTTCCTCAAGCGCTTCCAGTCGGAGGCGAAGGCGCTGGCCAAACTTCAGAATCCGAATATCGTCGGGATTTTCGCGCTCCGGCAGACCGAGTTCGGCGTCTGTATCATCATGGAGTATGTCAAAGGGAAGACGCTCGCCGACCTTCTGAAACAATCCGTGCTTCTCCCCGTTCACCGCGTCGTCCATATTTTCAAGCAGCTCCTGACCGCGCTCGACCATGCCCACAAGGGAGGCGTGATCCACCGGGATATCAAACCGGGGAACGTGATGCTTGCCGAGAGCGACATCGTGAAGGTCACCGATTTCGGGCTCGCGAAGATCCAGAAGACGAACGTCTCAACGGTGACGATGGGAACCGCCGGGACTCTCTACTATATGTCGCCGGAGCAGATCCGCGGCCTCGGGCAGGTCGATGCCCGCGGCGATATCTACTCCGCAGGGATGGCGCTCTACGAGTGCCTCACAGGCCGCGTCCCGTTCAAGGCCGAAGACTCAGATTTTGCAGTGGCGCAGATGATTGTCGAGGGGCGCATTCCGCCCCCGGATAAACTGAATGCCTCGATCCCGAAGGAACTGGCGAAGATCGTGGTGAAGTCGATCGACAAGGACCCGGCCAAACGGTACCAGACCGCCGCCGAGATGGTGACCGCGCTCGAGAAGTTTGAGGCAACGCTCAAGCCCGGGGACTACAGGTTGACGGACGCTCCCACGGTCATCGGTCCCGCCGGGGGACCGCTCTCCTCGCCGAAATCATTCGTCAAGCCGGCGAACGCGAGGCTTTACATGATTATCGCTGCGGCCGTGGTCGTGCTCATCGTCACGTACTTTGTGACCCGGCCGTATGTATTTCCAGACGACGGGCGGATCACCGTCCAGATCAGCCCTGACAACGGGAACGTCTATATCGACGACTCGCAGGTGAAAACTCCCGTCCGCGATCTTCCGCTCGCAGCCGGAAAACGGAAAGTGATCGTGACCTGGGGAAAAAGTCGCCTCGACACATCGGTGACTGTGACGGGGGGAAAGACTCTCAGCCTCTTCCTTTACCAGCAGAAATCGGTCGCAAGGCAGGGGAGCGGGTCGGAGAGCATCGCAAAGACAAATCCTCCGGCCGTGACGGAGGTCGAAAAGAAAGAGGAAAAGGCCGCAGTACCGAACCCGGTGCGCGCCGAGACCGCTGAACTCACGCTCGAGACGGTGCCGGACGGGGAAGTCAGCATTGACGGCGGGCCGTTCAGCAACGCCAGGGACGGGGTCAAAAAGTTCGTCCCCCCCGGGACAAGGAAGATAGTCTTCCGGAGCGGCTCGGTGACGAAGACGGACGTGATTGAGGCGAGAGCGGGGGTCGTGGACGGGAGGAAGTGTTACTTCCAGGTCCCCGTCAACGTGACTTCCTTATTGAACGGCAAAGGAACGTGGGCGTACGTCGTCGTGGACGGAGTCACACGCGAGGAAACGACGCCGAAGGAGATTCCCCTCTCCGCGGGAAGGCACCTGGTCTCCGTGCAGAAGAGCGGGTTCACGGCATCACCCGTCCAGAGGATCGTAACGATCGAGCCGAGCCTGACGAAGCCGTCAGCGATCCCCGCACAGTTTGAATTGATCAAGAAATAACCCAGACACATCAGAGGAGCGACGCTATGAGGACGAACGAGAAGAGCACGGTGCGCAGCGCGTGGTGGGCAGGTGCGTGTGCGGTCCTGCTGTCGGTCCTGATCGTCTCGGCGCAGGGCGTCCGGGCGCAGGGGAAGGGGGACGACAAGCTCAAGACGGGGATCGACTATTTCAATGCCGGGGATTTCGAAAATGCGATAAAGGTCTACTCGGAGATTGCCGCCGAAAAATCATTCGACAGGCCCGTCCGGCGGGAGGCATTCCTGGGACTCGGCCGCGCCTACTTTGCGAAGAACAACAAGGAAAAGGCGAAGAGCGCTCTGAACGATATGCTGGACCTGGAACCGCCGCTCGTGGAGCTCAACCCGGACGAGGAAGCTCCCCCCTTGTTGAAACTGTACTACAAGGTGCGCCAGGAAAAAGCCGGGAACATGCAGATCGAGAGGGCGGACCCCGGGATCAAGACCATCGCGATCCTGGATTTCAAGAATTCATCCGTCGATGACAGGGAGAGGTTCAATCCGATGGAAATGGGGTTCTCCGAGCTGATGATCAACCAGCTCAGGGGCGCCGTGCAGCTCAAAGTTGTCGAGCGCGAAAGGATTGCGTGGCTCATGAGCGAGATCGGACTCGAGAACACGCCGGGCAAGTTCGACGTGAACTCCGCGGTCCGTGTCGGGAAGATGCTCGGCGTGAACGCGGTCGTCATGGGGAGTTTCATCAAGTTCAAGGGTGACATGTGGCTCGGCGCCCGCCTTGTCAAGGTGGAGACCGGCGAGATCCTTGCCACGGACGACGTGAAGGGGGATGCCGATGCATTTTTTGAGCTTGTGGAGAAGCTGAGCGCAAAAGTTGCGAAGGCGGTCAACGTCAATATCACGGAAGCCCAGCTGGAGAAGGGGACCGAGACGAAATCACTGGATGCGATGATGTCCTACTCGGAGGGGTTGGTGCTCGTCGAGCGGGGGGACTACGAGGCGGCATACAAGAAGTTCAACGAGGCGCTGGCGAAAGACCCGTCCTACGAGAAGGCGCACCTGAAGGCCGAAAGCATAAAGCCACTACTCCGGAGCTGACGCATGAACGCGCGCGGCCTGTACCTGGTCCTCCTGCTGCCGCTGATCCTGTGTGCTTGCGGGACCACGGGCACGGTGGAAAACCCCCAGGATTACCAACAGACGATCCGGAAACTCCAGGAACGTCTCGTGACGAACCCGGCGGATCCTGAAGCCCTGCGAGACCTGGGGGTCATCTATTTCGAGACGCATCAGTACCCCCAGGCCCGGGACTACCTCAAGAAGGCGTCGATCGCCAACGAGCATGACGGGAAGACGCTGTTTTACCTCGGCATGACCCGGGAGTACGACAACGATCTGAAAGGCGCGCTTGCCGCGTACATCAACTACACGGATATCGCATCCTCGTCGCCGTACCACAAGCTCATGGAGGCGCGCTACTATGTCGTCACGAAGGAGCTGATCGCCGACCAGTTCCGCATCCTCGCGGCGAACGAAGATTCACTCGGGAGGCAAAACACGCCGTCGAACGCTGTGGCGGTGTTCCCCCTCGTCTACCAGGGGAATGAACAAAAGTACTCGGCCCTCGGTCAGGGATTGAGCGAGATGATGACGATCGACCTCGGTCACGTGAAGAAGCTCAGGCTTGTCGAGAGGATGCGTGTCGAGGAGCTGATGAGCGAGCTGAAATTCAGCGCGACGAGCGCGGTCGACCCTTCCACGGCCCCCAGGCTCGGGAAATTTCTTGCGGCGGGACGGATCGTCGGCGGGCGGTACGACGTTTCGGCGGACAAAACGCTCCGGCTCGACGTCGCGTCGCTCGATATCGGGAAGGGGAAGACGCCTTCTTCGGAGACCCAATCCGACGAACTGACAAACCTCTTCAAGCTTCAGAAGGAGATGGTCTTCGGGGTTGTGAAGGACATGGGGATAACGCTTACCCGCGAAGAGATATCTGCCATCGAGACGATTCCGACGAAGAACCTGCAGGCGTTCTTCGCCTATTCGGTCGGACTCGAGAAGGAAGGGCAGGGGGATTTCGAGTCCGCCGGCGTGTATTTCAAGCAGGCCAGTGCGCTCGACCCTTCGTTCGCTCCGGCGAAAGCCAAGGCGGAGCTGTCGGATGCGATGAACCTGTCGGGGAACACGAAGGAGACCGCTCTCCAGGCGTCGCACAAGGTGAGCCCTCCCCCCGGTTCTGATGAGGCGCAGCGGGGGAGGGGGACGCGCTCGCTCATGGCGAGGCGGTTCAACAACCTGAACAAGATGATCAAGCTGGTCTTCTTCCCCGGGATGGACAACCAGTCGCCGAGCTCCGTCGCGTTCGACCACGGCGTCTCGATCGATCTGCTGCCGTCTCCGCCTCCTCCGCCCGTGCGTTGATGACTGCAATGGTCACAAGAATTCCGGCAACAAGTTTCCTGGAGGCACACACATGAATATCCGGCTGCTGCGAACGTGTCTGTTTATCGCCGCGCTCTGTCTTTTGTCAACGAATGCCTCCACGCCTCAGACACGGCGGTCCGCCGCGAGACTCCCCCGTGCGCATGCACCGGCCGCTATCCCCGGGTTATCACCCGAAACCCGTTCCTCGATCGCGGGGATTCAGGCCGTCAATGTGCCCTGGATCGATTCACTCGAAACTCCCGGGGCCCCGGGCTGGACGCACACCGGGTTCTGGCACGTTTCGTTCCAGCCCCAGCACATTGAGGTCCTTAACCCCGCCATCAACCCGGCACTGGTCCTGCTCCCCGACCCAGGGTTTCTCCCTGCGGCGTTTTCGGGGAACAACGCGTTCTGGTACGGTGAGGATGTGACGGGGACGTACATCGGGAGCGACTTCACACAGGTGACCCAGGACTCGCTCGACGGGGGCGCATCGAATGGCCCAAATACCGGCAGCGCCATCACCCCCCCGATCAATCTCGTCGGTCAGAAGACGCCTCTCCTCAGTTTCTGGACATGGTGGGAAATCGAGGGAATCGCCACGTCCCAATTCGATGTCATGTATGTCGAGGCCTCTTCCGACTCAGGGCTCACATGGTTCCAGCTCGGCCGCGGTGTTATCAACCCGATTGATGACGACGCCAACCATGATGACTGGAAATCGTACTCCTCAGGCGGACTCGGCCAGCAGGGGAAGTGGATCCGCGAATATTTCGATCTCACAAAATACGCCGGAAACGTCATACTGATCCGGTTCCGGTTCGATACACGCGACTCGGAATTCAACGGGTTCAGGGGCTGGCTGATTGACGACATCGGTGTCAGCGCCGCGGGGGCAGCAGCCCCGACGATCACGCAGGTTTCGCCGGCGACCGTGAACGTGACGAAACTCGCGAATATCATAGGGACAAATTTCGTCAACGGGGCGGTCCTTGTCGTGGACTCGGACACACTGCCGGGCACGAGCGCTGCTGTCAACAGCTCTACACTCATGCAGTTCTACGTACCGTCCGCTCTCGGTGATGGTCCGCACAGTGTGCGAATAACGAATCCTGACGGGAAGTCAGTTTTCAAGGCGAACGCATTTACAGTTACTTCGAACTCTCCTCCGGTAATGTATACGGTGACGCCTGATTCGGCTCCCGCGGGCGCTTCGGTCCCGATCACAATCACCGGGAGTAACTTTCTGACTGGCGTTACAGTGGACATCGGCGGATTGTCCGCCGCGAATGTGTTGCTCGGCGGGGGGGGGACCCAGATCAACGCCGTGTCACCCAATAAACTCGCGGCCGGTGCGTACAACGTGACTGTGACGAATCCGGACGGGCTTTCCGATGTGAGCGTCCTCGGTTTCAGGGTTTTCGCCCCCAGCGTCTCCGTCGAGGCGACAGGGGACTCGCTGATCGGAAATGCGCAGCCGCTGACGATCACGCCTCCCGCCGGAAAGACGTTTACCTCGGGCTGGATTTTTTACCGGAAAGGCGGTGTCCCGAGTGCCGCTGCGTATGATTCCGTTGCATTGACCGCCGGTGCCGGGAATTTCTCCGTGAATCTTCCGGCAAGCGTGATTACGATTCGCGGGGTGGAATACTACGTCAGCCTTACGGGTGCCAATGGATCGGTGACATATCCGGCGGCCAACCCCGCACTGAGCCCCGCCGTCCTGCCTGTCCGACTGGCGAAACTCGCCACGCCTCTTGCCCTGAGCCCTGCGAAATACAAGATGTTTTCCGCCCCGATGCTCCTTGACAATCCGAACGTCATGGGCCAGCTCGAGGACGATTACGGCTCGTACAACACCGCGAAGTGGCGAGTGTTCCACTGGGAGGCCGGAGCGTACAGAGAAGCGGTGGTCTCCGTTGCGGCGGCCGGTCCGATGGCCATGGATCCCGGCAAGGCCTTCTGGCTCATAACATCCGGTGGCGTTCCGTTTTCATTCAAGCACGGCACATCTGTGCCGACAGTGCAGTACTACACCGTCCCTCTCGATACCGGATGGAACCAGATAGGGAATCCGTTCGCATTCAACGTGGCGTGGGGCACCGTTGGTGGGAGCAGTCAGGTGGCGGGCCCGTATTATTACGACGGCTCGCAGTATCAGATCATCACGACTGTCCTCAAGCCCTACGAAGGCTACTTTGTCTACAACTTCCCCTTTTCGGAGAATTCGGTCCTGAGTTTCCCTCCGGTGGAATCAAATCTCCCCATACTGCGCGAAGGCGGCTTCGCATCGACGACGCTCGGACCGGGAGAATTCGTGATGCAGATCGCGGCGTCGATTCCCGGAACGGATCTCCGGGATACCTATAATTACCTCGGGCTGCGTGAAGGCGCTTCCGCGGGGAAGGACAAGATGGATGCGCCGAAGCCTCCCCCGATTGGCGATGCCCTCCAGGTCGACATTCTTGAGGGAGGGACCGCATACCTGCAGAACTTCAAACCTGTGGCGGGCGAAGGCCAGTCATGGGTGTTCGGCCTCCGGACGTCCGGCGCCAGAGGGACGGCTCTCCTGACGCTTACTCCGTCGGGGACGCTCCCCGCAGGATTCAGTGTCCACGTGCTCGACCTGAGGGATGAGAACGCCCTCCCGGCAGCCTCGGGGTCCTTCCAGGTCACGCTTGACGCGCCGAATTCTCCGCACTATTTCAAGGTGATCATGGGGACGGATGCGTATGCCGCGAAAGAAAGCAACGGCATTCCTCTCCAGCCGGTCTCCTATGCGCTGGAGCAGAATTATCCGAACCCGTTCAATCCCGCGACGACGATCCGGTACTCCCTGGCGAAGAAGAGCGACGTCGTGCTCGAGATCTACAACACGCTCGGCCAACGCGTCCGGACGCTCTTCAGCGGCGCCCAGGGCACCGGCAACTATGCAATCACGTGGGACGGCACCAACGACAACGGAGGTCATGTAGCGAGCGGAGTCTATTTTTACAGGTTGCGGACCGGAGAGTACAACGCCGTCCGCAAGCTGGTCATGATCCGGTAACCACGAGGACATTATGCGGCGATCCCCCACTCTACTCGTTTTGCTCTTTCTTGCCGTGGCAGCGAGGTCTCAGAACGACCAGTACGTCATCAGCCGGCAGGGTTCGGTCATACTTACGCCGGTGTATCAAAGCTGGAGCGCAAAGAACTCCGGATTCAGCTTCTCGGAGTTCAGCACGATCCTCTCGGCATACGTTCCGGTGGGGCGGAGTGCGAGCATCAGCCTTGGCGGCGGGGGGGCGGTCTCGGGGGGGGATGTCACGAAGCTGAGCGGGCTCACCGACGTGCAGCTGGGGTTCAACTACTACCTGGAATCGATCAACACGATTTTCAGTTTGGGGATCAACGCTCCGACAGGGAAGAAAGAGCTCCCGCACGACCAGTTTGTCACCTCGATCCTTTTCAGCCACCCTCTCTTCAACATGCAGGTCCCCGTCTGGGGACAGGGGTTCAACCTGAATCCGGGTCTCGCCTGGGTGTTCCCCGTGAACGACAATCTCGTCCTGGGCCTCGCGGCGGCGTACCAGTACCGGGGGAAGTACAAGCCGATCGACGGGTCGGGCTTCTACGCCCCGGGGCCCGAGATTACGGGGAGTCTGGGTGCCGACTACAAGTTGAACGAGGTCGCGTCCCTTTCGGCGGATTTTATGCTGACCGCCTACGGGACGGACAAGTACAACGACGCGGAGGTCTTTGCGTCGGGGAATTCTTACTGGTTCAATCTTCAATACCGGCAGTACTTCCGTGAAAATTCCCTTCAGGTCTTCGCGGGATACCGGTCGACATCCAAGGGAAAAGTTGCGGGGGTCGGCGGACTGGTGAGCGAGGCGGAGAGGCTTGAGCCCGGTCGTTTTGAGGCGTCCGCCCAGTTCAGACAGGTTCTCAATCCCCGGTTCTCCATGACGTATCTCGCTGAAGTCCGGATATACGAAAACACTCCCGAGGCGTATTCCGGATCAAAGGTGGCGGGCGTCGGCGTGGGTCCGACATTCTCCCTCCCCTCGGGGCTCTTCTTTCCCGCTCTCGTGAAAGTGGATTTCGGCAACCTGAAAGGGGGGGGGTCGATTACGGGGATTGACGGAAGGATCGGTATAGGCTACAATATCTAGTTCCGGCGAAAACCGGCGGGACTGTGAGCCGGGACTACTCCATTTTCAGCAGTCCTCCGGCTCCGAGCATCGAAAATGTCACGCACATCTCCGGCTGCAGCGACGTCGATTTTCCCAGACTGATTTTCCCCTCGCGCTGCAGCACAATCTCGTCCCTGCGCAGTACAACCTCCTTTTCACCGACGATGGAAACGTACGTCCCGTTGATGCTCTGGTCGATCAGTATGAACCTCTCGCGGCGGAACTCGATCCTCGCATGTGAACGGGAGGCAAGCGGTTCGGGGATCACGAAATCGTTTTCGATTCCCCGCCCCATGTGAAGTGCCGGACGGTCGTGGCTCAGTTCCACGGTCGTCTCACCGAACCTCACGGTGAGCTTCGCCTCGTGCGGCTTGTCCTCGAATATGTTCTGCACGATCGTCAGGTTCNNCTCGAACAGCTCGAGTTCCTCTTTTTTCCCCTTGAGCGCCGCTTTGTCGATGAACCGGACACCCGACTTCATTTCATCGGGCATCTCGTCGACCGTGGATTTCGTGGTCAGGATCTGCCCTTTCTTGGCCTGCGCCACAACCCGCGCAGCGACGTTGACCGCGTCGCCGAAGACATCCCCCGACTGGGGGATGACCGGCCCGAAGTGGAATCCGACCCTTATGCTCAACGCCTCGTAGGGAATGGTCCCCATGGCGATCGCCTGCTTCAGGGAGCGCTGCATGTCTTTGGCGGCTTCCGCGGCCAGCGGGGCTGAGGGGAACGTGCACATGAGTTCGTCGCCGATATTCTTGACGATCGTCCCCTGGTGCCTTCCGGCCGCCTGTGACTGGACTTCCAGTGCCTTGGAGATGATCGTCTGGGCGCGGGTGTTCCCCAGGGTTTCATAGAGTCTGGTGCTGCCGCTGACGTCGGCGAAGAGGATTGCCAGTTGCACGCTCGGATGGTGTTCTGTGGTGCTCAATGTGGTGGATGGGTGATCAATGTGTGCTGAATGGGATCGTCGGGGGACCGCACCAAAATACGGATCTGAATCGACCAAATCAAGCTCCCGATTTGCTTTAGCTGAATTCTATTCGAATTCATCATTCAACCGGCTGGTTGCCTCGGTGAAGCTTCTCTTCGAAATGTGACCGGTTGACATTGTGCTGTGAAGAAACTACATTTATCAGGCAAACCGTTCTTTTTCCCACTAATCATGCCGGAGTGATCCGATGGCCTCCTTTGCCTTCCGTGCCATCCGAACTCCTTACCCGAACACGCCGGCTCGAATCACGCCGCACACGCTCTCCCTTCTTCCGCATTTCCACCTCCACCCGGCTCATCCACACCTCACCGAGGAACACGCTATCATGACATGAATAGACATCCACGGAGCTCACAATTCACTCAACTAATCGGAGGTGAGACATGCGTACTTTTCAAATCTGTAAAAAGACCGCGCTTATTCTTGCTGCAGTGTTCCTGCTGGCGGGCGCGTTCCCTGAGTTGCGCGCACAGGGGGAAGACCCGGACCTCCCCTCGTTTATGACGGGGCGTGTATCCAAAGGGGATTACCTCCGGCTCCGGTCGGAGCAGATCGGACTCATGCGGGGTGTTCCCCACTCCCTCGCGTACGATCCCCGCGTCAAGGCATTGGATGAGATGTCGCGGCAGAGGGCGGGGTCGCTGGCAAAGGTGAGCAGCTCCTCCTGGACCCCAATCGGTCCGTACCCGATTCCCAATGGCCAGGTGATTGGGGGAGGCACGATTGCAGTCAGTGGACGGGTCACGGCGGTCGCGGTTCATCCCACAAGTCCGAACACCGTCTACGTGGGCACGGCCCAGGGAGGGGTGTACCGGACTACCGACGGCGGAGCCCACTGGACACCCATATTTGACAATGCAGCGTCGCTCGCCATCGGCGCCGTCACGATCGACCCATTGAACCCGTCGACCGTGTTTGTCGGCACGGGTGAGGGGAATCAATCTCTGGATAGTTTTTTCGGCATAGGTCTTTACCGGATCGACAACGCGAACACCTCCCCGACATTAAGCGGACCATTCGAACTCCGGGTCGCCGGCACGGGGAGCACCGCGAGCAACGGGCATGCTTTTTATGGCACGTCGATTTCTAAAATTGTGGTTGATCCGGCCGACGACAACAGAATCTTCGTAAGCAATGTAAACGGGGCATCAGGATTGTCCGGGAACGGGATCTGCTGCGGGGGGAGTGCGGGGTTCCTTGCGCTGTATTTTTCCTCCAATGCCCTCTCCTCAGCCGTGACATTCTCACGAGTGAGCATCCCGACATTCAACGGCCTCCAGTCGGTCACCGACGTCGTTTTTGAACCGGGGAGTTCGAGCAACATGCTGATCGGCGTGGAGGACATCGGCGGACTCAGCTTGAGCGGCGTGTATCAGACCACCAACGCCTCGGTCGCCGCATTCGGCAGCCCCGGCGTCGCTCCGACATTCACGCGAGTGCTGACGACCGGCGCTGTCACGATCAAGCTCGATATCAATAAAGTGGGGAGCACCGTTACCGCCCTCGCTGCGAGCGACGAGTCGAGCGGCACGCTCCGTAAATCCACCGATGGAGGGGCGACCTGGCCCACGACGCTCGCCTCGGTCACCGGATTCTGCGACGGTCAGTGCTGGTACGACATGGTCCCGACACTCAATCCCAAGAACGCCGGGACCATTCTCCTGGGGGGTTCAGCAGACGGCACGTCCAGCTTCGTCGTTCACCGGTCGACGAACGGGGGAACGTCCTTTTCGGCGGCGGAAACCGGTCTTCATGTCGACGTCCATGCGATCGTCTTTGCCCCCTCCGACACTACAATCGTTTATACCGGCAACGACGGCGGCATATGGAGATCTACGAACGGAGGTGTCGCCTGGACGAACCTGAACAATTCGGGATTCAGCGCGACACAGTTCCAGAGCATCGCGCTGCACCCGACAGACCCGAATTTTTCGATAGGCGGGACGCAGGACAACGGGACGAATATGTATACGCCGCTCCAGGCCTGGAACCGGATCGATTTCGGCGACGGCGGATACGCGGAGATCGACCAGAATGCGGCAAACGTGACAAACGTGACGATGTATCATACGTACTTCAATCAGTCGGCCAATCTCCTCGCGTTCGGACGCGTAACAAGTGTGGCGGCTGCGTTTGACGGAAACTGGACCACCCTGGGATGCAGCGGCAACACATCGCACAACGGCATCACATGCGCGGACGCGGTCCTTTTTTATGCGCCGATGGCGCTCGGGCCGGGCACGCCGAACACCGTGTATTACGGCACGGACCGGCTGTACCGATCCACGGACATGGGGACCAACAACAGTGTGGTCAGCCAGGCGCCCCTCGTCAGCGGTTCTCCCATCAGCGCAATCGCGATCTCGCCGCAGGACGACAACTACAGGATCGTCGGGTTGCGGAACGGCGGCCTTTTCTATACCACGACCGGCTCTTCAACGATGTCGGTCCTTGATCCCACAGGCGGGACAGGCGTTGTTCCTGACAATTACGTCGCCCGGGCGGCGTTCGACCCGGGCAACAAGAACACGGCGTACATTACGCTCGACGCGTATATGGGTGGAACAGGTCCGACCCAGTCGCATGTGTGGAAGGTGACCAACCTGGGAACAACCCCGGCGATAACGGCGATCAACTCAGGGCTCCCCGATGTCCCCGTGAACGCATTCGTCGTCGACCCCACGAGTTCGAACAACCTGTTTGCCGGAACGGATATCGGGGTGTATGCCTCTAGTGACGGGGGCTCGACCTGGGGTGTCTACGGGACCGGCCTTCCCACGGTGGCGGTGTTCGACATGGCGATCCAGAAGACCACGCACACGCTCCGTGTCGCTACGCACGGGCGCGGAATGTGGGAGAACTCGGGGCCGCCGCTGCCGATTCAACTGGCTTCGCTCACGGGGACAGCCCTCGGCGGCCAGGAGGTCATGCTACAGTGGTCGACATTGAGCGAGACCAATGCGTACGGCTTTGAGGTCCAGAAGTCGGCGGCCCAGACCGGAAGTTACATGTCGATTCCGGGGAGCTTTGTCAACGCCCACGGCACGACGACCGTTCCGCAGAAATACGGCTACACCGACAACTCCTCGGGGGCCGGAACGGTATACTACCGTCTGAAACAACTTGACCTCGATGGGACATTCCGCTATTCAGACGGCATCGCTGTCGATGTCGCCTCCGGCATTGCCGGGCGGCTATTCCCCACCGAGTTCTCGCTCAGTCAGGGTTATCCCAATCCCTTCAATCCGTCGACGAACATAAAGTACGGTCTCCCACAGAAAGCATTCGTGACAATGGAGGTGTTCAGCACTCTGGGGCAGCGCGTGGCAACGCTGATCAATGAGCAGGAGGAGGCGGGATATCACGAGGTCACGTTTAACGCCTCCGGACTGGCCAGCGGTGCATATTTCTATTCTATTACCGCCGGTGATTATCACGCTTCGAAAGGACTTGTATTGCTGAAATAGTTGAAAAGTATCAGCTGACCCCCCTTTTCTGGTCCATTTCAGATCGGGGGGATTTCCTCCTCCTGTGATTCTCTCATCGCAGGGGGAGGACCAGTGCATGGAAGTGAAATATGCCGAAGACCTGATGGCGCGCCTGACCAGCACGTCTGTTGTGCACACCACAAACCAGGATTAATCAGAAGAGCCACTATGTCCTATCGGGCTGCGACGCTTTCGGTGTCTGCCATTCTCGCGATGTTTCTGCCGGCACTCGCCCCGTTCTCAGCACGGGCCCAGGAGGGGGAGTCCCCTGAGGAAATCATCGCGAGGCAGCAATATATGATGACCCTCAGGGCCGGCGGCCCTGGTAAGACCCTTCCGCCCGATGCGTATGCCCGGATGGTTGCACAGCACGTCCTTGTGACTCCCGACGCCAGCATTTTCGGGAGCGCGACGGCGTCGACCAGCTGGACAAGCGTGAATCCGTCGGGAATGTTCTATCAGTTCACCGGCGCGAATTACATTTCCGGAAGGACAAATTCCATCGCGTTCCATCCCACGGACCCTCTCACATTCTACATCGCGTCTGCCGGAGGGGGCGTATGGAAAACCACAAACGGTGGGACCAGCTTCCAACCGCTCACCGACAATCTGACGTCGCTCGCATGCGGAGCGGTCGCCGTTGACCCGGTCAACCCGTCCGTCGTTTACCTCGGGACAGGGGAGTTGAACTATTCGCTGGACAGCTACTACGGGGACGGCGTGTTCAAGTCCACCGACGCCGGCACATCGTGGACGCGAATTGCCACAACAGGGGCCGTGGGGTCATATATCTCACAGATCGCGATCGATCCCCTGAATACGAATGTCCTCTACATCTCGGGATCAGCCGGGGTGTTTAAGTCGACGAATGCGGGGGGGAGCTGGACCTCCACATCGAGCGGGACATACGCGAACTGCATCCTCGTCAACCCGTTGAACCCTCTCACCCTGTATACCACCACCGGGGGACGCAGCTCCGACATCGTGAAGAAATCGACCGACGGGGGCGGTTCCTGGGTCCGGATCACGGGCGGCCTGCCGGCGAGCATCGGAAGGACGCAGCTTGCCCTCTCTCCGAGCGACACGGGCATGGTGTACGCGTCCGTGGCGGATCCGAGCACGTCCGGTGTGCTCGGGTTGTATGGGTCGACAAACGGCGGCGGGAGCTGGACTTTGAAGAGTTCTTCGCCGAACTACCTGGGAAGCCAGGGATGGTACGACGATGCAATCACGGTCAAGCCTTCGAGTTCCTCGACGGTCATCGTGGGGGGGCTCGACATTTACAGTTCAACGACGGGCGGAACTGCGCTGACAAAGCGGACCAACTGGGCTTCGACCAGTTCCACAGATTTCTCTCACGCCGACATTCATTACCTGGGGTACAACGGTACGGTCCTCTACTGCGGTTCGGACGGCGGCGTCTATAAATCCACAAACGACGGCGTCACCTGGACGGATTTGAATGCCACGCTTTCGACGCTCCAGTACCAGAGCGCGGATTATGACCCGACCTCCCTTCTGCGGCTCTATGGGGGGACGCAGGACAACAACATAGAATCCTCCACGAACGGGGGAACCACCTGGAACCAGGTGACGCTCGGGGACGGCGGCTACACCGTCGTCGATCCCGTTCACACGAACTATGTCTACAGCCAGTACGTCAATGGTTCGCTGAAGCGCTCTTCGAACTTCGGCGCGACATACACGGAGATCCGACCCTCAGGCTCTTCGGGTGGCGTCTTTTACAATCCCTACGCCATGGCGCCCGGAAACGATAGCACCATCGTCTACGGTCAATCGGACCTCTGGAAAACCACTGCGGCGCAGACCGCATCGAGCTCGTCCGGCTGGTCGCATATTGCCACGACCGGGGTGGTCGGGGGGAACGTCTCGTCGATTGGCATCAGCGCCACGAACACGGGGAAAATCTATGCGGGCACGTCAAACGGCAGGCTCCTCGCCACAAGGGATAACGGGGCCACATGGACGCCCACCACGGGATTCCCGTACGTCACGGGACTGGCGGTCGACATAACGAATGACAGCGTCTGCTATGCGTGCTTCGGCGGTTCCAGCAACGGCGTGCACGTGTACAAGACGACGAACGGGGGAGCCACCTGGGGGAGCGTGACAGGCAATTTTCCCAACATCCCGGTCCTCTGTATTGCGCTGCGGACTTCAAGTCCGCGGACACTCTTCCTGGGGACAGACCTTGGGGTGTACAAATCCACGGACGACGGCTCGACCTGGGTGTCATTCAGCAACGGGATGCCCACGCTGGCGGTGTTCGATCTGAAATACAAGGAGGCGACGCAGATCCTGCTCGCGGCGACGCACGGGCGGGGATGCTGGACGTTCGACTACGGCACATTTGCTTCGATTGAGCTTGCGTCGTTTACCGCTATTCCCGGCACAGGATCTGTCGTCCACGTTGCCTGGAAGACACTCTCCGAAATCAATAACTATGGATTCGAGGTGCAGCGCTCTGCGGCAATCCTGAACGGGTTCGTCACTCTCTCCGGAGGATTTGTCAAGGGACACGGGACGACGACCACCCCGCAGGCGTACGCATTTGACGACTCATCCGCCCCGACGGGGACCTGGTACTACAGGCTGAAACAGATCGACATCGACGGCACCGTCCACTATTTTGACCCGGTCCGTGTGGATATCGTGACGGGAGCGGTCGCCGGCGGATCGGCTCCTCCGGAATTTGCGCTGCTTCAGAACCACCCCAACCCGTTCAATCCTTCGACCACGATCCGGTTCGACCTGGCTGCCGACCGGGATGTGTCGCTGAAGGTGTACAACGCCCTCGGACAGGTGGTTGCCGAACTCATCAGGGGACACCGACACGCCGGTAGATACAGCATTGCATGGGACGCGTCGGGATACGCGAGCGGAGTCTATTTCTACCGTCTCGAGGCGGGAAGCTTTGTTCAGACCCGGAAACTCATAGTTCTGAAGTAGTGTCGGGTGATGCTGGCGGGAAATAGGATTTGTTGAAGCGAACGTAACATGAGGCGCCTCCGGTGCCTGAGCGAAGAGGAGAAGACGGGGAGGGATCAGTTGCAATTGGTCCCTCCCCTTTGTACGTTGAGAAGAGCGGGAGATTTCGGGCTTCTTCCTTTGCGGTTCTTCCCCCATGTGAGGGGGGACGTACATGGGCCATCTCTGGGCGGGTTTCAGGTCGTTTGACGAGCCGGTGACAGGCTTCCTCATTGCCACCAACATAGTCCTCGGACTCTTCGTCCTCGGGAGCATCGTGCTTGTCGTCCGCACGCTCATCCATGAGGTATCCCTCCGCAAGCGCGCCCGCTCTCTTAAGGTTACCGGCCTCGGCGTCACGATGGCTGACGGCGGCCAGCGCAAAGGAACGGAGGGGCATCTGTCCGTTGCGAAGAACGGTACGATCCGGCCGGAGAATGATCAAACTCCGGGGCGTCCATCCTGAACGAATCTGCACTATTTCCTCTACCGGCGAGCTACCCGTTTTCCCCCGTGATCCGCGCAATCTGGAGCAGGTAGAATCGAAGCCGGTCCTGCTGGTCCCCGCTGAGCGCCTGCTCCTCGATTGCAGCGATCCGCTCCACCTCCTTCATCGCGCGAATGATATTCGCGGGGACCTCCACCATCCCCTCTGATGCTATCGTGAGATACTCCATCGCGGCGGCAAGGAATTGCCGCATTTCGTCGTCGGCATGCGACATCCGGAAAAAACTGTCCAGCTTTGACGGGATCTTGGCCGGACGGCCCGAGAGAGGGATCTCCGGTGAGAGCTTCCTCCCCGAGAGCGAATACAGCGCGACGGCGAGTTCGACGAATGCCTCCACCCGTTGAAAGACGGGGCTCTCCAGGAGGGCCCACGCGTCGGAGCGCCACCGCCGGATCTCGGCCGGCGCCGCAAGGAGACGGGCGACCGCCTCACGCCATCCCCCTTCGATCGGCATACCGATCTGTTTCTGGAGTCGCTCCGGATCTGTATTGAAAAAATCCGGCTGCAGGAGCACGGCCAGATCCGGCCGGAGCGTCGGAAGGAGGTCGGGGATGAAACGGATCCCTTCGAAGAAATCGCTCACGTCGACGCCGTGTCTGCGCAGGAGCTCCTGCTGAAAAAGCGGGATGTACTTACCCATCGCATCCAGGTCTTCCCTGAGTGCGAGGAACGCGGAATTTCCCGCAGGGAACGCCCGTTCTATCGCCCTCAGGTACGTTTCATCAACGTCGTGGTACAGGCGCAGGCTTCGGAGGATCTCGTACACCGGCAGATGCGGCAGGATCCGGTCGGCGATGTATGTCTCCGGATTCCCCTCCACCGACTCAATTCGCGAGAACGTGTCCAGGGCGCGGAACAGGCCGGTCGTCAGTTGATTGATGCCGAGCACCGCCGTCTGGGCCTGGTTGTGTGCGATTGCACGCAGAAGGCTCCCGTACCGCGAAAATGGGATTGTCTCGGCAATACGCTCGAGTATTCTGTTCCCCTGTCCTTTCCCGGCGGGGCCCGGGCGTACCGTCGGCCGGTCGCGAAGCGGCGGCGTCGTGCGTCCGATGAAATACGAGATGATATGGATGCCGACGACGTCCTCATCCCGCCCGTAGAGTATCTGGCGGAAATTCTCCGTGAGCACATTCAGGAACCGTTCGAGCGCGGGTTCCCTGGCGCCTACCGTCAGGCGCTCGAGTGCCCGTTCGCTTCTTGCGGTGCTGGTGAGCCTGCTATCGGCAAATTCCTCGCTCGCGCGTCTGAGGTCCCGGCGGTGGGTCCCCTGCAGCAGGGCCAGGTGGTAGAGAAGCTGGGCGAACTCGTAGACGGGCAAGTGGCGCACCCGTTCCGCGATTGCGCTCTGAAATGTGCGGAGGTCCCCCCCGGCGAAAACACCGAGCATCGGCGTCGTCGCATAGACCGTGCTCCGGCGCGTGGACTCCCGGAGGTGGGATGCGAAACGCCGGGTCGTCTCTTCCGATTGCACAAAGGCCGGTGTGCCGCTTACGTCGTTGTAATATCCTCCCCCGCGCTGCATCGGTTCGCCGCTCCCGAGTTTCAGCCGGACGCGTTCTGCGAGTCCATGCCTCGCAAGCCAGTGCAGGAGCTCGTACTTCGCCTGCCGGTAGAGCTGCGCGCCTGCCGGTTGGCCTACCTGCTGGCTCAGGTCCGACCCCGCGATGAACAGTTCTTCGACGACCTCCGCGAACCGGTCGCGGGTTTCCTGGTTCAGGCGGCGGCTCTGGAGTGAGTATTCCCACAGCTTGTTCAGGTACGCCGTCATCCCCCGGACTGCATCGGGGTCCTCAAAGAGAGGAATGAGTCGAAGCGCGGGCATGTCGATGCCCGGATGGTCTCTGAGCATGTGCTCGCGTCTGGCCCGCAGTTTCCTGTCGAGTTCGATAAGTGCCTCGGGCCTGGTCGACATGCTCACCTGGAGCGAAAGGACCATGCCGGGGTTCCCGTAGCGCGAGCCTATTTCGTTGATCTCGCTGATATTGAAAACCGTGGTGTCGACGGCAAACGGATCCTGGGCTGTGACCATGCTCTGGTGGATCCTCGGCGTGATCACAAACCGCTGGAGGAGATCACGGTAGAGCACCGCCTCCCTGAGAACGGCCGGGACGGCGGTGTTCCGGAGCAGCGCGGGGATGAGCGAGTAGAGCTCTTTGCGCAATCGCTTGTTCAGCGCAAAGTAATACTCGAGCCCTTCCCGCCGCCTCCTGCGGAGCTCCATCATGTGCCGCTCGAGCCGGTCGTTGTGATACCAGAGTGAGGTGACGGGATCCCGCGCCAGGCGGAGCGCCATGCCGATGCGCCGCAGCCTCCCCGGGCTTGACTGAAAGGGGAGTATGCCGCGGTAGCGCCGTTCGAGCTGATGCGTCAGCGTGGTGATGTCCTTCAGAAGCTCCACGATCTGGCGAGTCTTCCGGGGGAGGCGTTCGATTTCGGCAAGCAGCTCCGGCCGGATGCGGGCGGTTCTGTCGTGTTCCGACAGCGACCGTAACATGTGTGAAAGACGTTCGACATTCCTGAGCAGGACGGAAGCGGCCAGCTGGTGCCCCTGTCCGGAAGGGCGGTTCGATCCGTCCCAGTCCCCCCAGAACGAAAGAAACGTCCGGTGCAGTCCCGCGTCCTGTATTTCGCCGAAGAGCTCCGCGCTCACATGCGCGTCGAGATCGAGCAGGATTTCGTTCGATTCCTCACCGGAGCTGATCGCCACGTTCAGCCCCAGGAACTCGTTGACGAGTTCGCGTGCCGCAACCTTCAGATGTTGCGGCGAAGGCGTCATCCCCTGCACGATCAGGCCGAGGATGTTTTCGAACGCCGCCTCCGTCCGGATGGAATACATCTGTGTCGGGTGCACGGTCCTGTCGAACAGCCGCGAGCGGAATGCCTCTTCGCGCCGGGCGATGTCGTCCCGGTAGAACTCCCGTTCGAGCGTTGCGCCGAGGGCCCTGCCGTTGTCGGCGCGCGCGGAGGCCATCAGTTCGCCCGTGATCACCGCCCTGTCGTACAGCCGTGTGCGGTAGACCGCGAGCCTTTCGGGAACATACTCCCCGGTCAGGAGCCTCCTGACCCTCCCGTTGCCGATTTCATCCCGCAGCGAACGGACGGAATCGATGACCCCGTTGCCGATCAGCTCCCGTATTTGCCGTTCTGCCGCCTCCCACGGGCCGGTGACGGATTCCGGAGGGGCCGAGCGCCGCAACAGGGGGAATTGATTCCGGCTGTACTGTGCGGCCTCTTCCCCGATGACCCGGTTCAGATCGATAAGCACGCGCCGCGTCTTGTTCAGAAGCACGGCCGCACCGTCGGTGCCGCCGAGCGTGAGCCGGAACGCCTTCCTCCCCGCTTCGAATCCTTTCTCCGTCCGCGCAAATGTCGAGAGGGGGACGAGTCCGATCCCTTGTCGTGCCAGGCCCGCCGCGACCCAGTCCAGCGACAGCCCCGCAGGGAGTTTCCCGACCACCATCAGAGGGTACATGCTCCCGGTGGGTCCCAGGATCACAATGTCAAAGGGATTCCGGTCTTTGGGGAGGTTGTGTTGTGCCGCGTCGAGGGCCTGCATCCTCTCGAAAAAAATCGTGTTCCGGAGCCGCCAATAGGCGCGGGCCACTTCGATCGGGTTCCTGTAAAAGAGATATGCCAGCAGTATCGCGCCCGTATTCGGTTTCACATGGTCGATCAGCGTGTGGAACCGTTCGAAGAGACGCGTATCCCTGATCTCGATGACGGAGAGCCTGGCCCCGGCGAGAGAGTCGGTCTTCGAGAGGGAATGGACCGTGATGAGGCGATGCGCCTGCGCCGACGTGATCCTTCCCGCGGCGATGAGGCCTTCTGCTATCTGGCGCAGCGTAGGGATTTCCGGAAGGTCTTCGACGGGAGCCACGTTCTGATACGAGAGATCGTCGATGACGGTGATCCCCCTCCCGAGCAATTCCCTCAGCAGTTCCCGGACCGTGGAAATCTCGAACACGCGTCCGGTGGCGTTGTGCGGATTGTTCAGCACGACGGCGCCGTAGTCGGCCCAGCGCGGATCGTCCCTGAGCTTTCCCTGTACTGCATCGACCATGGCCCCTGCGTCCAGATCGAACTCCGGCGTCAGGGGTACCGTATGAACGGATGGGAAACAGTGCTCGTACGTCCAGCTCAGGTCCGGGATCACGGCCTCCCTGATGCCGCAATGAAAACCGAGAAGACTGAGCGCGGTGCGGGCGGAACCGCTGACGGCCCTACAGTGGCGGATGTCGTATTCGGGGTGGTGGCGTATGAA
Source organism: Ignavibacteriota bacterium (assembly GCA_003158475.1). Taxonomy (GTDB): domain Bacteria; phylum Bacteroidota; class Ignavibacteria; order UBA10030; family UBA6906; genus Fen-1273. The sequence goes on along the minus strand of PMJR01000144.1, from coordinate 2,596 downwards.
GGCCATCAGGAAGCTCTTCTCGAGCTCCGCGAGCCATTCACGATCATGCAAATTCCCGCAGAGATCGTCCAGGAGAGATGGCGCATCGGTGCGCGCGAACCTGTCCACCGCCTGAAGCGCGGCGTGGTGCCTGCTCTGCTCTGTCAATGATGCTGCGTGTCGTTCCAGGGATCCGGAGACCGTATCGATCAGCCCCTGATGCGGCGAGAGGATCGAATCAAGTTGCCGCTCGATGCGCAAGGCAAATCGGGCGAGGGCCGCTCCGACCCCGGGTGCGGAAGGGGGCGTCTCCAATGGGGGTTCGACGCGGACACTCCTGCCAGTCCCCCTCTCTCCCTCCGGGGGGGGCTGCGCCAGCAGATACGTGAGGAGTTCGACTTCCGATGCCGACGGAGTCCCCTTGAGCTGAAAATGCAGAGTCTCGAGGAGGGAGAGAAAATCGGCATTCCCGGCGACAAAGACGATCGACAGATTTTGGAACCGGGGAGAGAATATCGCGGGGCTCAGGAAACGGACGACGCGATCGATGAGACGCGACTCCCGAGCCAGCGAATGCTGGTTGGGGGCGTCATTGATCTCCAGGAAAAAGAGGGGGTAGGTGAGTGCGAGTCCGCGAAGGGTGCGCCGGGTTTCCTCGGTGGTGATCTCTCCCATCACCACAAATGTCGGCCCGTTTGCCCTCCCCGCTGCAATCTGCCGCAGGCGGGAGACGGCAGCGTGTTCGCCGGCCGGGAGCGTTTCGCATTGAAGCCCCCCGAAAGACATAACGTGGAGGGGGAGAGACGTCCGGAAGAGGAGGATCCGCGCCGGAAGATGTACGAGGTAGAGCGAAAGGGCCTGAAAAAACACCCGCATGCATTCCGCGATCCCGCCGGAAGCAAAGACGATCTCCCTTCGGTCCGACGTCTTCCCCAGGTCGTACGTCAGGGGATCCTGCTGATTCTGTAGCCAGTCGCTGAACGCTGTTGCAAGGGGAGGCGGCGCACTGCGGGAGAATCCTCCGCGGGGGAGGTACGGGGCGCTCCTGCGGATGAGCGATGCGAAAAAATCCAGGACCGGCCTCTCCGTCTCGTCCAGGTCCATGGCCCGGAGAATCGCCGCCGGATCCTCTTCGGAGAGCGTCTCGTCGCGGATATCGAGTCCGAGGGCTGCGCGGAGATACGCGGAAGAGAGACGGCTCTCCTGGACCGGATTGCCGATGTGAAAGTTGACCCGCTCCTCCGGTTCTATGGAGGAGGAAGCCGTCGCCTCGCTGATCTCGGAAACTTTCGCGGCCCGCGTCGGCCGGAGCTCGAAATAGTCGGGAAGCGCTCCCCCGCTGCCGTTCGGATCCATCGCGCCGCCTACTTTTTCTTCCGTTCGCTCAAAGCCCCGAGCGCCTTCTGGACGAGCGTGCTGAACATCGACAGTATCTCGGTCCCCTGGACACCGTCAGGAGGGGAGAGGGACACCACGGTCCGGGCGTTTCTCATCGACTGGCTGGCCTCGGCAAGGCGCGCAGCCTGAGGCGTCAGGAGAAGAAGTTCGGGACTCTCTTTCAGCAACCGAAGTTCATCCTTCTCGAAATCGAGCTGCATCTTCTTCAGACTGAGCTCATGTTCGGCACGGCTTCCCGCAAGGGCGGACTCCTTCTCAAACTCCGCATGCTTCAGTTCGGTCTTCCTGATTTCGAGCGCGTGCTCCAGTGCGGCGATCTCTTCGTCGGCGTGCAGTCGGACCCTCGTGGCCGCCACCCGGGCTTCCTGGTTCAAAACCTCCGTCCGCTCCAGTATGCGGGCATGTTCGCGTTGGCGGATGGCCTCCGCGATCTGGGGGTTGACAGGGTCATAGGAAGCGATCGTGAGCGTGATGACCTCAAGCCCGAGAAGGTGCTTGCTCTCCTGGACCCGCTCCTGGAGATACCCGCGGATCCTGTCGGAGGAGAGTTCTTCGACTTCATGCAGTTCCGTATAGCCTTTGACGTACCCGAGGATGAGGGTTTCAAGTTCTTTGGCGGCCCGGGCAATTGCGTCGGGAGCCCATCCTCCGACCTTGACAAGGACGGAGAGATCATCCATCGACAACGCAACAGTCACCGCGAGTTTGACGCGGACTTCGAGGCTCCCCTTGGCCGAAGCATCGACCGTCTGGGAGAAGGAATGTGTCGTCTTCGTGATCGGTGTGCTGAAGTGCCTCGGGAAAATCCGCCCTCCGCGCACGCGCACGCCGTCGCGGGCCTCTGCGATGACGATCTGATCCGGTTTGCGAAGCCGGTACTCATACAGGGCAAGCGCAATCAGGATAACGACGACGACAACGACTGCTTCCATTGCAGACTCCTCCGGACCTGCCGCCTTGGGCAGGCTATGTGTGTATGGTTTCGCTCGAACAAGGGGGCTTCAAAGGGACATTCAGATATTGCGGGAAGCCGATCGTAACGAAGCACGGGGTGGGCAGATTTCGCTCCCCTGCCAGCTCAAGATAACGGTTCTCCCCCCAAACTGCAATCCGGGTCCGGGTCGTCGCCCGGTGTGCCCCTGAAGAATATCTGAAATTTCACTTGATTCTTGATTCTGATCTTGCTATACTAATAGCGTCAAAACAGTACAAGGTTGCT
>PMJR01000109.1 GCA_003158475.1 Ignavibacteriota bacterium | reverse complement strand
CCAACTGAGCTACCTGTCCGAAAAACGGTACAATATAGCACAAGGGACGGAAAGAGGCAACGAAGTTCTTGTTACGACTTCCCCCCTTTCTTCAACACCTCCCGTGCGATGACGAGCTTCTGAATTTCATTTGTGCCTTCGAAGATCCTGTTGATCCTCGAGTCGCGGTAGTACCGCTCAACCGGCAATTCGCGAGAGTAGCCCATCCCACCGTGTACCTGGACCGCGAAGTCGGCGACCTTGTCGAGCGATTCAGAGCAGAAGAGTTTCACAATGGCCGCCTGGCGGGAAATTGATTTTCCTTCATCGTACGCCGCCGCCGTCCTGTAGACCATCGATTCCATTGCATAGACGAATGTGGCCATCTCGGCGAGCATGAACTGGATCGCCTCGAACGAGGCGATCGGAACGTCGAACTGCTTCCGCTCCTTGGCATACTTCGCCGACATCTCCAGCAGCTCCTTTGCCGCACCCAGCGTCGCCGCTCCGAGTCCGAGTCTGCCGGCGTCAAGTGTTTTCATCGCGACGAGGAATCCGCGACCGTCTTCACCGATCATGTTCTCGTGCGGCACCCTGACGTTCTCGAAGACGATCGGCGTGGTCACGCTTCCGCGGATCCCCATCTTCTTTTCGGGCGGTCCCGCGGTATAGCCGGGGGTTTTTGTCTCCACGACGAACCCGGTGATACCCCTCTCCGTCCTCGCGAACGTTGAAACGACGTCCGCAATCGAGCCATTCGTGATCCACATTTTCTCGCCGTTGATGACCCATTCGTTGCCGTCGCGCACCGCCTTTGTCCTGAGATTGAACGAATCCGAACCGGCAAGAACTTCCGTCAGGGCAAACGCCCCTATCATCTTCCCTTCCGCCAGAGGAACGAGATACTTTTTCTTGAGAGCCTCACTCCCCCCGAGGTAAATGGCGTTCGCCCCTATGGACTGGTGGGCACCGATAAAAGTCGCGGTCGACATGCACCCGCGCGCGATCTCTTCCGCCGCGAGGCAATANNATCTTGCGGATCAGCTCGGGAGGGATCCTCTCCTCTTCGTCTATCATATGGGCGATGGGCTTGATTTCCGCATTGACGAAATCGCGAACCATGTCACGGAGCATTTTCTGCTCCTCGGTGATGGCGTACTCGGACATTGAGGAATTCCTTGACTAAGGGTGTATGAACGGAGAACAGGACCGACGGAGGGAGAGCGCGGATTCCGGAAAGCGGAACCAGAACACGGGACTTCGCAATGACAGAGCGATCACAATGACAGGGACTAGTCGGGAGAACCTTTCTGGCCCACGTAGCTGACAATGTCCTCGCCGCCGTCGACGCCGATGACGTTCCCGCTCACCCATCCTGCGTTTTCTTCAGAAAGGAGGACGATCATCTTCGCGATGTCTTCGGGTGTCGTGAGACGACCACCAGGATTCTTCGCCTTGGCGATCCGGAGCATGTCGGTGCTTCCGGGGATCTTGCGAAGCGCGGGAGTGTCCGTCACCCCCGCCATGATCGCGTTGGCCGTGATCCCGAAGGAACCGAGCTCGTTCGCGAGCTGGCGGATATGGGATTCGAGTGCCGCCTTGGCCGCCGATACCGCGCCGTAGTAGGGAAGGGTGCTGTGCCCCCCCGAGCTTGTCATGGCAAATATCCTTCCCCCCCGCTTGATCAGATTCCTCCAGAAGAGGCCCTGGGTCCAATAGACGAGGCTGTTCGCCATGACATCGATCGTCATTTCCATCTGGGCCTGGTTCACCGACTCCTCGGAATTGCGGCTGATGAAGGGCTTGAGGGTCCCGAATGCCAGCGAATGAATGAGTACCCTCACCGTGCTGCCGTGGCTGCCGAACCGTTCCTTGATTTCATCGAGCGTTTCAGACCGCTTGATCGCGTCGGCCGCATTGATGTTGTAAAAGACCGCTTCACGCCCCGTGTGCTTGATATCCCGGATGACCTGTTGAACGCTCGGCATCGTGGCCTGGCGGTCGAGGTGCACGCCAAAGATGTTCATCCCCGCCCGGGCGAGTTCGATCGCCGTCGCACCGCCGAACCCGCTCGACGCGCCCAGCACGAGCGCCCACTCGGTGGGTTTGAAACGGGGTTCCTGTTTCATTGCATGCCTCTCCGCTTTGAGCATAAGAACATCATTCGACGGTCACGCTCTTCGCCAGATTCCGGGGCTGGTCAACGTTCGTCCCGCGTGCAACGGCGATATAATATGCCAGGAGCTGCAGCGGGATCACATTGATGATCGGCCCGAAGAACCCGTACGTGCGGGGAACCCGGATCACAAATTCCGCCAGTCCTTCGATCTCGTCGTCGTCTTCGTTGGCAACGGCAATAATGCGTCCCTTGCGGGCGCGGACTTCCTGGATGTTGCTCATGACCTTCTCGTAGATTGCGTCCTTCGGCACCACAACCACGACCGGCATCGCTTCGTCAATCAGCGCGATGGGGCCGTGCTTCATCTCCGCCGCGGGGTAGCCTTCGGCGTGAATATACGAAATCTCCTTCAGCTTCAGCGCTCCCTCGAGGGCAACCGGGAAATTCGCACCGCGGCCGAGATAGAGGGCGGTGGGGGTGTCCTTGAATTCGTGCGCGATTGCCTTGATCGTCTCTGTGTTCCGCAGTATGGCTCGCACCTTGTCGGGAAGCGACGCGATCTCCTCGGCGAGCACTCTCCCGTCGGCCTCGGACATCCCGCGGGCCCGGGCGAGCATCAGCGTGATCAGCGCGAGCACAGTGAGCTGAGATGTGAACGCCTTCGTCGAGGCGACCCCGATTTCCGGACCGGCATGGATGTAGACCCCTCCGTGCGATTCGCGGGCTATCGAACTCCCGACGACGTTGACGATCCCCAGGACCGTCGCATGTTTCGCCTTCGCCTCCCGTGCGGCGGCCAGCGTGTCGGCGGTCTCGCCGCTCTGGCTGATCAGGAATACGACGTCGTCGCTCCGGATAATAGGGTTCCGGTAACGGAACTCCGATGCATATTCCACTTCCGTGGGCATCTTTGCGATCTGCTCGAACATGTACTTGCCGACCAGGCCGGCATGCCATGATGTGCCACAGGCCGTAATAACGAACCTGCGGGCACAGAGAAGCTTGTCCATGACGTGCCGCAATCCCCCCAGGACGACGTTCCCCTGGTCCACCAGGAGCCGGCCCCGCATGGCATTGGTTATCGTTTCGGGCTGTTCGTTGATCTCCTTCAACATGAAGTGTTCGTAGCCCCCCCGCTCGATCTGGGAAAGCTCCAGAGTCACTTCCTGCACCTGCTTCGTCACCGAGACGTCGTCAATGGTGACCGTTCGGAACCCTTCGCGGGTCACGACGGCAATCTCCCCGTCATCCAGGTAGACAACGTTGCGCGTGTGGTCCACGATCGCGGAAGCATCCGACGCCACGAAATTCTCCCCTTCGCCGACGCCGAGGATAAGGGGACTCCCCTTCCGGGCGGCGATCATCTTGTCCGGCTCGTGCACCGAGAGAACAACGAGTCCGTAGGTCCCTTCGACTTCCGCAAGCGCGTGGCGGACAGCAGTGGTCAGATCCTTTGATTCTTCGTACATGACGCCGATGAGGTGCGCCAGGACTTCCGTGTCGGTCTTACCCGTAAACGTGTGCCCGTCCCTTACGAGCTTTGTCCTTATTGCTGCGTAATTTTCGATGATCCCGTTGTGTATCACGGCGATCTTCTTCGTGGCATCCCAGTGCGGGTGAGCGTTGGCATCGTTGGGCTCGCCGTGCGTCGCCCAGCGCGTATGCCCCATACCGAGCGTTGCAGTGAAGGTCCCGTCCAGCAATCGGATGGCTTCGGCGAGATCCGAGACCTTGCCGGCCTTTTTCTGAATATGGAACCTTCCATCCTTGATAAGTGCGATACCCGCGGAGTCGTATCCCCTGTACTCCAGCCTCCTCAAGCCCTCGAGCAGGATTGGAACACAGTTCTTCTCTCCTATGTACCCAATAATGCCGCACATGGTGAACCCCCCTGTTGAAAAATGATACGATATGTAGGATAAGGAATTAGCGCAACATAATCAATCAATGGACATCAGGCCATGCGGCCGATCACGCCCATCATTCTGCCTGCGTTTGCGCCATCCCTGCGGTATGAATGGAAGAGTTGATGGTCTGAAATGGTGCAGTAGAGACTCAGTTCGACATTTCCCGGCCGGAGGCCGGAATTGAGGAGTTGACTCCGGTTTACCCCCTTGAGATCGACGAAGGAATCCCCCCCTTCTTCCCTGATAAACGACGGGGGAAACCTCGTCGCAACATCCGCTCCCACGCTGTAACAACAGGCGGAAGCGGACGGCCCAATCGATGCGATGAGTCCTTCGGGTGTTGTCCCGAACTCCTCATGCATAGCCTCGACGGCAGCCACCACAATGGCTGAAGCCGTTCCCCGCCAACCGGCGTGAACCGCCCCGACCGCCTTATGGACCGGGTCGTAGAGAAGGACCGGCACGCAATCCGCAACAGTTATGCAGAGGAAGAGGCCCCGTTCGGAGGTGATCAGGGCGTCTGTTTCAGGGTACTCCCCCGGACCGTCCACTCGGCGCACTGTCGCACCATGAACCTGTCCGGGGACGGCAACCTGCCCGGGTGGAATTCCGAGAGCGCCGAAAAAAATCTCGCGGTTCTTCCGGACGTTGACCGGATCATCGCCGACCCTGAACGAAAGGTTCATCCCCCGGGGGGGCGGGCTCACTCCCCCGATCCGCGTGCTGAAAGCTGCGGTGATCCCCGGGGGAAAAATGTCGGGCCGGATCACTGTCATGCGGGTCCCGCCCCTTCCGGGTCGGCCGCCGGAAGCCATACAGAAACCGTCGTCCCCTTCCCCTCTTCGCTCTTCAATGTGACTGTGCCGTGAAGATCCTCGACCGTTTTCCTGACGATCGCGAGCCCCAGACCCATCCCATCGGTCTTCGTCGAGAAGTTCGGCATGAAGAGCTTGTCGAGCATATCGGCCGGCACACCTTTCCCGAAATCCGTCACGCTGATTGAGACACCTCCCCCTTCCGACGAACTCTGAATAAGGATCGATCCGGTCCCGTCCATGGCCTGAATCCCGTTGCGAATGATGTTGATCAGCGCCCTGCGGAGCTCTTCGCGGTCTGCAACGATCGGCGGGATCCCGTCCCGGATCCGTAAATCGAACATGACCGAAGATTCCTGGCTGAAAAGCCTCACCGCCTCTTCGATCACCCGCCCGACGTCCAGCCGGTCCAGATTCCGGCGCGGCATGCGTGCAAAGTGTGAAAACTCGGAGGCAATCCGGCTGAGCGTGTCGATCTGCTCGATCACCGTTTTCGTCACGCTGTCAAGTATTTCCCCGAAGTGCTCAGCACCGTCCAGGTATGTCCGCCGCAGGTGCTGGATGGAGAGCCGCATGGGAGTCAGGGGGTTCTTGATCTCGTGCGCCACCTGTTTGGCCATCTCCTTCCAGGCGAGCTCCCGCTCATAGCGGACCAGATCCTCCCGGTTCCTGCGCAGGTCATGGGTCATCTGGTCAAATGCCCGGATCAGTTCGCTGATTTCCCCTTCTGCACCCGCATGCGGAACGTGCACATCCAGGTCCCCCTTCGCGACTTTCCGCGTCGCCTCGGTCAGTTTCTGAACCGGCGCAGCGATCCGGCTGGCAAACGCGGCGGCAATGACGATGACCAGAAGGAGGACGGCAGCGTACGTTCCGAGGAGAAGCGCATTGCGCCGTCCGGCCTGCTCTTCGCTCTCCTCCGAACGGAAGAGGGTCGGTACAGACACCACGCCGATGATATTCTGGTTTGCGTCGAGGATCGGCCGGTAGCCCACACTGTATTCGACAGAGCCGATCTTCTCCGTTTGAATGACGAAGCGCTTCCCACCGAGAACGATCTTTGCATAGACGTTGCCGCTGAGGCGCGGATCAAGAATTCCCACATCGTACAGGGTGGGCCGACTGCTCACGCGAAGCAGGTTGTCCGTGTATATGTTGAAATCCGTCCCGATGTCGGACGCAAGTTCCTCGGCCTTGAGCGGCGTGTCGGGGAATGCGGGAACGGTCACACCCTGCTCCGGGTGCTCGGTGATGTTGTAGATGACCCCCTGAGTTTCTTCATCCAATTGTTGCTCGAGGGTCTCCATTTGCTGTTCCCCCTCGTAGACCCTCGCATAGAAGGCGACAAACGTGAGCGGTATGATGGCGGTGACAAGGAGAGCGATGAGCAGTCTGTCCCTGAACGTCAGCCTGTAGGGGACCCCCCGGCGCCACCGGAGGATCCGCCACCATGAGATCAGCACGAGCGCGATGAAGGCCCAGCCTGCGGCCAGTTTCACAAGCCCGACAATGTGCCAGGTCGCACCCAGCTCCTTCAGTCCCAGTGAGACGATCCCTGTCGGTCCGCGTCGCACAAAGAAGGTTTCATAACGGTCGCCGTCGATCTCATCGCTTGCCCAAAGAGACGCTCGCGTAGAATCCGTGAACGCTTCATTGACCGGCTCCGGGAGGGGTCGTGCGATGGGAACCAGAGGATTATTCGACGTAAGAAGGACCCCGTCGCGGTATTCGGAGAGAGTCACGCGTCGATAGAAGGACTCCAGCCGCGCCTCCGAGGAGCCGCGCAGAATCGTCGGGGTCTCACCCCTGAAAAGCGCCTGCTGGCCGGCGGCGACCACAACGCGTACATGACCCAGGACTACACCGTCCGACCCCAGGATCGGCATGGACCCTGCGTACACCTTGAGCGCATTGATACCGGTCCCGAAATTCCTGACCCGGATGATCGTCTGGGAAGTCAGCGGGAGAGCGGTATCGGCCTCCGTCATCCCCGCAATAGACGACCCGATCACGAACCGGCTTGCCTCGCGCCCGTCGGGGTCGATCACGGTAAACATCGCGTCATAACCCTGGCTGCAGGCAAGGCTGGAAGACCAGCGTTCGAATGCAATTCCCGTGACACCCTCTGCATCCCCTTCGGAGAGCCGTTCGCGGTACGCGTCGTTTTCAAATCCCTGCAGGCCTTCCTCGACTACATGTTTGAGCCATCCGTCCACGGGTTTAAGCTCTTCGGCCGCGAACATTTCGACTCTCCCGCGGTCCTTCTCGTGCACATAGCCGTCGAGGAGCGGGTAGAGCATGATGACCGCACCTGCAAGGACGAACAGCACGTAATGGCGCAGTCCGAAGATTTCCCCGGCGGCGGAGAGCTTCAGATATCCCCAGGCGGCGAGGAGGACACCGAAACCGAAAAGGAGGCGATAGACCGTGGACGTGAGCGGGGTTCCCCCCAGCAATCCGAACACCACCGCACCTGCCGCGAAGAGTCCCGCTGCCGCAAGCCATCCCGGCGCGGAGACCTTCCCCCCTTCCCGAGGCGTGCACCAACGGGCAACGGCGAGCGCCAGCGCGATCGCCGCGATGATCGTGCACGCACCCAGGAGGAAAAAGTTGAACACCATTAACACGAGTCCCGGGGAAGGGAGGAGCACTCGGGCATCAAAATAGGTCAGGCCCGAGTCAAAGACCCCGCTACGAATGGCGGCAGCGTATCCACGGAGGATCCAGAAAAGGAGGAGAGTCGCCCCCAGGGCGGAAACCAATCGTGCCGGAAGGGGAATTCTTCCGACAGAGGGGGTCGATGCAGGCTTGCGAAGCCACAGACGGACGGCAAGGGCAACGTTCAGCGACAGGACCACGGTGGTGATTGTCAGTTCACCGATCGATTTGGCGAGACCAAATCCAAACTTCGAAGCGAACAATCCGGGATCAAATGCCCCGCCGGACAGGAACCCTGAAGGGACATCAAGCCAGAGAAGTGCGTACCGGATGCTCCAGATGAGCACCGTGATCAGGAAAGCACGCAGGGGGTAGCTCCGGACGGAAGCCAACGGCCGTGCGACGGCCCAACCCGCGAACAGGAGAATGAGGACCGAAAGACCAGCGTCGATCTTACGGAAGACATTTCCCAGCCCGTCGAGAAAAACGATCCGCGCCGGACGGAGCACGCTGACTGTCCCGAGGAATGTGCTGTCGAGTCCGTACATCGGCCCCGAGCAGTATCGGCTGTCATTGGCGGTTTCCCCTTCTCCCGCGAAAGAAAACTCCACCGAGGCTCCGAGCTCCCGGGAAAGTTGCTCGTCAACCGCCTCCTGTCTGAGAAGGGGATTGTTCAGGGGTGCGCTGGAATCGATCGTCCTCCGTATGACCCCGACCCCCCGCACAGTACCGGCGATGCGTATGGGGACGCCGATCATGAGGAGCGAGGAAACCGGAGTCCGCACCACAAACGTGAACAGGCGACCTCCGAGGGCGCGCGCAAGATCTCCCGAGGTGACGGGGCCTCCTGTACCTTCCCATGCCGTGAGCTCCCCCCCGCCGTCGTATACATCAATCCCCACACCCTCATCGCGGCTCAGCTGGGCAAGTCTCTCAAACAATGGTGTCCGGTCGCTTCCCTTGTTGAGGAAAAAAGCATGGACTTCGGGACTCGCCGCCAGGTCTTCTACCAAACGGCGCAGGGATTGCTGTTCCTGGGAGAACCGCGCGATGGCGAGCGACAGGTTCGCCCTGCATTGTTCCTCGCTCACCCGGTCCCACCGATTTTCGTACGACGACACCAATCCCGAGTGAACGGCGTGGGAGATACCGAGGAGCATGAGGAGGGCAGCGACTGCCGCCGCGGCGGGCGGAATCCTGGCCCGGGTCAGGCTTGCACGGAGGGAGGAAAAATACCCGGCCAAGGGGATCAATAGATATTGATATGTGTTATCACCCAGCGCCCCCCTTCACTTGCAAGCGCGACGTATATCTGCGCGTGCTGGCGGATGCCCCGGAATGTGAAGGCCGCGTTCCCGGTGCCATAGGGTGTATTGTCGGATTCTCCGAACGTCGTGAACGCAAAACTCACCGGCGTGCGGTCGTGAAGAAAAGTCTGCAGGAGATAATATGCCTGATTCGCGCTGTAGAGTCCGGTTTCGCCGCCGTGAAGCGTGACACGAACCTGGCTGTGAAGATGGGCTGAGAAAATCGCCACGTTGGCCTGAGAGATGCCCCGCTGCACATCATCGAACACCTCACGGATTTCCATCTTCCCGGTCTGTCCGCTCTCCCCGGCGGGAACTGCAATGCCGGCGAATATGACCGGCACAAGCACGACGAGGAGCGCCAGGGGGGCGATTGTTCTCATGGGGGATGTTCAGGACCGAAAAGTAACGCACCTCCGGCTGAAAGTCAACCGCCAGAGGTGAATGCTTTACCGCGTAAAGTACGGAGTCCGGGAGGGAGGGCCGCCCGCATTGTCCTTCAGGAATTTCTCGGCATCTTCTTGCGAAAGGTGGGAATGCCACAACCAGCTGAACATCACGTGTTTCTCCCACAACGCGTCGACCTTTACAAGGTACAAATCGCCGCCGGACGCCCAGACGACGTACACGTGACCTGCGGTAAGCGCCGCCCCGTGATTCGCAGACCAGTTGCCGGGTTTTATGAGCCGGATGCTCCTGATCTCATTGCGCGGGCCGACGTCCTTGATCTGTGTGTCGCCGGGGACAAGGAAATAGTAATTTCCATCTTCGTTGAACGACAGATAAATATCGACCGTGGAGTCCTCACACGAAACGACCCTGCGCCCCGAAAAATTGTACCCCGCCATGCCGGCGTTTTCCATGCAGTCATCCAGCCTCACCTCCACTCCCCTCTCCGCCGGAGCGACCGGCTGCGGGTCACCGGCGAGCTCTGCGGGATATGGCGCGTAGGGGGAGGCATATCCAGGGGACTCGCTTATGACGGGAGGCCAGAGGAGGTCGACCGGCCGGGTAATGGGGACGGGACGGAGGACCGTGAGGCCCCCCATCCTTTCAGAACGGAATCCGCGCTGGTGTTCGGTACCCGCTCCAGCTGATTTCCCCCCCCCGCCGCCGTTGCGCTCCGCCCGGGTGCCGGTCGCAAGGAGCAGGACCGCGCACAGGGCGGGCAAATAGATGTGGTGTCGTTGCATGGGCTTCCCGTTCTTTGTGACAATGAATCGGCGTTGCTGTATGCCAGACAATGGAGGAAGGTGCCTGCACGAGCGGCCACCATCGAACCGTTCGTGCGGCACCGTTTCCTCCACTGCACAATTTCTGTGCCCCGCGCCACACCCCCCTGCTCAACCGGGGGCACAGATTCAACAAAAACCCCTCAGTTGATCCTGTGCGACGTTACCGCCGGACGGGAATTCACGCCGCCCACCACGGCGCGTTTCAACAGGGGGTTTGATTTCTGCAATTGATACGCCCAGTCGAACACCACGCGGCTGGGGGATAACGCGGTGACCCGGAACTTCGCGTAATGGTCATCCCAGGTCCAGACCACGTACGTGTGCCCTGCGGTAAGCTGGACATCGTGCGTCGCGGACCAGCCGCTGGCAGGGGCCTCGTTGATGTCGAGGATCGACTGTGTCGGGCCCATGTCCTGGATATCGGAGTCGGTGTTGACGTCCATGTAGTTGACGCCATTGTAGTACTCGTACCACATATCGCTGCTCTTGTCATTGTACGCAAGTATGGAGTACGCCGAGAAATCATATCCCGCGGTCTGGGGCACGGTCCTGTAATCGGACAACGTGACACCGTATCCTTCGGGACGCGGGATGTCGTACGCCACATCACGGCTCAGATCGCTCTCATGTCCTTCATTGTCGTATGCCGTCACCGCGTAGTAGTACGTGGACCCGTTGACGGCTCCCCTGTCGATGAAGGATGTGCTCCGCGTCGAGCCGATCCACTGATATTTCCCCTGGAACGTTGAACCCACATAGACATTGTACCCGGCAACGTTCGACTCCGGGCTTGCGTTCCATATGATCTCGATGAAGTTGTCCCCGGTTTGGGTTCTGAGCCCGGTCGGCGGGCTGGGTGGTCCGTATTCAGGATGGTCGAATTGCCGGTGACATCCTGCGAGTGCGAGCAGACCGACGGCCGCGATAGCGAGTATAGTTTTCATTGTCGTTTCCGGAATATACTGGTTGTTGTTGATAGACACGTTCAAATGACGTGCCATTCCGGTTTCGACGAAAACCTGCTCAATATGGACCGCTTTGGGAGATCTAGCGGAGGAGTGTGTATGGAATCAAATGCAGGTGTCTACGAATGAGGACGGGGGGAACGAACGTCAGATCCAGTACGCTTCGCCATTGTTAATGACCCCGACGGGTTTCCCCGTCAGTTTTCTCCCCCCGAACGGGGAGTTCTTCGACTTCGACTTGAAGGCCTGTACATCCACAATCCACTCAGCTGCAGGATCGAAAATCGTGAGATTGGCCTGCTCCCCTTCCGCGATGCGAATCTCCGGGAGGTTTACTATGCGGCGGGGGTTTGTCGACATTTTCTCGATCATTTGAGACAGAGTCAGGACGCCGCTGTTGACAAGCTCTGTAACCACAAGTCCGAGAGCAGTTTCGAGACCCACGATCCCGAACGGGGCGGACTGGTATTCGACCTGCTTTTCGTCGAATGAGTGCGGGGCATGATCCGTTGCGATCACATCGATCGTCCCGTCCTTCAGTCCCTTCTTGAGCGCGTCGACGTCCTCTCTTGTCCGCAGGGGAGGGTTCATCTTGGTGTTCGTGTCGAAGTCGCTCACTGCCTCGTCCGTGAGTGAAAAGTGATGAGGGGTCACTTCACAGGTGACGTGCAACCCTTCTGCCTTGGCCGCACGCACCATTGCCGTTGCGCCTGCCGTGCTCATATGCGCCAGGTGGTACCTTGCCCCGGTGTATTTCGTGATTTGGATATCCCTGGCAAGCACCGCATCCTCCGCCACCGGGGGCATGCCCGGAATTCCCAGGCGCGTCGCCGTAAACCCTTCGTTCATCGCCCCCCCCTTTGTCATCGGTATGTCCTGCGCATGCTGTATGACCGGACGATTGAACATTGAGGCATATTCCAGCGCCCGCCTCATGATCTCCGCGTCATGAACCGGATCGCCGTCGTCGCTGAACGCAACTGCGCCTGCCGCGGCGAGCTCGGACAGTGGAGCAAGGTGTTCCCCCTTCCTTCCCTTCGTCACGGCCGCGACGGGATAGACGTCCACCAGCCCGTTCATCGCAATGCGTGCCCTCTCCTTGATGAGCCGGACCACCGATTCGTCATCGATAGGCGGATTCGTGTTCGGCATGCAGCAGACGGCGGTGAACCCCCCGGCCGCCGCCGCAGTGCATCCCGTGAGAATCGTTTCCTTGTATTCGAACCCGGGTTCCCGGAGATGAACATGCAGATCGATGAACCCGGGGGCCACGATCTTCCCCTTCAGTTCTATGACCTGAGCCGACGGGACGTTGAGGTTTTTTGCGATTCGCCCGATCTTCCCGTCGACGATGTGGATATCGGTTTCCTCGTCCCGCCCGGTGAGGGGATCGATCAACCTGCCGTTCTTAAGGAGATATTGCATTGGTGTGAAGCTCCTTCGTGATATCAGTTGCGTGAAGAGAGGAGATACAGGACTGCCATGCGGACTGCCACGCCGTTCAGGACCTGCTGCAAGATGACTGAGTGTTCGCTATCGGCGACATCGGCCGAGATCTCGACATCCCGGTTGATCGGCCCGGGATGCAGTATGGTGATGGCACGCCCGGCCTTCTCAAGACGCTGGCGTGTCACGCCGTAGAAATTGTGGTACTCCCGGAGCGTGGGGAAGAGCCGGCCCGCGTCACGTTCCATCTGGATCCTGAGCACGTTGAGCGCGTCAACGGTGGGAAGCACGTCGTCGATATGATGATAGACGTCCACGCCGAGTCTTTCGATGTCGCGGGGGATCATCGTAGCGGGGCCGCAGACCGAGACCCTGGCTCCCATTGTCCTGAGCCCGTATATATTGGACCGGGCTACGCGGCTGTGCGCGATATCCCCGACGATGCAGACATGAAGACCCTCCAGGCGCCCCAGTTTTTCCCTGATCGTATACATGTCCAGGAGGGCCTGGGTCGGATGCTCGTGCCCGCCGTCCCCGGCGTTGATCACATTTGCGTCGATCACCCTGACAAGGTAGTGCGGAGCCCCCGCCGCGGAGTGGCGCATCACGACCATGTCCACCTTCATCGCCTCGATATTGCGCGCGGTATCCTTGAGCGTTTCTCCCTTGCTCACGCTGCTCCCCGTCGCTTGAAATGCGAGCACATCGGCCGAGAGGCGGCGCTCCGCGAGCTCGAACGAGAGCCGTGTCCGGGTGGAGTTCTCGAAGAACATATTCGCCACCGTCTTCCCCTGCAGGGGAGGCACTTTCTTGATCGGCCGCTCGAGTACCTCGCGGAATGACACCGCGGTGTCCAGTATCAGCGTAATATCTTCGCGGCTCATACCGTCGAGTCCAAGCAGATGTTTGCTTTTCAGTGGCATTGTAGAGCTCCCTTTCTGGTTCAACTATCAGCTATTCCGGCAACTCGGGGTGCATAAGCAGTACGGCATCTTCCCCGTCCACCTCCCTGACATGAACTCTTATCGATTCGCTCGAGCTCGTGGGGACATTTTTCCCCACATAGTCCGCCCGGATGGGGAGCTGCCTGTGCCCCCTGTCCACAAGCACCGCAAGCTGGATGGATTTTGGACGGCCGAGGTCAATAAGCTCATCCAGCGCAGCCCGTATTGTCCTCCCCGTGTACAGCACGTCGTCGATCAGAATGACGTTCCTGTCGTTGAGGTCGAATAGGATGTCGGTCCCCTTGAGCTGCGGCTGTTCCAGTTTCCCGAGCAGGTCGTCCCGGTACAGGGTGATGTCGAGCGTACCGATCTTGAGCGTGACTCCTTCCACCTCTTCGATCTTTCTTGCGATGCGCCTGGCAATGAATTCCCCCCGGGTCCGGATGCCGACAATGACAATGCTCTCGGCGCCTTTGTTCTTCTCGAGGATCTCATGTGCCAACCGTGTGATCGTGCGCTCGAATCCGGCCTCGTCGATAATCTGAGCTTTGAGTTTTCTCATGGTGTTGTTTCCCGGCTGGAAGTGGAACAATGCGGAGGGGGTGGACATAAAAAAACCTCCGCCCCGGAGTTCAGGGATGGAGGTTCAGACCAGAATTCAACTCGTGCCACCGTTATCTCCCTTTCGGCCTCTCAGGGCCGGGTTAAAGGGTGTTAGGATGCCAGACGCCGTCTATGTGGACGCTGCCGGGATTGAACCAGCGACCTTGCGCGCGCCAGGAGGCAATGGGCATAACTTCCGAAAGTCCGAAGACAATAGCAAGTTGAAGAGTAAAAATAAAACGCAGAGATCCCTGGAATCGAACTACTTCCGCTTCCACTTCCCCCTCTTTATCTCCAGTGTGATGTGCCAGCTTCTTTTCTTTCCCTGCTTCTCCTCAATCTCAATCACCAGAGGCTTCTTCGTGGGCAATCCACTCAACACTTTGCCCTTCAGGATGTTATTCGCAAGTTGGAATCCATCATTCAGAGAATTCCCCCACACGTGTGGTGTATCGCCTGTGATGACCTTCTCTGCCGGATTTACCACCGTCACCCTGAACTGACTTCTCGACTCTTTTGACATCCCGTGCTGCTTTCTCCACATTTCCTCTATATCATGTTCGCCCATTTATTCCTCCGATGCTGATCAGTTCAGGGGATCAACAACCCCTCTCAGTTGTTCCGTGTCGATTGCCGCATGGAGCACCGCCCTGTTCTTCCAGAGTTCAACGTTCTGAGGCGTGATGGATGAAACCTCAGCGTCACACGCCAAGTCGATGCACTTCAGGAGGGATAGCCGGAAGATGAGAAAGTGCAAGGGGCAACCTGGGCCGGGAGAAGTTGCAATGACTCTTCCCCGAATGCGGAGGTCAATAGAGGGAATCCTCTCTGCTGCGATAGGGCCATTTGTCCCCCCTGCGCATACGGTCGGATTCCCTTCAGGAAACAAGAGCGTGCCGGAAGTGTTTGTGGACGCTGCTGGGGTCGAACCAGCGACCTTACGCGCGTGAGGACTCAGCGGGAGTAACTTATGGAAGTGAGGGGACAATATCAAGACGATGAAGAGCAGAAATAGAACACAAGCAGAAATAGAACGCGCGCAAGACAGAGTTACTCCACTTTGAACACTTCCAGAAACGACTGGGAGCACATCAACACCTGTTCGACTACATCGAAGTGTACTACAACCAGATGTGCCTGCACTCTTCTCTCCGGTACTACACACCGCGGGAAATCCTGCGGTTGTTGTTGTCTTGAGCGTGAGTCTATTGTATGATTCGCAGCGATCAATGGGTAGTTCCACTCCTGAGTTAAGCGTGGATTCTGGCGAGTCTAAAAATCTGGCAATTGCAGCAGAACCCGCGCGCGAATAGGCTTGCATTTCATGATGGACCGAAGTACATTTTTCGGTGAGGCTTCGATTTGATAGGGCTTCCCCTCCGGAACGGTGGGGAAGCCTTTGTATTTTCTTCGAGTCGCTTCTCCCACCAGACAGCCATCAGCATAGATGAGTGAGGCCTACCATGAGCTCACGCGCGTCACTTTGCGTTCTGGCAATGCTTGTAATCTCCGTTGCTTTGGGCGGCCAGAGCAGCAAAAGGGTCCCCCGGGACCAGGCGGAGACTTCCTCGAACGACCACTACCGTCCCTTTTTGATCAACAACGTCTTCAACTACTACAGCAACAACGGGGACGGGTCGTTCAACCCATACAGCATTGATGCTGAAGGGTTTGAATTTCCCAAAGGATCCGGAAAGCAACTGTTCTTCGAGGACGGCTTGGTTGTGGTAGGGTATCAGCGTACGCGTCAGAATGACACACTGGGGCCGGCAAGGCTCAAAGCGAGCGGCTCCACGTACTACCATGGTCTCCAGGCCGGACCGATAATTCAGAGCGGCAGCGCAAGCGCCCTCCCCACGGCGGCTTATCCGACCGATGCGCGGTACCGGTTGTTTCGAGTCAGGCCGGACATAAACCCCCGCGTCTCACTTGCCGACGTCAAGGCGCTGCTGGATTCGGGAGAGGTCGCTTTGATCTCACGCTTCGAACCCTGCACTTCGCAGTCCCTGTATGATCAGTACATCAAAGACTGGAACGAGTGGCCAGCCGATATGGGCGCGCCGTTCGTCTACGGAAAAGATGCATCCGGAGTTCAGCGGATGCCCCCGGCTCCGTATGATCCGAAATTCGACATTCCCGGCGAACCGGGCGCAGATCAGACGCTCTGGCACGTTTCAAATGACCTCGATGTGGGGCGGTCTGAAAATTTTTACGGAACGGACGGGTTCGGACTGGAAATTCAGCGCACGATTTGGGGGTACAACATACCGCAGTCCCCTGGACGGTCATTCTACAGCACCGCACTCGACCAGACCATATTTATTCGTACGCTCTTCATCAATAAGAGCGGGTTATCTCTCGATTCAATGTATGTCGGACAGTGGAGCGATCCGGATATAGGCGGAGCCTCCGGAGCGACTAAGAATCTTTTCGGCTGCGACACGGTGCTGAATCTCGGATACGCATACAGCGCTGGAGCCGACCCCGCATACGGAATTCTGGCCCCGGCGGGAGGGTTTGTTCTGCTTCAGGGTCCAATCGTCCCATCTCCGGGGAGCAGCGCGGTTTTCCGGTGGCAACAACGCCCGGGGTACAAGAACATTGCGATGACAGCGGTAATCGACGGACACGTTCCAGCGTCCCACTACCAGGTCGTGTTCGACCTCTCGGGGCCGCTCTATCATATGCTCAAAGGGGAAGCGGCGAATACCGGCGCCCCACAGATCGATCCCATCACGGGAATGCCCACAACTTTTGCCTACCCGGGCGATCCGGTAACGCGCGCCGGTTGGACACAGCTTACCACGGTTGCACCGAGCGACGTAAGCATTCTGATGGGATCAGGCCCATTCAGCATGGCGCCTGGGGACACGCAGGAAGTAATTGTTGCCAATACCGCCGGGGCGGGTTCCGACGCAATCTCCAACATCGCAATACTGCGTGTCACCGCAAGGACGGCGCTCTTGGCTTACCTTGTATCAGTCAACTTCGGACCTGCCACCGGGATTGGTCATGCAAAGGATCAATACCCCGTGTCGTTCGCGCTGATGCAGAATTACCCGAACCCATTTAACCCGACCACTACGATCCGGTACGGATTGCCTGCCCGCGCGTTTGTTACTCTTACGGTTTTCAACACGCTGGGGCAGGAGGTAGCTACGCTCGTCCGCCAGGCAGAGGAGGCCGGCTATCATGAGATCAGGTTCGACGGATCGTGGCTGGCGAGCGGAACGTATTTCTATCGTCTTGAGGCAGGATCGTTCATTCAGACGAGGAAAATGCTTCTCCTGCGATAAGTATCAGCTGATACCAGGTGTGGGCGAAATGACTGGCATCGAACCAGCGACCTTACGCGTGTGAGGCCTCAGCGGGAATAGATTATGGTAGTGAGAGGACAATATCAAGGTGAAGGACAAAACATAACTCCACAAAAACATAACTCCACTCGCCGAAAGAAATCTCCGCGTCAACTGCGCCGTCCACCCCTCCTTGCCTATATCCTTATTTGGTACTAATTTGTGCTCTACAACAGGAGCGACAATGCCAATCATCAAGTCCATTTCCAGCCTGCGACATCGTACACGGGAGATAGCGTCCATCTGCCGCAAGAAGGATGAACCCGTGTATCTCACCACCAACGGTGAAGGTGATCTGGTTGTCATGACCATTGAGCATTACGAACGTCTCAAAGCACAAGTGGACCTCTTTGAAGAACTCGGGGTTGCTCAAATCCAATCGGCAGCAGGAAAGATAGGAACTACCCACCGGCGAATGATGACAAAACTACGGCGACGAGTTAATGCCAGGTAAAGCCACCCTTTGATACCTTCCTGTTGCCCAGGATGATCCCATTCCCAGATGACGAATCGGAAATAGCAGAGCCCAATCCTCGCGGATCAGGCTCTCTGTTGTTCTTATTTTGAAGATCTCACTTCATAAGAAGGAGCCTTGACGTCTTCGTGTATTTCACCCCGCCGAGATCATTCGCAACTCTCAGTCGCGCGAAATACACGCCGGTTGAGGCGGGAACGCCGGAGATCTGTGTCGCATTCCAGGTAACCGTATACCGTCCCGCCTGCTGATATCCATCGGCAAGTGTTGCGATTTCCCTTCCGAGGACATCATAGATCATCAGCGTGACTTTCCCTGCCTCATGCAGAATATAGCTTATCTGGGTAGAGGGATTGAAGGGGTTGGGGTAGTTCTGCTCCAACCCAAAGCCAACGGGAGAAACCTCTTTTCTGCCCGCAATGCCCGTAATAGTTGACTTCCAGTTAGTCCCGTTGTTGGTAGACACAAACACGCCATTTGCCGTCCCCGCAAAGACGTCGGAATCGATTGCAGCGATTGAGAATACCTGGCGGGGATACGCCGGCAAACCGTCATTGGCCGCTGTCCAACTTTCCCCATTGTCCGTGGACAAGAATACACTGGCGGTAGTCGCTGCAAACGTGTAGGAATGATTCACCGCAACTGAGAAGATGCTCGGGCTGCCACGCGAACTATCAAACGGCAATCCATTATTATCATCCTCCCATGAAGAGCCGCTATCGGAAGACCTTATCATGCCGCCCGGTGTTCCTACAAATATGGTTGAACCAACTACGCTTATGCAATTCGTGAATTGCAGCGGTGACATGCCCGTACCTGCGATAGTAGACCAACTATTTCCAAGATCAGTGGAAAGACACAGACCAGCAGCTGTGCCGACAAAGAGCTTTCTGCCACTCACTGCAAGTGCATTGACAAGATTTTGAAAATCCCCTAGACCGTCATTTACGGCGCTCCAACTCGTGCCGTCGTCCGTGGTTCGGTAGATACCGTTTTGATACGTCCCCGCAAAAACATTTGTATCGATGACCGCAAGAGCTGTCACGGAGTAAGGCAAATCGGGACCTACGCTTTTCCATGTAATGCCATTGTCTGTGGATAGCGTCACGCCAGCACCCGTGCCTGCAAATATATCTGCGCCACGTGCTGCAAAGCAAAGAGTAAAATCGCTATTGACGTTTTCCCAACTGACGCCATTGTCAGTTGATCGATAGGCGCCAGTGTTGGTACCTGCAAAGATCGTTGAACCGATCGCCACAACAGCAGTCGTTTTTCCCGAGGGGGCCGAATTCAATTGCTCACATTTGGCTTGAACGTCAACAGCATACAGGACCACGATACCTATGAGGCAACTAACCGAGAAAAACATGTAAATGGCATTGTCCACAATGCCTTTACGCCTCAGGAAGACAAAGGTAAGCCTCCCACGATCAAATGTCGTCTTCGGCAATTTTTCTCCACCCATACTTCTCGGCAAGCAGCGTCGAAACGGTTGTTTTACCGCTTCCGCAAGTCCCGGTTAGAATTCTCACGGGGCCAATAGCGTGACAATCAGATCTTCGCGCAGGAAAGAACGAATCAGCAATCAATTACTGGAGTGCGGTCTTGGCTCTAAATGAATTCGAGAATAACTGGATGTCCTATCCACTGCTTTGTGTTCAAGATGTCGTTTATTCTGGAATACAGATGTCTCAATTCCTCTGGTGCCGATGGGTCACCAAAGTAATGATTCACGGACTTATGTCTTCCTCCGAACCTAAACGAGGTCACGGCGCCGGCAAAATCAGTTGCGCCCACTGCTACATATTGGTCCTTCAGCGAGAAATAATTACACTGCTCGAAAGCGTCAGCGAGGTCGTGAATTTGTTGGTTTGTCACCCTGTCCCAGATCGTGTCGATGGCAACATACTGGAGTGATCTGTCTGAGTACACGTGGATCGAGAACGCGGGACAACTTCCGTGGCATGGACCATGCAGGTACGTCATATCGAAGTCATCTGTTCCCTGGTCCTCGCAACCGACGCAGCTGAGACAGGCACAAAGAAGTGTTAGGATAATCTGTTTCACATTATGTCCCTATCGTACGAGAGAGCATTTCCTCGTTTGCGCAAAATCCCCCGCCCGGAACCGATAGAAGTACACCGCACTTGCCAATCCGTTGCCATCGAAGCGTACTTCGTGATACCCCGCCTCTTCACTCTCGTTGACCAAGGTTGCGACTTGTTGACCGAGGGTATTGACCACGGTCAGTGTGACATCTGAGCGCTGTGGGAGTGC
>PMJR01000023.1 GCA_003158475.1 Ignavibacteriota bacterium | reverse complement strand
CCTTCTTTCGGCGGACGGACCTGGCCGCTCACGCTGTCGCCGGTGCGCAGATTGAATTTCTTGATCTGGGAGGGCGAGACGTAAATGTCGTCCGGAGAGGGGAGGTAGTTGTAGTCCACCGAGCGGAGGAAGCCGTAGCCATCGGGCAGGACTTCCAGGACACCCCGGCTGAACGTCAGCCCCCCCTGTTCCGTCTGGGCCTCGAGGACCTTGAATATCAGTTCCTGTTTCCGGAGGTCGCTGTATCCGGAAATGTTGAGGTCCTTCGCGATTTGGTTGAGCTCGGCAATCTTTTTGGATTTGAGCTCGGAAATGTCCATGGGCATAGAGTAAAAACCTTTCTACATGTAGAAAAGGCTGATTGTCAAACGTCGCCTTCCCCCGCAACACAATGAAGCATCGGATGTGAAATGGCCTGCGTACGGGGAATTAACGGATGGAAAAAAGTAGAAATGCCGGATGAGTTTCGAACAGGTGGTAATGAAGAGATGCGGGGTGGAGCGAAGCCTTCCCCTGAGCTGATGGCCCAATATAGCTCTTCATACCCCTAATGTCAAGTATTTTCGCTGCGAAGCGCCCTAAGTGCCTCTCCAACCACATAGTGAGAACCGGTAATAAGTATTATTCCCCTTTTCCGCGAGCGGACGGCTTCCCGTATACCGGATGCCACACTTCCCCCCTTCACCATTCTGAGCCCGAGTTCCTTCCCAACCCGGAATAGCTCTCCGGCCGGCAATGCACGTTTCTGAGCTGGAGCGACTGCGATGACCGCATCGGTCCCCCTTGCAAGTTCCTCCAGCATTGTGGAATAATCCTTGTCCTTCATAACTCCAAAAACCGCCACAAGGTTCTTCACTCCTCTGTCTCGGAGCTCTCCCACGAGCGTCCGCACCCCCGCCGGGTTGTGTGCCACGTCCAGCAATATCCGCCGCCGGCCGAGGTGCTGCAGCCTTCCCCGGAGCCCGGTGTTCCTGACGACCCGTTCAAACGCGCGGCGGATGACTGCGGATTTCAACGCACCAAACCGTTTTCTCCCGGCGGTGGTCCCGAGGAGTGTGTCAAGTGCCAGGAGTGCAAGCGCGGCATTCTGGATCTGATGGTTCCCGGCAAGTCCCGGTTTGAGCCATCCGGGAGCAAGACGGGGTGAAGCGAGCGAGACGGGCTTTCTCCCCGCGTGACGGGCTATGGAAACGCTCCTGGACGACTCGCGGAGCCGCACGCCGCACGACGCCGCTCTCCGGCGGAGCACGGCCAGAACGGCGGGATCGGTCGCTCCCGTGACCGCAGGTATCGACGGTTTGATGATTCCCCCCTTCTCGCGGGCGATCGCCCGTACCGTCTTCCCCAGCAACTCGGTGTGCTCCAGCGAGACGTTGGTGACCACGCTGACGATGGGGCGGAGTACGTTTGTCGCATCCAATCGGCCCCCGAGTCCCGTCTCGATCACGGCCACGTCGACTTTCTCATCGGCAAAATAGAGAAAGGCAACGCACGTGGTCGCTTCGAAGAAGGTTGCACGCACTTTCTCAATAAGGGGACGGAGCCGCCGGACGTAGTCCACGAGCCGGTAACCGTCGATTTCCTTCCCGTCGATCCGGATCCTTTCGGTGAACCTGACGAGGTGAGGAGAGGTGTACAGTCCCGTCCGGTATCCCGCTTCAGTAAACGCCGATGCAAGGAAGGCAGAGGTCGAGCCTTTGCCGTTTGTACCCGCGACGTGGATCGAAGGGAAGGCATGTTCCGGATGTCCCGCTTCCCGGACAAGCATCCGGATGTTCCTGAGCCCGAATTTCATCCCACGGTATTCCAGGGCGTACAGATAGCGGAGTGTATCGCGGTAGGAATTCACAGCCAGCTGTCGAGGACCGAGGTACCGCTCCCGGCGTCCAGTGATCCCACCAGGTCGGCGACATCCGGGATACCGTTTTCGTCACAGTATCGGGCGATCCCTTCGGCGACCTTGATGCCTGCGGCCGGATCGATGAAATTCGCCGTCCCCACCTGCACTGCCGTCGCCCCTGCGATCAGGAACTCCAGTGCGTCTGACGCATTCGTGATCCCTCCGATGCCGATGACGGGAATCCTGACCGCCCGTGCCGCCTCGTAGACTTTCGCCAGCGCCACCGGCTTGATCGCAGGGCCTGAGAGCCCCCCGGTGACGGTGGAGAGGACGGGCTTTCGCGTTTTTATGTCGATGGCCATCCCGATCAGCGTGTTCATTACGGACACGGCGTCTCCCCCCTCCGCCTCCACGGCGCGGGCGAATTCCCCTATACGCGTCACATTCGGAGTGAGTTTTACCAGAAGCGGTTTCTTCGTCAAGGCGCGGAGACGCCGCGTGATCTCTGCGACAGCGGCGCAGTCAGTGCCGAAAATCAATCCCCCTTCTCTCACATTTGGACAGGAGACATTGATCTCGAACCCGTCAATCCCATCCTCCCCCTCAAGTATCCTGAGTACTTCGCAGTACTCCTCGATGGTGCTGGCTGCAATGTTTGCAATCACCGCGGTATCGACGGACCTCAGGAAGGGAAGTTTCTCGCTCAGGAATCGGTGCACGCCGATATTGGCAAGACCGATCGAATTTAGCATCCCTCCGGCGGTTTCCGCGATCCGGACCGGGGGATTCCCGATACGGGGTTTGAGCGAAAGGGATTTCGTGATAATACCCCCCAGCTTTCCCGGATCAGCCGTCTCGAGACAGTCGTCGCCGTATCCGTACGTTCCGGAGGCAACCAGAACGCGGTTCTTCAGTTCGAGTCCTGCAAGGCGGAACGATGTGAGCGCCATGGTCAGATCTTTATCGTTCGGATATCAAAGGCGGGGCCGTCCTTGCACATCAATGCATACGACTTCTCCGGACCGGCCAGCTCGACGGGACAGCCCTGGCAGATGCCGATGCCGCATCCCATGGGACCTTCGAGTGAGACTTCGCATGTGATCTCCGAAGCGCGGGCGAACGAAGCGACGGCCCTGAGCATGGGCATCGGGCCGCAGGCGAAGATCTTGGGGTGCTCCACCGGGTGCTTGCTCAAAAAGTCAGAGACAAGGTCGACGACGTTCCCACGGAACCCTCTGCTCCCGTCGTCCGTTGCGGTATGGAGGTTTTCGAGGTGATCTGTAACGAGCTGGGCCGCGGAGCGGGCCCCGAGGAAAGTCACGACCGGTTTCCCTTCTTGTTTCAGGGCCGAGGTCAAAAGGGGTAAGGGCGCAACGCCGAGGCCGCCGCCGATCAAAACCCCCGTGTCAAACCCGGGGTCGATTGTCTTAAACGGTTTGCCGAGCGGCCCCAGCACATCGAGCACGTCCCCCTGCTTCTTCCTCCGCAATGCGGCGGTGCCCCGTCCCACAACATTGAAGACGATTTCGATCGATGACTTTTCAATGCGGTAGGCACTGAACGGGCGACGCAGGAGCGGTTCACACGCCTCTTCCACTCTGAGGTTGAGGAACTGTCCCGCGCGTATCGAACGGCTCATCGCCGCCGAAGTAAACGAGAGAACGTGTATCCCCTCGCCTGCCGTCCGGACGCCCTCCACCGGGCAGAGCTCTATCTTCAATTGGGCTTCAATTGGGCTTTAATTGGGCTTCAATCGGGGGTTGGTCCTTCCTTTACCGGCCCTCTCCGAGGAGCGGATATACGCATTCTCTTCGTCTCCAGGGAATCAGATGCAGCGGAATCCGGATTGGGAACGAAAACCTGCCCGCGCCGCTGGAGGCTGTCGGGAACGCCGGGAAAAGGAGTCTGGCTGGCGCGCCTGTGCAGGCTATCCGGAACGCCGGGAACAGAGGTCTGGATGGCACGCCTGCGCAGGCTGTCCGGAACGCCGGTACCGGGAGTCTGGACGGCGCCGCGCGCTGCGGATGTATCAGCGGCGGCAGCCTGCTTCAGTTTCAGGTTCACT
>PMJR01000003.1 GCA_003158475.1 Ignavibacteriota bacterium | reverse complement strand
GGCTGTATCCCTTCCTTCCGGCAAAGCTCCGCGATACTCTCCTCTCCGCGCAATCCCTCAAGTACAATCCGGATCTTCTCCTCACAGGAGTATTTCTTCCGCGTCCGTCGCTTAATCTCACGGACCACTGCTTCCGAATCTGTCTTGTCTGCCATGACTCACCCTCCTCGAGATGGTTTAAGATACTCAAACCATCCATTCCTTCTCAAGCCCAAACTGTCCGGGGGGGCTTTGACGTTAAACAATGCCTTTGCGGTCTCCGGCACGAATCTCTTTGCGGGAACTAATGGCGGTGGCATCTTTCTTTCCCCCGATAGCGGGAAGAGTTGGATAGCGGCCAATTCAGGCTTGACGAACTTCTATGCTAATACTTTTGCTGTCTCCGGCACGAATCTCTTTGCCGGGACCGATGGCGGCGTTTTTATTTCTACAAACAACGGCACGGGTTGGACGGTGGCAAGTACGGGTTTAACGGACACTATGATTTATGCTCTTGCCGCTTCCGGCGAGAATATTTTTGCTGGCACGCAACACGCCGGCGTGTGGAGACGACCCTTGTCGGAAATGATTAGTTCCGTAGCTCTCCCACTGGCGCAAGTCCCGAAACAGTTCAGGCTAGAGCAGAACTACCCGAACCCGTTCAACCCGAACACGACTATCAAGTTTCAGCTGCCGAGAACATCACAAGTGAATTTGAGCGTGTTCGACATTCTTGGCCGCGAAGTTTCCGTCCTAGTGAACGAGAGGAAGAATGCAGGGTCTTACGAGGTGAAGTTCGATGCCTCGAATCTCGCGAGCGGCGTTTATTTCTACAGATTGCAGACAGGAAACTTCGTGGACACGAAGAAGCTCTTACTAATCCGCTAATTCCTGCCCATCTGAGCTGTGAGTGAGAGCCCCGGCATCACCTGTCGGGGTTTTCTTTTCGTCCAGCCTCGCTCTCCAGATCCGCCATCTCGTTGAGTTCCTTCAAGAATGTTTCTCCTTTGTCTCCTCCCAGTGGGCCAACATCATCGAGCGTACTCTTGTTTAGAGAGTCGAGAACTCGGATTCGGCGTCTGGGATCGTTCAATCGGGCCAATATTCTCTTCGACTTTGCGCTCATATGCTCACCTCCTCTCTTGATTTCTTTAGCTATTCTATTCATTTTCTTCAATGATATCAATGCGTTCGTCCCACTTTCCAGCGTCCTTTTGAGGTGCAAAAGGGTGATTTCTTGTCCTTCGAAAAGAAAATGGAGCAGTGGGCGGATCCAGATTCGACTCCAGATATTGCCCCAGCTTTTCGGGATGCTCTTTGGAGCAATGCCTGGAGCGATCCTGGAGCGTTTGGGGCATGTTTTCGAAGGCTCTTTCCTGTACCGATACAAAATAAAAAAAGCAGAACCCGCTGCGCGGAAAGATCCCCCCCGTCGTTNNCGTCGTTCAGGCTTTTTGTCTTTTTTTGTCTTTTTTGATTTTGCCCCCCGCTCCTTCTTTTCATGTCACCTCAGGGGAGATTCTGCCGTGCAGCGGGAACCACATTCGACTGTTTACTGCCCATTTTTCTGCTCGTGCGATCATTATCGCCAATCATTGCAGTGGTATTCTGCTCGATTTGCTCTTTTTCCTGGGGGGAAATGGGCACTATTTGGCCCTTCAAAAAGAAAACGGCTCTGGGGGCGGCACCTCAGTCACCCCAAGGATCCATCTCGGAGCAGTCGCGGAGAGATAGACCCCAAAATAAAAAAATACTCTTCCGCCTTCGGCGGAGCCTCACATCTCCTCATCCCCNNGAGTAGTGATTTAGGGGGTGATTTCAATCAGATTCAGGAGTTCTGTTTGGCATAGATCGTGATACATAAGGACATAGTCCTCCCGGATTGTTCTTCGGCATTTCCAGCCGAGGCTTGTTTTTCATTAATGCGATCCGGGATGGCAAGCGCAAATGAGGTTCACAATTTGGCCATGAGGAAAGGACCATGATCTTGAATCAGACCAGTCCTTCACCATTCAGCGTCGAGAATAACGAACTCAACTTACATCATAGGCTCCTTTTTGAGCTTTTCGATAAGGTTGAAGAGTCCATCACCGGTGCCCACGAAGCTGAAGTTGTTTCAACGGCACTAATACAGCTCAGGGACTATGCATCGTATCATNNGCTCTTCGAGGTCAAGGCGTATCCTGAAGCCCAAGCGCATGCGGAGCATCATCTCGAGTTCCGCGCCCACCTTAGCAAACTCATGTCCCTGCCAGACGAAGGGGATGGGACGATCCGTCTGCAACTACTTTCTTTTCTCCGCACTTGGTTTCAAGACCATATTAAGGTGAGGGACAAGGCATATATTCCATACCTCAGAGACGAGATCTATCGCAAAATGGATAAGGGTCACTCCGGAAGTGAGTGATCGGGCCTGCCCCGAAGCTTTTTTGTTGTTCTGTTCTCTCTGAATCTGTAATGGAAACCTAAAAATATTCCTATTCCACCGCTTACTTACCCCCACGCCAAGCAGTCCGTAAAACACACTCCAAAACAAAATCCAGAAATTGATTTTCCCTTGTCAAATCCGCTCGTACCCACCTTCTATGTGAGCGCGCCCCTTTACGTCGAAGGACCCATGGGGAGATGGATCGTTTCCTCCAGGAGGTTAATGACGAGGCTCGTTTGGGCGCTCATGCATCGGAAGGTTCGTCTCGCCGAGCACCCGCAGCCGTTGCCCCGGGAGGGGGCGGAAGGGGTTGAGGACAAACATCGCAATCGAGTGTGATATCAGCGGAAGGATATGCAGATTCGTCTATCTCACTTGAACAAATTCTCGATCATCACGAGCCTCCCCTTCGTCCGATGTACAGCATAGATGATTTCGTTCGTTCCCGGATTCAGATAGACGCTTTCCGCGTTATCGATGTTGGAAAACGTGCCAGGGATCGGTTCTTCTTTGCCGCTTGCGAGCCCCACTTTCAACAGTTTTCCCCCAGTCTTCTCATAAATCCAAAAATCCCCCGACGATGAACCTACCCAAGGCTTATATCCGTCTTTCCGGTTGTCGAGTCTCCGTGCTGCTCCCTTTCGTTTGAACGATCCATCCACTTCGACAACCCAAAGACCATTTGTCGATTTGTGAGCGTCGTAGTATATGACAAACTTCCCACCGGGCACTGGACCGGCAAAAGTCGAGTCCTCGAAGAACTGATTTACCTGATCGCTGGTGATCGATGCGAGCCATCTTTTTCCACCTTTATTCAGCAAGAGGCTGTCTGCGTTGAGCCAGAAGATCGGAATTCCGTCGGCCACAAACTTTGGAGCGCCGGTCCTCACTGCATCGATGACGTAGATCTTGAGCGCGCCGGAAGAATCCCACGGGAGTGACGGGTTCCAGGCAACATAAGAGATTCGCGAACCATCGGGAGACCAGCTGGGTTTCCCGAAGAGCATCCCAGGGCTTGACGCGAGTTGCCGGTGATTGGATCCATCACGATTGCTCACGTAGAGCGCACTTTGTTGGGGGGTGAACGGATCTGCACTATACATTACATACGAAATGAACTTTCCATCGGGGGAGAGACCCGGTGTATCCTTCCTTCTATCGTCGAACGTTATCTGTTGCGTCGTTCCTGATGCGAAGGAACCGATCCACAAATCATAAATCTCCTGTCTTTCATAGTAAAGCAATTTCTTCAAGTCGGTGGAGATTTTCATGCCCATCTCGGGACCCAATCCCTTCGTGATTTGCACCTGTTGCCCACCCTC
Source organism: Ignavibacteriota bacterium (assembly GCA_003158475.1). GTDB lineage: Bacteria > Bacteroidota > Ignavibacteria > UBA10030 > UBA6906 > Fen-1273. The sequence continues at coordinate 1,642 of PMJR01000003.1, read as the reverse complement.
GGCCGGCACCATCCAGAGGTTGATGTTGCCGCTTTTATTCGATGAAAAGATGATCTGATTGTTCGAAGCCCAGCATACTTCATCGCAGTTCTTCTTGTTGAACGTGAGCTGACGCTCCGCACCAGAGACAAGGTCGCGGACCACAACTTCTTGATAGTTGCCTTCCGGGAACGTGCGCAGCCAGACGACCGCCTTTCCATCCGGTGAAACAGAGATCGATATACTTCCGCCGACAGAGATGCTGTCGATAAATTCCAACCGCTCTTCCGTCCCTTCAGGCGTCACGCTCCATATTTCAAGTTTCTTTGAAGGCGAATCGCCGATCGTCTTGAGAAAGAAAATGCGTTTGCCGTCCGGTTGCCATCGGGGCTCAATTCCACCTTGGGCGATCATTCTGGTCCCGCTCCCGAGCGCCGATGTCAGGAATATATCCTGCGCGTCACTTCTCCGAATCTGGCCAGCATACACCACTCTGCTGCCATCCGGTGAAATATCAGCGTTATCCATATAGTTCATGGAATCTGTTGTAATCGCTCTTGATTCCATACTGCCGGTATTCATCAAATAGACATGCCAGTTACCGCCTGCATCCTTCGCCGTAAAAGCAGCCCAGCTACCATCGCCCGAGAGGCCTGGATAGCCGATATCCGTCAGGGGGATATCCAACATCCTCGTTGTCATCGCGGGATTCAGTTCGTGCGAATTGCCACGCAGAAAGAGTATGATGAGAACCGCAATAGCCACCATGCCGGCAACGCCGGCATAGACCCACCATTTGTACTTCGCAAGAAACGATTCGCCGGCTTGCTGTTGTGGGGCTAACAATGGTTCTGCTGGTGACGATGTGCTCGGCGAACCGCTCTTCTGAGCGAATTCGGACGGTCTCGCAAACTCACGCGAGACTTTTGTGGACTGCTTCTTGACCCGTCGCAAGTCGACAACCATGTCCGCAACATTCTGAAATCGTTCGGCGGGGTCTTTTTCCAGCGCTTTTTCAATGATGCGCGAGAGCTCAGGTGAAGCCTCCGGAATGTATTTCTGAAGGCTTTCGGGTTCGTCATTAACGATGGAATAGACCATCGCCGCTTCATGGTCTCCGCGGAAAGGGAGCTTGCCGGTCAACATTTCAAAGAGCAAAACACCGAATGAGAAAATGTCGCTCCGGTTGTCTACTTCACCCCCCTGGATCTGTTCCGGTGCCATGTAGCCGAGCGTCCCGATGGTACTGGAGGTTTTTGTGAGTTTGAGCGATCCTTTCAGCTTCGCCAGTCCAAAATCCATCACTTTCACCTGACCCTTGGAGGTCAGCATCACGTTGTCTGCTTTGATATCCCTGTGCACTATTCCCTTTGCGTGAGCCTCCTGAAGCGCCTCGCCGATCTGCATTGCCGCAGTCAGTGCGTCGTCAACCTTGGCGAAGGGGATCTTCTCGCTGAGTGTGCCTCCCTCGATGAACTCCATCGCGATGAACATGGTCCCATCGGACTCATCGACGCCGTAGATCGTACAGATGTTGTTGTGGTTCAGTGCTGCCGCCGCCTTCGCCTCCTGGAGGAAACGGGCCTTGTCAGATTCATCGGGCGTAAGTTGGTGGGGGAGGAATTTGAGCGCAACCATACGGTCGAGCTTGGTGTCCTGGGCC
>PMJR01000099.1 GCA_003158475.1 Ignavibacteriota bacterium | reverse complement strand
GCCGGATTTTTCGGAAGGACGCCCCTATCTCATCTGGCTGGAGGCGCACGTCAAGACGAGCGACGGTAATGAGAAAGTGATCTCGAGCGACGGGTCATGGAAATGGCATGACGGCCCGCTGACATCTTCGAACATTTACGGCGGGGAAGACTATGATGCACGGCTCGATCCGGCGGGCTGGAAATTGCTCGGGTTCGACGACAAACCATGGCAGCCCGCGAAGGTCGTCCCGTCACCAGAAGCGTCGATCTTCCCCTTCACGGCTCCACTCATTTCAGCGCACGAAATCTTTAAGCCTGTGAAGATCGTTTCTCCCGGGACGGGGGAGTACACATACATCTTCTCCCAGAACTGCTCCGCGCTTCTCCGGTTTACGGTGGAAGGCGGAGCGGGGCAGACAGTCCGGTTCAAGCCTTCTGAGTACGTGGATTCGACGGGACATGTGAGATTCCCGTATACTTGGGGGACCGGCAAAGAAATATGGCACGATTACACAATCGGCGGTTCAGGCAAGGAGTCACATCAGATACTTTTCTGCTACGTGGGTTGCCAGTATGTCGGCGTTACAGGAGCTGTGCCGGAGGGCTATCCAAACCCTGCAAAGCTCCCCGTGATCAGGTCTCTTGAGCTTGTCCACACCAGAGCCGATTGTCCGATCGTCGGGACATTCTCCTGCTCGAGCGATCTGCAAAACAGGGCTCATAGACTGATCGACTGGTCGATCCGATCGAACATGAGCTATGTGGCTACCGATTGTCCTCACAGGGAGAAGAACGGCTGGCAGGAAGAGAACTGGCACATGGCCCGCGCGATAAGCTACGGGTACGATGTCCAGAGCTGGTACAACAAGATCGCGCGCGACATACGCGACACACAGCTCCCCGACGGTCACATTCCGACAAATTGCCCGAACTACCTCGTGGGAATCCCTCCGCACGGATACTGGAACGAAGCCCCCGAATGGGGGATCTCAGGCGTGTTCGTCCCCTGGCACCTGTACGAATGGTACGGCGACAGGAGGGCACTCGATTCGAGCTATGAGAGCATGAAGCGCTATGTGGATTATCTCTCGCTCTCTGCGAAGGACGGGGTCATCAACAGCAACCTCGGAGACTGGTACGATTACGGGCACGGAAAAGGAGACGGCCCGTCACAGTGGACCCCGACGACGTTGACGGCGACGGCAATCTGGGCGATGGGAGCAGCGACAGTCCTTCACACCGCCGAATTGCTCGGGCAAACCGCGGATGCATCAATCTATAGCAGACTCCAGGCCCGCATCAAGGAAGACTTCCAGCGCCGGTTTTACGACCCTGTGCGGAAGTCGGTGCTGAATCACGGCTCGTGCCAGGCCGCAAACAGCGTGGCGCTGTGCGCAGGGCTCATCCCGGAGGGGGACCGGAAAGCCGTGCTCCAGGCTGTCGTTGAAGACCTCGAACGGCACAACTGGCAGCAGACAGTGGGAGAAGTGATGCATGTGTTCCTGATCCGGGCGCTGGCAGAAGGGGGCCGGAGCGATGTGCTGCACAAGATCTACAGCCGCGAGGACCGGGGAGGCTACGGGTTCATGGTCCGCCAGGGATTGACAACGCTGCCGGAAAGCTGGGACGCGAAGCCGGGAACCGGCAGCAGCATGAACCACTTCATGCTCGGGCACCTTGTGGAGTGGCACTACGCCTACGTCGCGGGAATCCGGCAGCAGCCAGGAAGCGTCGGCTGGCGCCGGGTACTCATCTCACCGGAGCCCGGACCGATGGACAGTGCGTCGGCGTCATTCGACGGCCCGTCCGGGAGGATCGCAGTAAAGTGGGAGAAGCATGAGAAGGTCTTCACATTGAATGTGACAATCCCCGATGGCGTGGAGGCAACTGCCGTACTCCCCGATGGGGAGCGTCGCAATCTGTCCCCCGGGACGTCGACGCTTCGTTCCGCGGTCAAATGAGGTGCGGGGCGCTCAGTGCCGCGTTACGCCGACGTCATCAATGCCGCATTACGTTGACGTAAACGGTCTGTGACGGCCGCGTGGAGAGCTTAGACTCTGTTACGGTTGACGGGAAACAGAAGGAGGGGAAGCCAGTTGAACTGTTCTCCAGACCTTGAGCGGGAGTATGGAGCTGACGGATTCCCCGGTAGTGCGGTTAGCGCGAGTCTCGATACCTACACCGATCAGATCACCAGGCGCTGCGCTTACGGCATACGGGCCGCGGGCATGCGCCCGGAGAGGGATTCTGAGCTGACAGAGAAGCGTGTCAGACAACTTCGCGACCTGTACGTCGATCCCCCCGGCATCCTTCATCCCCACCCGTTCGTACTCCTTGTACCCGTCCGTGTAGATCTCCAGATCGTCCCCCGCTCTTCCCCGTCCCACCCCCGGCGACCCGGGATTGGTACCTTCAGGATGCGGGAGCTCGTCCATGGAGGCCGGAAGTGTACCCCATGCAACCGGATACCGGATCCCAAACCTCCGGGCCTCCCCCCCGGCCGGGTCGAACCAGATGAATATGCCCTGATTCAGAATGCGCTCCTGAAGCCCCGGATCGGTTGTCATGAACGCGACGTTCAGATACTTATCGTCGTTCTGAATCGCGAGGGACGCGTCCCGCTCACCGAGCGGGAGGAGCGCTCCGCGCCACGCGTTCGAATCGATTCCTCCCCCGGGATCCGCCCATTTGCTCTGCATTGCCAGGGACATGCAACCTGGAATCAACACGCTGCAAACGATCGCGAGAATCGCATGGAGGCATCTGGACGCCGCGGGGTCAATCCGCGAGCCGGAACCCGGTGCTGTCAAAAAGTCTCCGCCGAATGTAAGAGGTTGTGGTATCATTTTTCCCGTTATACGGGTGGTAGAAACGTACGCCGACCGCGGTTCATATGCAAGAGAAGCATCCCGGCTTTGTTTTTGTCAGGGCGAAACAGTATCTACAATGTGGAGGGCTGCTCCGGTCCCATGGATCCACAGACAAAACGAATACTGATCGTCGACGATGATCCGAATTTCGGCCTCGCGCTGGAGCTGTTGTTCGCGCAGAACGGCTACCAGGTGGAGGTCGCCCGGAGCGGAGAGGAGGCCCTCGATCGGATGGATGCTTTCCGACCGCAGATACTCCTTGTTGAGAGCAGGCTCCCCTTCAGGAGCGGGTTCGAGATATGTCAGATCGTACATGCCCGGCGGGAATGGCAGCCCGTGCGCATCATACTCATGACCGCGAACGAGCGGAAGCCTGAAGCGGCAAAGGCCGCAGCGCTCGGGGCCGACGCGTACCTCACAAAGCCCTTTTCGACAAAAGAACTCCTCGAGACCGCAAACAAACTTCTCGTGTGATCCCGTTGCATACCGGTACCGGAAGACAACTCCCCCGTTTCATCGCGATCGGGTCTATCTTTCTCCTCCTGTGCGCTATCCTGGCTGCACTGTGGGTTGAACTCACAACCGAAGAAAAACTCCTCCTCCGGAGGATACTCGACGAGCATCCGGCGCTGATACTGACGGCGGGGTTCCTCTTCCCTTCTGCGGTGGTTGTCGCCCTCCTGTGGGTCTTCCGGCACTACATTGAGCCGCTCGGGAAGCTGGTGGACGATGTACAGGTCATGAATCTCGTCAACCCCTCTCACCGGCTGGCGGGCACCGGCTCAACGCAGGTGAGACAATTGTCCGCTGCCATCAACCGGGCGCTCGACCGCATTCAGGACCTGCAGTCGCATGTCGATGACGAAGCTCGAAATTCCCGACGCCAGGTGGAAGAGGAGAAGGCCGTTCTCGAGGCGTTGATACAGGATTTTTCGGAGGGGGTCATCGTTTGCAACGTCGAAGGACAGATACTCCTGTACAACAAGCGCGCCCGTGAAATACTGACGCACGAGGTGGAGCCGGGAGAGCCGAAGCCGCCCGCCGCCGGTTACGTGGGTCTCGGGAGATCCGTGTTCGGGTTCATCGACAGGGACCTGATCGTTCATGCGCTGGAGATGATCGACCGTTCGATGAGGGGAGGGGAAGCCAGGGCGATGGCTCACTTCGTCACGAAGGGCTCCGGAGGGGAACTTCTGCACGTCGAGGCCACCCCCGTGCTTGCCGGTCCGCTCGAGATACGCGGCACGATTCTGCTCCTCCGGGACATCTCCACGCAGATGGGCCGCGATGTGCGGCGGGACTCGTTGCTTGAATCACTCACCGAACGTCTCCGTTCCTCTCTGGCCACGGTGAGGACTGCGGTGGAACTGCTCGTGGATCATCCGGGCATGGAGAATGGAAAGCGGGAACGTCTCACCCGGGTGATCCGCGACGAATCATTCTCGCTCAGCGAGTACCTGGAATCACACCGCGGGGACCATGCCGAGTACTTCGGCCGCCAATGGCCACTGGAGGAGATGCTCTGCAACGACGTTGCCGCGGCTGTCAAACAGAGTGCGGAGCAGAGTCTGGACATAAAAATGACACTGCACCCTTCAATAGAGCAGATCTTCGTTCGAGTCGACAGCTTCACCATGGTGCAGGCAATGGTGCATCTTACTGCATCGATGAAAAGCGCCAGCGGAGGGACAGAATTCGGAATCAGACCTGTTCGCAACGAATCCCTGGCGTCTCTGGACATACTCTGGCGGGGAAAACCGTTCCCCGCGGCAACACTCCGGGAATGGGAACAGTCCAGGATCCGGATAGCGGGACAGGAAATACCGGTGACGCTGGCCGAAGTATTCAAGCGTCACGACGCTGAACTCTGGTCGGGCGCAGATCCGGACGGGACGCATGCATACCTGCGTGTGGTGCTTCCTTCATATGAAGTGGCCGGCGCCCGAAGCAGCTGGCTGCCCCCCTCGACGCTGAAAAGCAGGCCGGAGTTCTATGACTTCGATCTTTTCGCCTCATCACCCGGCTCGCTCCCGCTGGGTGAACGGCCGCTGACAGAAATCTCATTCACGGCGTTCGACACGGAGACGACGGGATTACGCCCTTCGGAAGGGGATGAAATCGTTTCGATCGGGGGGGTGAGGATCGTGAACGGGAGAATGCTCCGGGAGGAGACGTTTGATCAGGTCATCGACCCCGGCCGCCCGATTTCGCGCGAATCAACGGAGGTCCACGGGATCGATGATGCAATGGTGCAGGGACAGCCGGACATCAAGGGGGTCCTCCCGGCATTCAGCCGGTTCGCGCAGGACACAGTACTGGTGGGACACAATGCCGCGTTCGACATGAGATTCTTTCAGATCAAGGAGGACTCGACCGGCGTAAAGCTCCGGATGCCTGTTCTTGATACGATTCTGCTCTCGGCGGTTGTGCATCCGCATCACGAGGACCATTCGATCGAAGGGATCGCCGCGAGACTCGGCGTGAATATCGCCGGACGCCACACGGCGCTGGGGGATGCGATCGTCACCGGGGAACTGTTCCTGAAGTTGATCCCGCTCCTGGCGGACAAGGGGATTCGCACGCTCGGGGAGGCTCTGGAGGCGTCGAAGAAGACGTATCTGGCGAGGGTGAAATACTGAGAACAGAAGGCCCATCGTTCCGTCCTGAGTTGATTTTTGTACGTCTCTCCCCTATCTTGGATAATCAGATCTTTGAGAAGGCGATCGTAACTCCTCTAACGGGGGTGGCGGGCGCCTTCTTCGTTTTCTTCCCTTAAGAGGAATTGTCGTGCCGAATCTCGTCGGTCAGACGGTTTCTCACTTCAGGATCCTCGAGCACGTCGGCGGTGGAGGCATGGGTGTCGTGTACAAAGCCCAGGACCTCAAGCTCGACCGCCCTGTCGCACTGAAGTTCCTTCCCGCTGAGCTCACCCGCGACCCCGAAGCAAAGCAGCGATTCATGCATGAAGCCAAAGCAGCGTCCGCCCTGCAGCACCCCAACATCTGCACAATCCATGACATTGACCAGACTGAGGATGGGCAGATTTTCATAGTTATGGATCTCTACGAAGGCGAGACCCTCAAGAGCAGGATTGAACACGGGCCGGCAAGCATTGATGAGGCCGTTGAGATTTCGATCCAGATAGGACGTGGATTGGCAAAAGCCCACGAACACGGGATTGTCCACAGAGATATCAAGCCCGCCAACGTGATCGTTACTCGCGACGGCCTGGTGAAAATCGTTGACTTCGGTCTTGCCAAGTTGACGGGGTTGACAATGCTGACCAAAGTCGGATCAACGGTTGGGACAGCAGCATACATGTCCCCGGAGCAGGCGCGCGGCGAGGAGGTCGATCAACGCGCCGACGTGTGGTCGCTCGGTGTCGTCCTTTTTGAGATGCTCACGGGGCGACTTCCCTTCCGGGGTGATCATGAACCAGCGATCATCTATTCGATCCTCAACGAAGAATGTGAGCCAGTCA
>PMJR01000084.1 GCA_003158475.1 Ignavibacteriota bacterium | reverse complement strand
CCGCCAAATGGTATCCGGCAGGTCGAGCTCCTGGGAATGTCATGAATGCCTCCTTATGAAAGGTTGGGGATGGTGTGGGAAGAGTGGGCAAGGACGCCCCGAAAACAGATGAATTCGAGGGGGCCAAGAATTCTCGACTCTTCAGAACTAATCTATGTAACACAAAATGCAGCACAATCATCACAAAGGATGAAAAGAGGATTAATCCCCCGTCTAGTAAAGCACATCCACCCTCGGCGCCAAGCTCTTTACGAACTCACTTCGCACCCGCATCCATTGTCCCGGGGAGGGTCTGAGGACGTACAGCCCGATGAGCATAAGTAACATCGTTTTCATTTTGTTCTCCCTCAGTAGTAGAGTCAGTTTTGATTGTCAAATTAATGGCCTGCGGTTTACCTGCAGCCGGGTCTCACACGTGGATATACACTCCCGGCGACTGCTGGGCCGAAAAAAGGTCAGTGGATGGAAGAGGGATGGAGAACGTGTTGTTGACGAGGAACTGAGGGAAATGAGTTGCCAGTGCGTTGAAAAGCCGATCCTGACTGCTCATTGAGGAGGGAAAACGATTCGTCGAGCATGAAATCCCGCAGCGCATTTGGCCTCCTGAGTGCTGAGACTCTCCCGAATGGGTGGGAGGGGGTTACTCGACATTCGTCGCATCAAAGAACAGGTTTGAGAAGCTCCTTCAAGCTACCTACAAAGGGAGTCACTTTCAAGACAAATCGGTCTAAAAAGCACGTCGGCGGAGCTTTGGCCGAATCCGGCTCTCGGCAGCCCATCTTCAGGTAGAGCGGGGTGCCTCAAGCTTGACCCGGTTGATTTCCTCCTAACGTCCCGACTGTTTGAGGTCAAAGCCAACGAACACGTTGAGCTGGAAAGGATCTGCACGCCTCCTGTTACCGGACAACGACGCTTGGAGCGAGACTTTTCACAAACGCATCATGATCGTCGACCATGGCGTTCATTTCGGGCAAGATTTTCATCCCCTGTTCTTCACCCCCGATAGGTCCCACGTCGTCCAGGTTCTCACGGTTAAACTCATTCAGGCTTTTCTCCCACCTCCCGGGATTGCTGAATTCTCTCCAACGTTTCAGGGATTGGTCCTTGTTCATCCTTTGACAAATCATCCCTGCCGACCCCGCAATCACCAACAAAGCTGAAAAATAGGATCACAACAAATCCCAGAGATTGATTTCCCGTATGCAAATCCTATCGGACCCAGCTTCGAGATGACCGCGCCCATTTAGGTCGAAGGACCCATGGGGAGATGGATCGTTTCCTCCAGGAGGTTACTGACGAGGCTCACGGGACTGTATGACTTTACAAGAATCGTAAACTGAATGTTAAGGGATACCAAATAATGTCCCCATGATGGATCAATCGGAAAATGCTCCTGATGTAAACCCGGAGCCGGTGGCGCGGCGGGTCGAATGACGCCTGCAAATGCTCGTGAAATCACGGAATCAACGAGAAATCTGAAGCCACCGTTCTTAAATGTTACAGTAGAAGCCTACCTGACGTCGTAGAACTAGAGGATTAGTTGCAAGGGCGGTTGTAAGGAAAAAGAGGGTTTGAGGAGAGCAATCGAAAGCTCGAAACGGCGTCTAGACTGTTACAACTTCGATCATCGCAATCGCCGCGCTCCTCTCGGAATAGCCGGCATTGAAGTAGTGCATGATCAGCGTGTCCCCCAGGAATGCCGGGTTTGCCTTCCGGTCAATCTCGAGGATCGTTGTGAAAACCCTGGTCTTGTATATTTCAAAAAAGTGGTCTCGCATGTCCTTCCCTCTTGAACGCTACTTCATGAATTTATTCGGCTGCTGCCATTCCTGCTTTGAGAATTGAACAGACCTATTCGAACGTTTAGCAACAGAACCCGCGCCTTCCTTACAGCATTCGATAGTCTGGACAGAAAACCGACTACCACCGGTGAGCGCGGTCCCGCCATCGTCCAACGGAGAGTTGGTTTCCGTAGTGCAATAGAGCTCTTCCGCTGGCGACGGGATCCCCCAATACTCCACATGAGGTGACATTGATCTCTCCTTGAGTCAATGATGAACAATCATCACGAGCGTCCTGTGTTCAAGGTAGGTGTCAACGGTGGGAGTATGGGTGATCATTGTCACCCGGTGATCATTGTCACTCTGATGTTTACCTCTGCATGGGACAGTTTCTGGGAGATCGTCATGGGAATCATGAACTGAAGGTCTAGATGAGATGACAAATTGTCCCAGACCATGAGTGGCCAGGATATTTTGAGGACACTCACTGACTGCACTTCTTCATAGCCTGATCCACGTGAGGCCCTACCTGAGCGAGATTGCTGAAAGATTGGCGTATTTTGATGGTTCTGGTGTGACCGCTGGCACAATTAGCCTTCAGCAGAGCTCGAAACAGCACCCATTGTGCGCATCATCATGCCGCGCATGACTCTCGTTCCTTATGTTGAGGGGGCAAGTACGAAGCTCGCGATCCCCGCCCCACATGCTGTCTCAGCTGTCTGAGTCCGAGGGAAAGCGTTAGGCTTCTCCTGTATTATAAGGTCAACCACATTGCGGGGGGGCGTATATGGGGCAGCAGCAACTTTTGGCCATCCTTCTCGGCACGATCATCGTAGGCATCGCGGTTGCCTTTGGTATCACGATGTTCTCCGACAGCGTGATCAATGCAAATCGTGACGCGCTCTGTGGCGATCTGGTGATCCTTGCATCTCGTGCACAGGAGTTCTATCGCCGGCCGACCGCTTTGAACGGCGGAGGCAATTCGTTTGATCTCCTGACAACAGATGCGATCGCTCATCTGACTGACCAGCCGAGGAACGGCAATGGTTCCTACTTCATCGAAACGGCAGGAACCGGCACGGGGACGAATGCCGTGGTTGTGATCAAAGGTATCGGGACTGAACTCAATAATGGTTCTTCCGTTGCGGTGCACGTGTTCGTCTACCCTGGCCGCGACAGCATGGTAACGATAAATTAATGGTGTATGTGAAGTTCACCCGGCCTGTTGTACTGACTTTGATCGAAATGTCATCGCCAAAGTAAACACTTCTTCGTCTGGACAAAGCTCCCTGCTTGAATGCGATAGAAATAGATGCCGCTCGCCAGCGCACTTCCATCAAACCGCACGTCGTGATACCCCGCATCCTGAGTCTCGTTCACCAAGGTTGTGACCGCCTGGCCGAGTGTATTGAAGACGGTCAGTGTCAGGTGTGATCGCTGGGGTAATACATAGCGGATGGTGGTGGAGGGGTTAAAGGGGTTGGGGTAGTTCTGCTCCAATGCACAATCTACCCGTCCCTCTGGCATGCCTGCTTCCACTGTTGTTATACTGCGCTGAAACGTCAATATTGTTGCTGCTGATTCATTCCCGTTGTATAGAAAGAGCTCATCTCCAGCGAGACTTATGCCCGATACAAAACCATATTTACTCACACTCGGAAGGAACCTCGGCGCAGAAAACGTATCAGATGGTTGCGAGCGGAATGCAAACATTACACTGGAACCTGCTGATCCCCCGGTCGTAAAATAGAGTTCTCGTTCATCGTTGCTTAGCCAACATGAGACTTGGCTGAATCCCACATACTTAATGTTTAGCGGGCGAGGTGTGCCGAAAGCTTCGCTAAGAGACTGACGGGTCGAAACAAGTAATTCAAATTAAAACCTGCGGTGTCTGAAATGGCTGTCCCACTGATGTTCTTCTCAATATGTACAGGAGTGGTTTAATGGAATTGAATGACAGTGAGAGATAATAGTCCAAGCCGTCTTTTGAGAATTGTCCAGGACCTGGCGTAAAGCCTGGTGGGAAAAAACAAGTATTGACTTTACCTCCCGACAGTACAATATTGCACCTGTACAGAAGCTACACAATGTGGGACCTTTCCGAAGTGTCAGTATCAGAGCGTAAGGCAGCCTCGTTCAAGCCCGACGATTGACTGAGTCTGAGGCCCGATTCAGCTTCAATCCCATCGACCCTGGATGATGCGGGCCGGGGAGGGAAAATCCTTCCTTTTTTTTGCAGCATTCCCGCGAGAGGGTTACACGAATGAACCAACTCCCAGCTTCTTTTTGGAGTATTTCCGAGGCCGAGATGCTCCAGGAACTTGAAAGTGCAAAAGAAGGATTGACGGCCGGTGAAGCCAGGCAGCGGCTCGCACGCTATGGCCCTAATCTCCTCAAGCCTCAGAAGCGGTCAGACGTGTTGACTCTCCTGATTGCCCAGTTCAAGAGTCCAATCATCCTCATACTTCTGGTCGCAACGGGGTTGTCATTGTTTCTTCATGACGCAGTTGATGCCTTGATAATTCTTTCAATTGTCTTCGTGAGCGGCTTACTCGGATTTTGGCAAGAGCGGGGCGCATCCAACGTCGTGGAGAAGTTGCTATCCATCGTGCAGATCAAGGCGGCGGTGCTCCGTGACGGAAGCTCAAAGGATATTCCAGTTGAAGAGATTGTCCCGGGCGACATCGTCATCCTCAAGGCCGGCGATATTGTTCCCGGTGACGGGCTGGTGCAGGAATCTAAAGATCTGTTCGTTGATGAAGCCATGCTCACCGGTGAGACCTTCCCGGCAGAAAAGGCGGCAGGGCTGTTGCCGGCCGAGACACCGCTGGGTCAGCGAACAAATGCGCTCTGGATGGGAACCCATGTTGTGAGCGGCAGCGCAACAGCGCTGGTTGTGCGTACCGGCAAGGAAACCGAGTTCGGCAAAGTGTCCGAGCGGCTGAAACTCAGGCCACAGGAAACCGACTTTGAGCACGGCATCCGGCGATTCGGGTATTTCCTCATGGAGGTCACGCTGGTCCTGGTGGTCGCCATCTTTGCCATTAACGTCTATCTTGCGCGGCCGGTCCTTGATTCGTTT
>PMJR01000012.1 GCA_003158475.1 Ignavibacteriota bacterium | reverse complement strand
AGGAATATGTGAGCCGGTTCAAAGTTGCTCATCCGAAGACATGGTCAATAAGCACGCCATATCTCCAGACCCTGAAAACGGTAGTTCGTTCCGGCGGAACAATCACCGATACGTACGAAACGACGTTTGGCATCCGTACGGTGCGTTTTGATCGGAACGAGGGTTTCTTTCTTAATGGAAAGCAACTGAAGATATTGGGGACAGCCGACCATCAAGATCATGCCGGAGTCGGGATTGCGATCCCCGATGCGTTACAGGAATTTCGCATCAGACGATTAAAGGAGATGGGGAGCAACGCACTCCGGACAGCGCACAATCCGCCTACGCCGGAATTACTGGATGCATGTGACCGTCTGGGGATGCTTGTATTAGATGAGAATCGGTTGATGGGTATCAACCAGGAACATCTCAGCACGTTGGAACGATTTATGAAGCGCGACCGGAATCACCCGAGCGTGGTCCTGTGGTCGCTCGGCAATGAAGAATGGGCCATTGAAAACAACATAAAGGGAGCGCGGGTAGGAACCACCATGCAGGCTTTTGCACAGCGCTTTGACTCATCACGCGCATTTACGGCCGCACTCAGCGGTGGATGGGACAACGGTACCGGAATGGTTCTGCAGGTGATCGGATACAATTATATTCTTCATGGTAACATTGATGAACACCATAAGAACTTCCCGTGGCAGGCGGGAATTGGGACGGAGGAGAGTAATACCGGCGGTACACGAGGCATCTACGTTGAAGATGGTCCAAAAGCCCATATGGCTCCCCGCACACGCGAACATGCCGGTACCGAAGCGGGCTGGCAGTTCTATTCCGCCCGTCCATTCCTGGCCGGACTGTTTTACTGGACAGGATTTGATTATCGTGGCGAAATGAATCCGTATGATTGGCCTGCCATCGGTTCGCAGTTCGGCATTCTTGATTTATGCGGTTTTCCAAAAGACATTTTTTACTACCTCAAGTCCTGGTGGGGCAACGACCCTGTGCTGCACATCGTGCCTGACTGGAATCGGACCGGCCGCGAGGGGCAAGAAACCAAGGTGACCTTATACAGCAATTGCGACCGGGTTGAATTGCTGCTCAACAATACAAGTCTCGGAAAGAAAGAAATGCCCCGCAACGGCCACCTGGAATGGACTGTCACTTATCAGCCGGGTGTGTTGGCAGCCCGCGGCTCCAACAAAGATGGCACAATTCTGGAAAGTAGAATTCAACCGCCCGGAGCGGCGGCGTCTATTCAATTGATTCCCGATCGCAATGCCATTAAAGCTGACGGCGAAGACGTTTCCGTCATTACCGTGCAGGTGACGGATCGCAACGGTGCGATTGTGCCTGACGACGGCAGCAACATGAGCTTTACCGTGGAGGGTCCGGGAAAGATCATCGGGGTGGGCAACGGCGATCCCTCGAGCCACGAGGCCGACAGGTTTTTTGAAACTGTGAAAACTTCGAAGATTGAGAACCTGAGGGAACTGGCGGTGAACAATCTCAACGACCGACCCGAGGTAGCTGCCGGATTTGATGACTCAGGGTGGAAACCCGCCTTACGAACTCAACGGAGCGACGATTGGCGCGTGTATGCCGACACGCTCCTCGTCATTCGAGGAACGTTTGAACTGCCCGGCCTCAGTACTGAAACGGAAGCACACCTGTTTACAAAGAGTATCGTTGAGAACCAGTCGGTGTATGTGAATGGGCATTTGCTCGCGTCGAATATCAAGCGCGATGCTCCAAACCAATCATTCCGACTCGACCATAAATTACTCACGCCTGGAAGAAATGAATATGCCGTTGTGGGACAACGGTTCAGGAAAAGGCACCAATGGGACGAACCGAATACTGATCCGGGTTTGGTCCAGACAGTTTCTCCTTCACCCCGCTGGAAGCGGAGCGTATTCGCCGGCTTGGCACAGGTAATCGTGCAATCAACAAAGGAACCCGGTGACGTGACATTAAAAGCTTCGGCGGAGGGATTACTGCAATCGGTACTGACACTTCACACGCAACCGGTCACTCTGCGCCCGGCAGTTCCTCGAGAATAAATTCTTGTCGGGAGATACTATTTCAACAATATCAATTTTCTCGACTCCACGAAACTGCCGGCTCGAACGCGATAGAAGTACACCCCACTCGCCAATCCTGAGCCGTCGAATTTCACGTCATGAAACCCGGCTTCCTGCTCCCCGCTTACCAGTTGTCTGACTTGCTGGCCGAGTGCATTAAAGAGAGTGAGATTCACCATTGATCTCTGCGGCAGTCCATAGCGGATAGTTGTCACGGGATTGAACGGGTTCGGGTAGTTCTGCCCAAGCGAGTATGAATCCGGCAACAATTCCGTGAGTTTGCGCTCGATGTCGGAATCCAGCCCGACGAGCACCCTGACCGTCAGGTGTGTCATCGGCGTTTGGAGCCTGTACTCCCTTTGGGACCTGAGATCGATTGGCCACCCGCCATCGGGCGACACCAGGATGACCCTGTATTTCTTTGGGATTTCATCAACTCCGTCGAACCTGAGTACCCCGTTGCATCCTTTCGGATGGGAAACCTCAATGTCCCATTCCTCACTTCCGTTCGCTCCGGAGCGGTAGTCCGTGCTGAAGGGGCTGGACTTTCCATCCGGGTCGGGGCGCGAGAAATAAACCTCGCCGCCCGCAAAGGCGAGTGGAGGCTTTCTGATCTCCAGAGAGTCAGCCCCCGTCGCAACCGCCGGCGACACGCCCAGGTGACAGTCGGCATCAACGTTGTCGGCACTCTCGAACACGACCTGGAGAAACCATGCGATCTCGGGAACCGCATAGGCCACCGGTGGCAGCGTTGAGGGAAGCGGATAGGGAATGGCGAGCGTTGTCGTGCCGGAGTTGTTGTTGAAGAAGTAGTACCCCTTAAACGGCTCCATCACGGTGTCCACGGCATAGGTTCCAGAGAAGCCCTGTATGACGTCGGAAAGGAGGAGGCCGTTCTGAGCCCTGACAGCGGCCCATCGGACAGGCACTTCAAATGGATTTGCTACGACGTTCCAACCATTGTGGATCTGGATGGGAAAAGCCCCGTTGGCCTGAAGCGGGGGGAGTGTGGGCGACTTCGCGATGCCGAGCGTGTTCTTCCGGAGCAGCCACACTCCTTCGCCGATGTTCATCTGATCCATCGGGCCCAACTCTGTCAATAGACCTGAGTCCGGAACGCGGAATGCACGCCAGTCAAATTTCTGCAACCCTCCGGACCCTGCCGCGAGATCCGATACCGGTCCCGGCGTTACCCCCGGCATACTCACCATCCTGTAATCACTCTGCGCGGGGTTTACCGGAAATGTGACGGTCCCGGTGACGGACGTCGTTGCCACCGTGGAGAACGAAAATGCGGGAGATGAGAATGCACCCACGCCGAACTGATTTTTGGCGGCCGCTCTCCAGTAGTAGATTGTATTGCGCGCCAGCCCACTGAGCGGTCGGGTGGTTACCGTAACGGCTGAGTCACTGATGAACGCCGGACTGAACGACGGGGTGGTAGACACCTGGACGACATAGGATGAGGCCCCGGGCGACGGGTTCCATATCAGTGCCAGCGCTGTAGCCTGTCCGGCGGACCCATTCGCAGGACCTGTCAATACAGGAGCAGGCGGGGGTACACCGACCGTCGTCACGGAAATTATGTTTGAGTTGCCGCTCGTCCCGCCGACGTTACTCCCCCTCAGCCGGTAGAAGTACTTAGTGGCTGGAGTAAGTCCCGAGACGCTCTGTGTCAGCACGTTCCCAACGTTCAAGTTATTGTCAGCCGGAAGGATTGCCGTGAAGTTCGTGTCTGTGGCCACATCGAAAAGATATGCAGTTGCTCCTACCGATGTATTCCAGTTGGCTGTGAACGACGTCTGTCCGA
>PMJR01000117.1 GCA_003158475.1 Ignavibacteriota bacterium | reverse complement strand
GTTCGGGAGCTTTATCGTCTGAAACGCCGGCAGAGCTCCGTTCGCTTCATACGCCGAGAATTCCTTCTCCCAATCCTGATACCGTTGTATGTCCGAATAGTCCAGGTCCCAGCCACGGGAGTGGGGGGCGGTGTGCCCCGCCAGGCAGGGGAGCATTCCCACGGCCGTGTCCCCGTTCCCCTCGGGGTTCTGCGCAAACTCGCCGTAAGTCCGGTAACTCACGCCGTTTCTCTGGCAGTCGTCCCAGAGGAAACCTGCAGACGGATACGTATCGGGGAATCCCCCCTCGTATTCGTATTCTCCTCCCCGTCCCCCGTAGGATGTTGGCCACGTTTTCTCGACATAGTCCGTTGCGTAGGCGCCCATCGTCCAGTTGTGGCCGTCAGCGCTCACCTCGGCATCGGCGTAGAAATTATCGAGAAGCACGAATTGCCGCGCAAGCGCGTGATGGTTCGGCGTCACGCTCTCCCCGAAGAGGCAGAGTGAGGGAACGCTGTTTCCCTTCCCCACGTCGCCGAAGACCTGGTCGTATGTCCGGTTCTCTTTGATGATGTAAAAAACATGTTCGATCCGCTGCCGTTCGCCGCTCCGGGGCATGACCGGGTTCCCGGCGGGTGCGCGGGAGGGCTTCCCGAGGCGGGAGTTTTCATATACGGCGGCCGTGTATGCCTTCATTGCCGCGGCGTCCGGCGGATCGATTCGCGAAAGCGATCCCGTGAACAGCGACCCGATGTATTCGCTGGAATGCCGTGGTTGCGAAGGGTTGGGCCCGCCGGGGTTCGCGCGCGAAGAGCCTCCCTTCCCGTTTGCCACGATGAGTCGGCCGCTCGAGGGGAGGACTTTCACACACGTGGGGTACCACCCGACCGGAATGAAGCCGAGTGACCGCGCAGTACCCTCGCGACTGACATCGATCACGGCGAGATAATTGTTGTCGGCGTTTGCAATATAGAGCGTCCGGCCGTCGGCCGTAAGTGCGACTCCGTTGGGCGTGCTCCCGTTGGGAAGACCGGGGAAGAGTGACGTGATGATTGTCTCCTGGACTTTCCCTTCCGCGACGGCGATGACGGACACCGAATTGTTGTTCGCGTTCGCGACAAACAACCTGCTTCCGTCAGGTGATTCCGCCATGTCGCAGGGGTGGTCACCCACCCGCACGGTACGGGCGATCTCACCGGTCTTCCTGTCCACGAATGCGACCGCCGACCCTCCCCAGAGGGAGACGAAGACATAGGGATGCGTCCGGGAGACCAGGCAGGTGTACGGCGTGGCGGGGAGATGGAGCGTACGGAGGAGTTTCCGGTCCGCCAACCGGAGAATATTCAGGGAACGGTTTTCCTTGCCGGCCGCGTACACAAGTCCCGATGCCTCGTCGTAGTCGACCCCGGCGATCCAGACAAGTGCCCCGGGCCGGGGGTTGGCGACAACGAGCGAATCAGCAAGGCGAAGTCTCCCGTCCGCGAAGTCGTAGACGTTTACCCTGTTATCGTTTCCCCCCGACACCAGGAGCCTGCGTCCGCCGTCAATGAGCTTCAGTCCCACCCACGCCTTCGCAACGGGGAGCTTCTGCACCACGGACCATGACGCCACGTCCACGACAGAGAGGTTCTGGACCGCGGTCCCGTTATCGGTGGTGATGACGTAACGCTCATCCGGCGTGACCACGATGTTCAACGGAAGCTCACCCAGCTCCACCTGCATACCTGCGGGAGAGAGGTACCAGCCGTTCGGGAGGAGGACCCTGCCGTCTGCGAGCTTCCCGGGAAGCAGCGAGGGGAGAGCGCCTGAGCAGCCGCCGACAATGCCTGCCAGGAGGAGGAAGAACGATACGCATGCAAACCGTTTCATAGGAACTCCGCAGCAGAGTGGACGGGATGGACAGGCGAGTGTAATATACGCACTGGTTGCGAACATCACAATTTTTCTTTATCGTAGCTGCGGAAACTCATTCGCGAAAAACAAAAAAGGTCACTACCGATGGAACAGACTCAGCACATGTATGCCGGATTCTGGCTGCGGCTCGTGGCAACCATTATAGACGGAGTCCTGCTCGGGATCGTCAACCTCATCATTCTGGTTCCGTTCCTGGGGCTCGTGGGACTGACAGCGGCGGCCCGCGCCTCCGATGTCAACATGGAGTCGGAAGGTGCGGGACTCATGATCGCGCTGCTGAGCACGTATCTCATAAGCATGCTCGCCGTCGCTGTTGCCGGCTGGCTCTACTTTGCGCTGATGGAATCATCCGCACGCGGGGCGACACTGGGGAAGATGGCGCTCGGATTGCGTGTGACCGACCTGAATGGAAACCGGATCGGCTTCGGGAGGGCCACAGGCCGCTATTTCGGCAAGATAGTCTCGAGCGCGATATTTTTGATCGGCTACATTATGGCAGCCTTCACACAGCAGAAACAGGCGCTCCACGATATCATGGCCGGCTGCCTGGTTGTCAGGACATAGCCCGGCCCGGAGCGGCTGGATTTTTCATCACGCCTCAGCGGGACGTGACGGTCCACACCGCCAGTCCAGCGTCATCGCAGGACCTTCATGTCGTAGATCCAGTCGTCCACCTGAAGCTCGTCCACGACGTCCATCCCTTCAACGACTATTCCGGTGACGGTGTAACGTGACCCCGCCGAGAACCTCCTGCTTTGAAACTCTTTCTTTTTTTGCCTATAATGAGTGAATTCTCGTTACCACCCCTAGAGGAGTTGACGTGGCCCCTTTTGCAAAACGGACACATACGTGCGGCCAGCTGCGGACAGCCGACATCGGGACTGTCGTCACACTCAACGGCTGGGTGGACACACGCCGGGACCTCGGGGGGGTGATATTCATTGATATGAGGGACCGGTACGGAAAGACACAGGTCGTTTTCTACCCGCAGCATAGTGCCTCAGCCCACGCCGCGGCAAAACAGCTGCGGAGCGAATTCGTGATCTCCGTGACCGGGACCGTGGAACGGCGTCCCGAGGGAACCGCCAATCCGGACCTCGTCACGGGGGAGATTGATCTCCGGGCGGGAGAGCTGGCCATACTGAGCGAGTCAGAACCGCCTCCGTTCCCAGTCAACGACGAGACGGAAGCGGGTGAGGAGCTCAGGCTGAAGTACCGGTTCATTGATTTGCGCAGGCCGGCGCTGCAGCGGACGTTGATGTTCCGTCACAGGATGTACCAGATCACTCACGAGTACTTCGACAGGCGCGGGTTCATCGAGATCGAGACGCCGGTCCTCATGAGAAGCACTCCGGAAGGTGCGAGGGATTACCTGGTCCCGAGCCGGCTTCACCCGGGGAAATTCTACGCGCTCCCGCAGTCGCCCCAGACATACAAGCAGATACTGATGGTATCGGGGTTCGACAGGTACGTCCAGATCGTTAAGTGCTTTCGCGACGAAGACCTGCGGGCGGACAGGCAGCCGGAGTTCACGCAGATCGACGTCGAGATGTCTTTCGTCACCGAGGAGGACATCCAGGAGGTCGCCGAGGGATTGATGGCCCGCTTTTTCAATGAGCTGAAGGGGATCGACATCGCGCTCCCGCTCCGCCGACTGAGCTACCGCGAGGCGATGGAGCTGTACGGGAGCGACAAACCCGACACCCGTTTCGGACTTTCGTTCACATGCGTGAGCGACATCGTGAAGGAGGCCCCGTTCCGTGTCTTCGCCGACGTCGTGCGGCAGGGGGGAACCGTCGCAGGATTTGTCGTCCCCGGCGCTGCGTCGTTCACGCGCAATCAGATGGACTCCCTCGTCGATTTCACCCGGGGACTCGGGGCGGGAGGACTTGTGTATTTCAAGTGGACGGAAAACGGACTGGAGACCGCCGTCGAGAAGTTTCTCGGCAAAGAGCGCGTGGAGAAGATCGCCTCGGCGATGGGCGCCCGGCAGGGTGACCTCGTCCTCCTGGTTGCCGACGGATGGAAAAAAGCATACGGAATCCTGGGCACACTCCGTCTGGAGATGGGAAAGCGGCTCAACCTGATTGACGAAAACAGGAACGAGCTCCTCTGGATCACGGAGTTCCCCATGTTCGAATACAGCGAAGAGGAGAAGCGTTTCGTCGCCATGCACCACCCGTTTACCGCCCCCCACCCGGAGGACCTCGGGATGCTGGAGACCGACCCCGCGAAAGCGAGGGCGCGCGCCTACGATCTCGTCATGAACGGGAACGAAATCGCGGGGGGGAGCATCCGCATACACGATAGGACGATGCAGCAGCGGGTGTTTTCACTTCTCGGCATCGGCGCTGAAGAAGCCCAGCTGAAGTTCGGATTCCTCCTCGACGCGTTCAGGTACGGCGCCCCTCCCCATGGCGGGATCGCTTTCGGGTTCGACAGGATGGCGATGCTGCTGACGGGGATGAAATCGATTCGCGAAGTGATGGCGTTCCCGAAGACCGCAAGCGCAGTCTCACTCATGGACGACGCCCCCGGGGGCGTGGACGAAAGGCAGCTCCGGGAGCTTCACATCAGGATCATCTGATGAAAGAACGTATCCGGATCGCCTCTGGACAGGGGTTCTGGGGGGATCTTCTGACCGCGCCATACGATCAGGTCACCCGGGGAGAGGTCGAATACCTCGTCATGGACTACCTCGCCGAGGTGACCATGTCCATCCTTCAGAAGCAAAGGGGAAAGAACCCCGCTCTCGGCTACGCCCGGGATCTTGTGCCGCTCATGGAGCAACTCCTCCCCCTGCTTGTGAAGAAGAACATCCGGGTGGTGACCAACGGGGGAGGTGTGAACCCCCTTGCGTGCAGGGACGCGATATTTGCCGCCGCCGGTAAGATGGGGATATCGGGGCTCTCGATCGGCGTAGTGCTCGGCGACGACATCCTCGGCCGCCTGGAAGATCTGCGCTCGCACGGGATGCTTCTGAAGAACATGGAAACGGGGGAAGACCTCGGGGCGGTCATGGACCGGGTCATGAGCGCCAACGTCTATTTCGGTGCCGCGCCGATCGTGGAAGCGCTCGGCCGGGGGGCACGGATCGTCATCACCGGGAGAACCACCGACACGGGCCTCACGCTCGCTCCGATGATGCATGAATTCGGGTGGAAGGCGGGGGACTGGGACAGGCTCGCGGCCGGCACGGTCGCCGGACACATACTCGAATGCGGGGGGCAGGCGAGCGGGGGGAACTTTTCCGCAGACTGGCGCGCCGTCCCGGACCTGGCGCACATCGGATTCCCCATCGCCGAGGCGTTTCCGGATGGGCGCGTTGTGATAACGAAACACGCGGGGACAGGGGGCCTCATCTCCGTGCAGACCGTCAAGGAGCAGCTTCTCTACGAGATCGGCAACCCCGCCGAGTACATCACTCCCGACTGCATTGCGGACTTCACCACAATCCAGGTCAGCCCTGATGGTCCGGACCGCGTGCTGGTGGCCGGGGTGAAGGGCCGAGCCGCGACTGACTCCTACAAGGTGTCGATGTCCTACCTCGACGGATACACCGCCGCCGGCACGCTGACATACGCGTGGCCCGACGCGCTGGAGAAGGGACGGGCCGCAGATGGGATACTCCGGAGGCGCATGCAGGACCTCGGACTTCGGTTTGAAGAAGTCCGGACGGAATTCCTCGGGTACAACTCCTGTCACGGCCCGCTGGCCGTCCCCCCGGAGGAGGTCAATGAGGTCGTCGTCAGGATCGGCGTTCGAGGGAAGGATTTCGACGCCGTGGAACGGTTCGGCAAGGAGATCGCCCCGCTGATACTGACAGGCCCCCCGTCGGTCACCGGTTTCGCAGGCGGCCGCCCCAAACCGAGCGAAGTTGTCGCGTACTGGCCGGCATTGCTCCCGAAGTCCGCCGTGCATCCGGAAGTTGTCGTCGAAACAGTGTGAGGCGGTTCCGTGAAGATCAGGCTGCTTGACATAGCCCATGCGCGCTCGGGCGACAAGGGGGACACCGCAAACGTCGGCGTGATCGCGAGGCGCCCGGAGTACTACCCGGTGCTCGTGAAGTATCTCACCGCCGAACGCGTCAAGACCCACTTCGCAGGGATTGCCCTTGGGCCCGTTGAGAGATTCGAGTTGCCGAACCTGGGGGCGCTCAACTTCCTTCTCCACGAGGCGCTTGGAGGAGGAGGGACCCGATCTCTGAAAAACGACGCGCAGGGGAAAACGCTCGGGAGTGCGATGCTGCGCATGGAGCTCGACATAAAAGAACAACTTATCGTGGGAGGGGAAGACGATGTTTGACGTTCAGAAACTTCGCATCAAGGGTCTGAAGGACAGGCTCCACTCACTCCGGGGGTATCTTTGACATAGACCGGAAGGAAAAAGAAGTCGGCGAGCTCCAGAAAAAGACCGAAGCACCGGAGTTCTGGAACGACAACGTCGCGGCGCAGAAGGTGATGCAGGTGATCAGCGCACGCGGGGAATGGATCGACGGGTGGAACGGTCTCCACCGCACGCTCTCGGACGCGGAGTCGCTCCTGGATCTGGCCGAGGAGTCGAATGACGAGTCGCTGACGGTGGAGATCGACGCCGAACTGGGGAAGGTGGAGCAGGGGATAGGGGATCTTGAGTTCCGCAACATGCTCAGCGGCGAGGACGACGGACGGAATGCGATACTGACGATACATGCAGGGGCGGGGGGGACGGAGGCACAGGACTGGGGGGAGATGCTTCTCCGGATGTACCTCCGGTGGTGCGAGCGGAAGGGTTTCAAGACCGCGCTGGCGGACCGCCAGGAAGGGGACGGAGCCGGGATCAAGAGCGCGGCCGTGGAGATCACGGGAAAGCATGCGTACGGCTATCTGAAGGCCGAGAACGGAGTGCACAGGCTGGTCCGGATCTCCCCGTTCGACGCCAACGCCCGCAGGCATACATCCTTCGCTTCCGTGTTCGTCTATCCTGAACTGGACGACGACGTCGAGATCGAGATCAATCCCGCCGACCTGAAGATCGATACATACCGTTCGGGGGGAAAAGGGGGACAGAACGTAAACAAAGTTGAGACGGCTGTCCGGATCACGCACCTCCCGAGCGGGATCATCGTTGCCTGCCAGCAGCAACGCTCGCAGTTCCAGAACAAGGAACAGGCGCTCAAGATGTTGAAATCGCAGCTGTACCAGCGACGAAAGGACGAGGAAGAAGCCCGTCTTGATGCTATCAACAGCACAAAGAAGAAGATCGAATGGGGGAGCCAGATCCGGTCCTACGTCTTCCATCCCTACAACATGGTGAAGGACCACCGGACGGACGCGGAGACGAGCAACGTGCAGGCGGTGATGGACGGCGACCTCGACGAATTCATCAAGGCCTATCTTATGGAATTTTCGGGCAAGGGTGCCTGACGGATCGATGAGCTATGTGTCTTTCATTGCAGGACGCTATCTCCGATCGGGACGCAACGACGGCTTCTTCTCGTTCATCACCGCGATCGCGACGCTTGGGGTGATGCTGGGGACAGCGACGCTCATTATCGCGCTCAGCGTTCTCGGGGGCTTCGAACGGGACATCACCGAAAAGGTGGTGGGCTTTACCAGCCATGTGCAGGTCCTCGGCTTCCAGAACCAGCCTCTCAGCCACCACGAAGAGAACACCTGGTTGATGGAGAAGAAGATTCCCGCGATCCGTTCCGTTGCCCCGTTCGTGGCTCGCGAGGCGCTTATCCGCTCGCGCGAGGGTGTTGACGGGATACTGCTCAAGGGGATCGACCCCCTGCGTGACAATTCCACGACCCGGCGCTATCTGGTTGCGGGGCGCTATGATCTGGACAGGGAGCAGGGGGGGATTGCGAAGCTCGTCCTGGGGAGGAAGCTTGCCGCAAAGCTCGCGATCGACGTCGGCGACCGGGTAACGGTTTTCGGGATCAGCCGCCTCATGGCACAGGGGCAGGCGCGCGTGATGCAGTTCCGGGTTACCGGGATCTACGAAAGCGGGATGGCGGAATACGACGACGTCTATGCTTTCACGGACATGCGCGACGCCCAGTCACTCTTCCAGCTCGGCGACGCGGTCACGGGATATGACCTTCTCCTGACGCATGTGGACAGCGCGTGGGCTGTCGCCGGGGAGGTGCAGGACCTGCTCGGCTACCCGCACTACGGCAGGACGGTGTTCGATACGTACCGCAACCTCTTCAGCTGGATCGATCTTCAGAAGACGGCCTGTGCCGATCATTCTCGGTCTGATCATCATCGTCGCCACCGTCAACATCATCGGGACGCTTCTGATGATGGTCCTGGACAAGACCAGGGAGATCGGCGTGCTTGCGGCGATGGGCGCTTCCCCCTGGGGGATCACGCGCATTTTCGTCCGTCAGGGGATGACGATAGGCATTGCGGGGACCGTGCTGGGGAATTCGCTCGCGTTTGCACTCTGCTACGCCCAGAGGGAGTTCAGGTTTTTTTCCCTGCCCAGCGATATTTATTTCATGACGTCGGTCCCGATTCTCCTGCGGCCGGAGTATTTTCTCCTTGTGTCGGGTGCCACGCTCCTGCTGTGCCTGGCCAGCTCCATGCTCCCCGCCCGGCTTGCGTCCCGTTTGCACCCGGTCACCGCCATACGGTTTTCCTGAAATGGGCTACGAGAGGTTCATAGCGCAGCGCTACCTGGGATCAAAACGCCAGCTCAGGTTCATCAACATCATCATGTTGGTTTCGGTCACGGGTATAACCGTCGGGGTTGCGGCCCTGACCATCGTCCTTTCCGTATTCAACGGGTTCAACAGCGTCGTGACGAACGTCCTGGTGGGATTCGACCCCCATATCCGGATCGAGGCGGCACGGGGGCGCGGCATGCTGATGACGGACAGCCTCCTGATGGGTCTGAAGGCCGACCCGCGGATCGCGGCCGCCGCTCCCTACATTGCCAGCAAGGCACTTCTTCTGACCCCCCACGTGAACAGGGTCGTCCTTGTCAAGGGGGTGGTGGATTCCACGATTGACCTGGTGTCCGGAGTCAAGAAAAGAATCGTGCTCGGGGGATTCCGCCTCCGCGACACGCCGGAGTCCGGGGGGGTCGTCCTGGGACTGGCGCTCGCCGACAGGCTGGGAACGATGGTGGGATCGGAACTGACAATCGTCAGCCCGGTCGGTGTGGACGCAATGATGACGCAGTTCGGGGAGCCTCTCACGCGCAAATGCACCGTCGCGGGGATCTATGACTCCAACAACAAGGATTACGACGCACATTACGCTTTCATCTCGCTCGAATCGGCGCGGCAGCTCTTCCAGTATGGAGAAAGCTACAGCGGCATCGAGATCCGTCTTCATGACCTGGAGGAGGCGGACAACGTGAAGCACTCCCTCCAGTCACGCCTCGGGGACGGTTACACGGTCTCGACCTGGTACGATCTCCACCGGGATCTCTACTCGGTGATGAAGATCGAGCGGTGGACCGCGTACATCATACTCTGCCTGATCGTGGGGGTCGCAACGTTTAACGTCCTCGGCTCCCTGACAATGGGGATCATCGAGAAACGGCGCGACATCGGCATCCTCAAGTCGCTCGGCGCGACCCGGACGAGCATCGTCCGGATTTTCATGTTTGAAGGACTTCTCGTGGGGTTGCTCGGCACGGCTGCCGGCGTACTGATCGGGGTCGTTGTCTGCCTCCTGCAGATCCGGTACAGCCTCTTCCCGCTCGACCCGACCGTCTACATCATCCCCGCAATCCCCGTCGAGCTGCGATGGACCGATTTTGTCGCTGTCGTTCTCGCCTCAATGACGCTCAGCACGCTCGCATCCCTTTACCCCGCCCGGAGGGCCGCCCGCCTCCTTCCGGTCGACTCCATCCGCTGGGAATAGCGCAATGAAACAAACACGGGAATCCGTCATCGAGGTGCGTCAGGTCACCAAGACGTTTCCGTCCGGCGAAGGGAGGGAAGGGAAGCTTATCGTCCTGCGCGGGATCAGTCTCGACGTCCACAGGGGAGAGATCATCGCGGTCGTGGGGGCGTCCGGCGCCGGGAAGAGCACGCTTCTCCACATCATCGGGACTCTCGAAAAGCCTACGTCAGGGAGCGTGGTGTACGAAGGTGCGGATGTCTTTTCCATGGGTGACGAAGAACTTGCAAGGTTTCGGAACCGGCGGATAGGGTTCATCTTCCAGTTCCACCATCTCCTTCCCGAGTTCACCGCACTCGAAAACGTCGCCATGCCGGCGCTCATTCAGGGGAAGAAACTCTCCGATGTGCGGGCACTGAGTATGGACCTGCTGCGCGAAGTGGGGCTTGAAGGCCGGATTGACCAAAAATCACCCAGGCTTTCTGGGGGGGAGCAACAGCGGGTCGCCGTCGCGAGAGCCCTGATGAACTCCCCGAAAGTGATACTGGCGGACGAGCCTTCCGGCAACCTGGATAGCGAAAACGCCAGGAATTTGCACCGGTTGATATGGGATTTGAGCAGAAACAGGGGTCAGACCTTCATAGTGGTGACTCACAATGAGTCCCTCGCCAAGCAGGCTGACAGGATCATACACATTGCCGATGGGGTCATCCGCGGACAATAAATGAAAAAAGACTTGACAATATCACGGAATTGTATACATTGGGGATTGACCTTTACAACAGTTTCTCCCCTGACTGTTGTACGGAACATGGTCAAGCCCGGCGTTCCCCCCAACGCTGGGCTTTTTTTTACACGCCCAACATGAGGAGCCAACAACGTGGCGAAGCCAATTCGGAAGCCGATACGGAAGCCGGTACGGAAGAATGAGCAAAATCACAGGTCGCTCATAAGTGAACCGCTCCCGCTGGGGCGGGAAAACTACTTCATCCTGGGAGCAGGTATTCTGGTGATCGTGGCCGGGTACCTTGCCATGCTCGAAGGGTCCGTCGAAGGGTTCCTCCCGCTTGTCCTCTCACCCATACTCCTGGTGAGCGGGTATTGCGTCGTCATCCCGATCGGCATAATGTACCGGAAGTCCGCACCGAAGGGGCCGGCGGTTGCCGAACCCCTGAAGCAGGCCTGAGGCAGGCCAAAACCGGTAGTACATGCTCAACGGACCACCGCTGATATGATCCCTCAACGACGGCTCCTCGCTCTGCGGACGGTTTTCTATTTATCCCTTGTTGTGACCGGCATTCTACCGTCTGCCGGTCTCGCACAGGACCTGCCGTCCGACTTCCGGGACTTCCTCTCCAAGCAAACCGGCAAGGAGATACTCCTCATCAGTATGTCGTCGGATTCACTTCAGTTCGCCGACGCCGATTCGACGCAGAAGTTCGTCGTCGTCGTGGATGAAGTCGACGACGACGCCCTGATCGTGCACAGATCGACGGGAAACGACAAACGATCGTTCGCCTACCCGATCGCCCACATACGGCGGGTTACCTATCTCTTCGGAAGGCGCCCCTACAAGCGCATCGTCGTAGAAATGTTCTAACCGTCCACGCTGCTCCCCTCCTTGAAAATCACGTGCCTTTTCGTTACATTTGGGGATTGATTCCAGGATACGGATGAAAGGACTGCGGCATTCTCTCTCTGTGCTTGTCGCGGGGATCGGGCTGGTCCCGGGGCTGCATGCTCAGGATTCAGCCTCCGCCGTTACAACAAACTTGCGCGTGTACCAGTCCCTGGCGGCGTCCCTCGGCGATTCGCTCGCGAATCTGACCTCAACGGTGGACTCCCCCCGGGTCACCGTGAGAATTGCGCCTCCGGACGTTGCATGGTTCCTTCAGGACGCAGTTGAGCGCCCGTTCCGGGCAAGGAATTGCATCATTTCAGCAGGCGATTCCGCCCGCTACAGTGTAGAATTCGGAGCCGTGGAGATGAAAGTGCAATACTCGAATCTCCGGAGGCCCGGTATTTTCGGTTCTCGGGTGCTCGACAGGATGATCGTGCTCCTGGCCCGTTTGCGTCTGGTGGACCGTGCAACCGGGGTTGTGCTCATGACCGGAGAGCGGAAGGCCTTCTTCTCCGACACGATCGACCTTTCGGAGATTGAAAGAATCGAACATTCGGCTCTCCCCGTAACCCGGGGGGCACTCCCCCCGGAGGACTTCTTCTCAGGAATTGCAGAACCGCTTGTCATCGTCGGGGCTGTGGCCGTCGCAATATTTCTTTTGTTCACAGTGCGGAGTTGATGATCGCGGAAGAGGCAAGGGGGGAGCGCTGGCTCCGGGCGGCGGGGCTGTCCGCCTTCGCCCTGTATTGCAGCTGGGCGTTCCTCATGGACCGCGTTCATGGTCCGGCGGCGGAACAGGCAGCACCGGCGGAGGTGGGAGCCTCCTTCAGCGAAATTCGGTTGCTGGCCCTGGGCGATATCAACCTCGGCCGCCGGGTGGGGCAGGTGATACTGCACGGAGATACGCTGTACCCGTTTACGCGAGTTGCGGATACGCTCCGCGGATATGACATCGTGTTTGCGAATCTCGAATCCAACATCTCGGACCAGCATGGGCGGACGGAGCACCCGCGGAACAATATGATTTTCACGGCGCCACCCGCAGCCGCAGAGGCTTTGCGACGGGCCGGCGTCCGCATCGTGTCAACCGCGAACAACCACGCGCTCGATTTCGGAGTGTCCGCCCGGGCCCAGACGATCCGGTACCTGGAGAAGGCAGGCATCGCCCACTGCGGGAGTTCGGAGAAGGGAGAGAGTCCTTACCTCCCCGTACTCCTCAGGGTGAATGGAATCCGGATAGCCTTCTTCGCCGTCACCGATCTCATGAACGGGACGGGGGTAGCCTGGAAAGACCTCGTCGCGCAGGCTGATACGGGGGGATTGTTGCCTGCGATCCGTGAGGTCAGGGAGAGCGCTGACGTCGTGATTGTCAGTTATCACGGGGGGGTTGAGTATGCGCCGAAGGCATCGGAGAGAACTCGTGAGTTTGCCCGCCTCGTGCTGGCCGGGGGAGCCGACATCGTGCTGGGACACCACCCGCATGTTCCCTACGGGATAGAGACAGTGGGGGGAAAAGTGGCTGTCCATTCGCTGGGAAACTTCGTCTTCATGCAGCCTTCACGCTATTGGACCAGGTTCAGTTTTGCGGTCTCGTTCGACATCGTCCGCGACGCGACGGGGACGCGCATCCGTTCGCTGCGGGGGCTTCCTCTCAGGGCCGGTTTCCAGCCGGAATTTCTCAGGCCGGGGGATGAGGCCCGAACCATCAGGGAGCACGTACGACTTTTATCATCACAGGATGTCCAGGAGTATATGACATGGTGAAAACATTCTTCCCGCTGGTCCTCTTCCTCGCAGCAGTCTTCGCCGCAGGCTGCGGCTCCGGAGAACAGGCGACGACGCTCACTGCCGATGAACGCTTCGATCGGGCGAAGGTCATGTTCGAAAAGGAGGACTACCTCGACGCCATCAACGAATTCACGATCATCACGCTTCAGTTTCAGGGGAGCCAGCACGCGGCCGATGCGCAATTCTACCTGGGGGACTGCCGTTTCAAGCGGGGGGAGTACCTTCTCGCCGCCTTCGAATACGGCATCATGAAACGGAGCTACCCCGCGAGCCCCCGCGTACCCGAAGCACAGTACAGGCTCGCGATGTCGTACTACCAAATCTCCCCCCGGACCTCGCTTGATCAGCAGTACACACGGAAGGCGATCGACGAATTCCAATCGTTCGTGGAGTATTACCCCTCGAACCCGCTCGCCGCAGATGCCGAAGCCAGGATCAAGGAGCTTGACGGAAAGCTGGCCAGGAAACTCTACGATGCCGCGCTGCAGTACGTCACCCTCGAGCGGTACACCGCAGCGCTTCGCTATTTCGACGACGTCATCGACCAGTACCATGACACCGACTGGGCGCCGCTCGCCTTCCTGGACAAAGTCGAAGTCCTCATCAGCCGGAAGAAGTTTTCCGACGCGCAAACGAACCTCTTGCGATTTCTCTCCCGGTATCCCAACAGCGTCCTCCGGGGGAGGGCCGACGCCCTCCAGGAACGGGTATCGAAAGAACTGAAGAACGCCCCGCCGAAGACGGGGATGGGGACGGCGTCGCTGCCGGGAGCACCTCCATTGACCCGGGTGGAATGATGACTCCGAAAGCGGTCAGGGACTCACAGGTCATTACCACGCAACTCGTCCTGCCCAACGATACGAACGGCCTCGGGAATCTGCTCGGGGGCACACTCATGCACTGGATCGACATTGCGGCG
>PMJR01000076.1 GCA_003158475.1 Ignavibacteriota bacterium | reverse complement strand
TCTTTTGATTGTCTTCCCCTTTTTTCGTAGTTTCTTCCGTCCATGACCCGGAACATGACATGAACATACGCTCTATCCCGATCGGCGGGGCGAACCCCCTTGTGCTTTTTGCAGGACCGTGTGTCGTGGAAAGCAGGGATCTCGTGTTGAAGACGGCGTCCGTCGTGAAAGACGTCGCGGCGAAGCACGGTATCGGCGCGGTTTTCAAGTCATCCTATGCGAAGGCGAACCGGACGAGCGGCAGTTCGTTCACCGGGATCGGGATGGACAAGGCGCTCAAGATCCTTCAGGAGGTGCGCAGGGAGTTTGATCTCCCGGTTCTGACGGACATACACACGGAAGGTGAGGCCTCCGCCGCGGCCGAGGCCGCAGACGTTTTGCAGATTCCCGCGTTCCTCTGCAGGCAGACGGGGCTTCTGCAGGCTGCAGGGAGGACCGGAAAGATCGTCAATATCAAGAAAGGACAGTTCCTGGCTCCGGAGGACATGGCCTATGCCGCCGGGAAAGTCGCAGCGACGGGAAACACCGCCATACTGCTGACGGAACGGGGGACTACATTCGGCTACCACGACCTGGTTGTCGATATGCGCTCGCTCATCATCATGCGGGGTCTCGGTTACCCCGTGGTGTTCGATGCGACCCATTCGGTGCAGCTCCCGGGGGGAGAGACCGGGCAGAGTGCAGGGCGGCCGGAATTCATTATCCCTCTCGCGCGTGCCGGCGTGGCGGCGGGATGCGACGGGCTCTTTGTCGAAGTGCACCCCGATCCTCGCCACGCGCTGAGCGATGCCGCGAGCCAGCTCCGTCTGGACCTGCTCGAGGCGCTCGTTGCCGGGTGCGTTGCGGTGGATCGTATCGTACGGGGACTCTGATGGGCCGCCCGAACAGATCGATCACCTCGCGGGCCCGCCGGATCAGGATGGTTCTGCTCGACGTCGACGGTGTCCTGACCGACGGGGGATTGTACTACACCGCAGAGGGGCACGAGCTGAAACGGTTTCATGCGCATGACGGGTACGGGATACAACGGGGGAGGGAATCGGGGATCTCATTCGGCATCATAAGCGGGAGAACGACCCCGATTGTCGATGCGCGTGCGCGGGTACTGAAGATAGAGGATGTGGTGCAGGGGGCGGACGACAAGGTGGCCGCAATGAGGGAGATCCAGCGCCGCCGTGGTTTCGGTGATGAGGAATTCGCGTTCATCGGAGATGACCTCTTTGACATCCCGCTCCTCCGGGTCGTCGGACTTTCGGCGGCTCCTCCCAATGCCCTGGCGGAGGTCAGGAGGAACGTCCACTATGTCACACGTGCCGCGGGGGGACAGGGGGCCGTCCGTGACTTCATCGATCTGATACTCGACCGGCGCGGCAAATAAGAGAACATGATCCCATGGAGTATCCGCGTCCATTGCGCCCCAAGGAGCTCGACCTCATGGAGACCGTCCTCCCGGTGGACCGTCCCGGGTACCGGGCGCTCCGGGACCGTCTCGAATCCATGACGGTCCTGGGGGAGGGACGGCGCGGGGAGGGGGATCTTGTCCTCGGGCCACCCGGCGACCTCCCTGACACGATTTCTCCGCTTTCTCCGGTCATTGCGTACGGAATGGTGGAGACCACGCGGGACGCATTCACGATCAGTGTCCGCGAGGAGGCGGGAAACCAGATCAATGTCGAAATCGTCTCCGGAAGCGGGAAGGGGATCCCCGATAACTACGAGGAGAAGCGGCGCTGGACGTATTCCTGGTGGTCCCCCGGAGAGGTCTCCCCGGCGACAGGCACCCCTGTGAGGGAAGTCTCCATCGGCGCGGGGGTGACGCTTGCGTTCGCGCCGGTGGAGAAGAGGATCTGGGTCCATGAGCGGTACGGCGGCATCGTCCGGCTGATCCCCATTACGAACTATTACAGCGAGCTGATGATCCGCAAAGGGATCCGGGATCCCCGGATCGCGCTTGTGCCGTCACTCCTCTGGAAAGATCTCAAGTCGTTTTCCGACGAAGATCTGCTCCGGGCCTTCGTGGCGTATAATGCACTCCGGCACCACGTCCCCCTGCAGGTGGATTTCCCGCCCGACCGGCGCTCCGGCATACCCCTGTTCATACGGCAACTTTTCAGGAGAAGGGGCTGAATGGACCCATCAGAGACTGCAATTGAAAAAGGACGAGAAGTCGTCCGTATCGAGGGAAGAGCTGTCGCCGAACTGGAAGGAAAGATCGGGGAATCGTTTGCACGTGCCGTCGACCTGGTGCATGCCTGCCGCGGCCGGGTGATCGTCACGGGCGTTGGAAAATCGGGGATCATCGCGCGCAAGATCGTTGCGACGATGAATTCCACGGGGACGCCGTCGGTCTTCCTTCATCCGACCGACGCAGTCCACGGGGACCTGGGCATCGTCCGGGGCGGAGATGTTGTAATCTGCATCTCGAAAAGCGGCTCGACCGCCGAACTTTCGATTCTCCTCCCGATGTTCCGGCGGATCGGCGTTCCCGTGATCTCCCTCGTCGGCAACCTCTCGTCCCCGCTGGCGAACGAATCGACCGTGGTGCTTGATGTCTCCGTTCGCGAAGAGGCGTGCCCGCTCGACCTTGCTCCGACTTCATCGACGACCGCCGCACTGGCGCTCGGGGACGCCCTTGCCATCGCGCTCCTTGACCGGCGGCAGTTCACCAGGGAGGATTTTGCGCTCTACCACCCCGGCGGGACACTGGGAAAACGGCTCCTCCTCATGATCGACGAACTCATGACGAGGGGAGAGCATGTCCCGTGCGTCACCGGCGACGTGCCGTTGCGGGATGCGATCGTCGAGATGACAAGCAAGCGCCTCGGCTGCACGTGCGTCCTGGGACGGGACGGGAAGCTGGAGGGGCTGATAACGGACGGGGACCTGAGGCGGCTGCTCCAGAAGACCGTGGATGTTGCCTCGGTCAAGGCGTCGGACGCCATGACCCGGAACCCGAAAACGGTGAAGGAGGGAACGCTTGCCTACGTTGTCCTTCAGGAGATGGAATCCTACAATATCACGCAGATGATCGTGGTGGATGCCGCGAACGTCCCTGTGGGAGTGGCACACCTGCACGACCTCGTCAAGGCGGGCCTGGGGGGGGACGAAGCGGGATGAACCGTTTCCACATCGCGGCGTTGCTCCTCCTTGCGGGATGCGGCGAGAAAATCAACCCTTCCATCCAGCCGCTCCCGGAGTCGTCCCTCCCGTCGCAGGAGAGCTGGCGAAGCACCGTGTACTTCACCGATTCGGCCCGCATCAAGGCCATCCTGTGGGCGGGACATATCGCGGACTTCCAGGGCCAGCGGGTGACGTTCCTCGACGACAGCGTGCACGTCGATTTCTTCGACGCGGAGGGGCGGCATACCTCCCTTCTCACCGCGCGCCGCGGGAAAGTCAACGATGCCACGCAGGATTTCGAGGCATACGACGACGTCGTCGTGGTGTCCGACAGCGGTTCGACAATGAAGACCGACAGCCTGTTCTGGACGAACGCAGACAGGAAGATACACACGAACTCGTTTGTGGATATCACGTCACCGACAGAGCACATCACGGGGCAGGGGCTCGTGAGCGACCAGGATCTCAGGAATTACACGATTCCCAGGGTCACGGGCCAGGCACTGAAGCATGAATAGCCGCCCGGTTTTCCTCTGCGTTCTCGGACTCACACTCATGACGCCCGGGGCTCCCTCTGTCCGGGCGCAGGAGGTGAGCGCCGATACGCTCCACGTGAGACAGATCGCCGGTGAGGACGTCCGCGAGCTCATTGGCCACGTCCTCCTGACGCAGGAGAACACGCATGTCACATGCGACCGCGCCCTCCAGTACATCCGTGACGGAAAATTCCTGCTCACGGGGAACGTCGTCGTGACGGAGGACAGCCTCACGCTCCGGGCCCCGCGCGGTGTTTACTATCGGCCCGAGCGGCGCGCCGAAGGTTTCGAACGCGTCCAGCTGGATGACGGGAACACGCGGCTCACCGCTGAATACGGGGAGTATTTTGCGGAAGAACGCCGGGCGTACTTCCACACGCATGTCATCGTCGTCGATTCCTCTTCGGTCGTCTCTGCGGACACGCTCCTGTACTGGCGCCTCACCCGTCGGTCGATCGCTCACGGACACGTCGTCGTCCGGAGCCCGGCCGACCGGCTGACGATCTACGGGGGGCGGCTCGACCACGATGCCCTCCGCCTCTTCAGCCGGATGACGGTATCCCCGCTGATGGTCCAGGTCGACTCCGCGGGGGAGGGACGGTTCGACACGCTTCAGGTGCGGGGTGTCGCACTCGAGTCGTACCGGGATTCGACGCGCCGGCTCGTCGCGCGGGACAGCGTCGAACTGGTCCGCACGGACCTTGCCGCCACATCCCGGTACGCGTGCTTTTTCACCGCGGGGGACAGCATCGTGCTCCGGGGCGCGCCCGTGATCTGGTACAGGGAGACCCAGGTGGCGGGGGACTCGATCAACGTCTACCTGAAGAAACGGAAGCTCCAGCGCCTCCTCGTCATGGGGAACGCGTTTGCCGTGTCACGAAGTGATTCGCTCCACCCGGAGCGGTACGACCAGATCGCGGGGGACCGGTTGCGGATGGCCTTCGGCACGCAGGGGCTCAGCCGGACGGATGTTGAGGGGAGGGCGGTGAGCCTCTATCACCTTTACGACGATTCGCTTGCGAACGGTCTGAACAGGACCAGCGGCGACAGGATCGTGATGCTCTTCGCTGAGGGGAAGGCGGACACGATCACCGTGTATGGCGGGGTGGAGGGGGAGTACTTTCCGGAGAACATGGTTCGGGGGAAGGAGTCTGATTATGCCCTCCCGGGGTTCACGTGGCGCCCGAACATGCCGCGCCTCGAGAGGGGGGTCCCTTCGGTCCCGGCGCATGACCACTAAGAAAGGGGAACGGACAATCATGGTGAACGGAAGCGGTCAGGACACCCGGAAGGTCCTGCGTGCCGAAAACCTCGTCAAGCGGTACAAGAAGCGCACGGTCGTCAGGGGAGTCAACATCGATGTACGGCAGGGGGAGGTGGTCGGACTTCTCGGACCGAACGGCGCAGGGAAGACGACGACGTTTTACATGATCGTCGGCATGATCCCGCCGAACGACGGAAGGGTCTACCTGGACGATGCGGAGATCACCAAAGTCGCGATGTACAAGCGCGCGCGGATGGGAATCGGCTACCTGCCGCAGGAAGCGTCCGTGTTCAGGAAGATGTCGGTCGAGGAGAACATACTCGCAGTCCTGCAGATGATGGACATGACCGCCGCGGAGCGGAGCGCGAAATGCGAACAGCTGATGACGGACTTCAACATCGGCCATCTCGCCCGGAGCAAGGGGTACATGCTCTCCGGGGGGGAGCGGCGGCGCACCGAAATCGCGCGCGCGCTTGCAACGGACCCGAATTTCATACTCCTGGACGAACCGTTCGCAGGGATTGACCCGATCGCGGTGGAGGAGATCATGAGGATCGTGGCGGCGCTGAAGCAGCGCGGTATCGGCGTCCTGGTGACCGACCACAACGTCCATGAAACGCTCTCGATCACCGACCGCGCCTATCTCCTGTTCGAAGGGCAGATCCTGAAGACGGGGACGTCGGAAAGTCTCGCAGACGACCCTGAGGTACGGAAACTCTACCTGGGGGAGAGATTCAAGCTCGACCGCTACGAGTGAGATTGGAGGGAACCTTCCTCCCCTCCCGGGGGTTGTACAGAGATGACACCCACTCCACGAAAAAACAACATCAGGGAGGAGCCATGAAATACCTTATTGCACTCTGTACGATTGTTCTCACCTTTGCGCTGACGGTCAGCGCTCAGGACGCCAAGCCCGCAACCCTCAAAGGATACGTCGTTGACCAGATGTGTGCGGGAAAGATGGCGATGAAGGAGAACGCCATGGAAAAGGCGGAAGGGCACTCGAAGGACTGCGCGCTCGATGACCACTGCGCGGCGAGCGGCTACGGGATGTTCTCCGACGGGAAGTATTACAAGTTCGATGAGAAGGGGAGCGCCATGGCGAAGAACCTTATCGAGAAATCCAAACGCGAGAAGGGACTTTACTTCGTGGCCAAGGGGACTGTGGGCGACGGCACGATGACGCTCACGTCATTGAAAGAGTCGACCCCCCCGCGGCCGAAAATGATGAAAAAAGGGACCTAGCCCCGCCTGAAACCGGCGGGACGTTCATCGCTTCCGGACGGGTCCGGAAAGCGGGGGGGTGACCCGGGTCTCAGTCCTTCTTTTCCGGCGGCCCCGACGGCGGCGGAGGGGAGGAGGACCGAGACCCGGGGGTTCCCTTTGACCCCTCTCCCTTCTCCTTCCCGTTCTTTTCCGTCCTCTTTTTCTCTGTCCCTTTCTTCTCCGGCTCTTTTTTTTCCGTCTCCTTTGTGCCCCCCCCTTTTTCCTCCGATTCCTTCTTCCCGGTCTCTTTCTTCCCCGCGTCCTTTTTTCCTGAATCCCCTCCGCCGGGCTGCTGCTTCCTGTAGTCGGTGCCGTAGAACCCGCTCCCCTTCAGGATGAAGCCGCCTCCCGTCCCCATGACTCGCGCGAGGTTGTCGGTGCCGCACTCCGGGCAACGTGTAAGCGGCTCCCCGGACATCGACTGGAACTCTTCGAACGTGTGCCCGCATTTCTTGCACAGGTATTCGTACGTCGGCATAAGTCTCCTCTGCTATTGAAATTCCTGCAGGCCCCGGAGAAGGCGGTCCAATCCTTTTTCCAGGTCCTCCGTCGAGGCGGCGAACGAAAGCCTGACGTACCCCGGGGCGCCGAATGCGTCGCCGGGCACAAGTGCGAGATGGTGGTGTTCCAGCAGGTGTTCCACA
The DNA here is from genome assembly GCA_003158475.1 of Ignavibacteriota bacterium. Taxonomy (GTDB): domain Bacteria; phylum Bacteroidota; class Ignavibacteria; order UBA10030; family UBA6906; genus Fen-1273. Next base: position 40,556 of record PMJR01000076.1, on the reverse strand, counting down.
ACATCTGCGGCGTTCCGGATCAGCTTCCCGCGCGCCTTCATCCCGAAGCAGTGCTCCACGCTCAGAAAGAAAAACATCGCCCCCTCGGGTCTCCGGACCTCGCCGCGTCCCCCGGCCGAAAGGCGGCGGACGATGTAATCGCGGCGGCGCTGGAATTCGTCCCGCATCGCATCGATCGGTCCCTGCGGTCCCCGCAGCGCGGCGACTGTCGCCTTCTGTGCAATGGAGTTGGCATTGTTTGTCACCTGTCCCTGCACTTTCCCGGCGGCGCGGATAATCTCCTCCGGTCCACCCATGTACCCGATGCGCCAGCCGGTCATGGCGTACGCCTTCGATACGCCGTTGACGGTGACCACCTGGTCCCGTATCCCTTTGAAGGAGCCGATGCTGACGTGCTTCCTTCCGTCGAATGCCATTTTTTCGTAAATCTCGTCGCTGATGACCGTGAGATTCGTCTCCTTCACGATCGCAGCGATCTCTTCCACCTCGCTTCGGGTGAACACGATCCCGGTGGGATTGCAGGGGGTGTTCAGGATGAGGACACGCGTTTTCGGCCCGATCGCGCGGCGCAACAGGCGAAGGTCCGGCCGGAACCCGGTCGCCGCCGGAAACGAGGCGATGACAGGGACGCCGTCGGCGAGACGGACGATCGCCGGATAGCTCACCCAGTAGGGAGCGGGAATGATGACTTCATCCCCCGGGTTGAGTATCGCGGTGAGCGCATTGAATATCGATTGCTTCGCCCCGGCGGAAACCAGGACCTGGTCCGGAGAGAAATGCAGGTCATTGTCCGTGGAGAATTTGTCGATGACCGCGCCGATGAGCTCCGCGGTTCCCTGGTTCGCTGTGTAATGCGTGAAGTCGGCCTCGATCGCCCGGAGGGCGGCCTCCTTGATATGCGCAGGTGTCGGGAAGTCGGGTTCCCCGGCCGTCAGGCTGACGACGTCCACGCCGGCTTCCTGCAGGAGGCGGGCTTTCTGCGTGAGGAGGAGCGTCTGCGACTCCTCCAGGTTCCTGACTTTTAAAGAGAGGTGACGCATCGCCGGCTTCAGAGTCCCACTTTTTTGAGAAGCCGTCGACGGACCCCCGGCGGGACGAAATCGGAGACATCTCCCCCCAGGCGGCCCACCTCCCTGACGATCGTGGAGTTCAGATAGGTGTACTTCTCGTGGGGAACGAGGAAGACCGTGTCGATCGTCGGTGCCAGCTTCCTGTTCGTCAGGGCCATCTGGAACTCGAACTCGAAATCGGAAACCGCGCGGAGTCCCCTGACGATCACCGACGCCTTCCGTCTCCGGGCGTATTCCACAAGGAGTCCGTTGAATGCGTCCACTTCAACGCGGCGGTGTCGCCGGAACACCTCACGGATCATAGCAACCCGCTCCTCCTCGGTGAACATCGGGTGTTTCGTCGAGTTGCGGGCGACCAGGACGACCACGCGGGAAAAGAGCTCGGTAGCCCGTCGCACGACATCGATATGTCCGTACGTGATCGGGTCGAACGTCCCGGGGTAGAGAGCGATCCGCTGCTTCATTGTGCGTCCTTCCTTCCGTTGATCGGAGTAAAAAAGGTGACGTGTGTCCGCCCGAAGCGCTTCACGGGCCCCGCCCGGTAGGCCGCGCCGTTCCCGAACGACAGGTCGCCGGAGTGCTCGATGAGCAGGTAGCCGCCGGGGCGGAGAATTCCGCTCCCGAAGACGATCTCCGGGATATCGGCCGTCCGGTCAAACGCATACGGGGGGTCGGCGAAAACGAGATCGAACGGTCCGCTTCCGGGCCGGACGAACCCCATGGCGTCGGTCTCCAGGACAAGCGCGACATCCGCGCACCCGAGGGTGCGAAGGTTGAACTCGATGAACGCCGCGGCGTCGTGAGCGTTCTCGATGAATGTCGCGTGGGCCGCCCCACGGCTCAAGGCCTCAATCCCGAGGCTGCCGCTTCCCGCGAAGAGATCCAGTATGAGGGACCCTTCGAACTCGATCCTGTTCATCAAGACATCGAAAATAGCCTGCCGCACCCGGTCTGTCGCGGGACGGACCGAGAGGTCGCTGACGGTCCGGAGTCTCCTTCCCCTGTAGATCCCGCTGATGACCCGCATCTGTTCAATCCCTGCGCAGGGCGACACCGACTGCAGCGGCGAAGCGATAGGAGGGTACCGTCAGGTGGTCGGCAAGCCGGAGATTGTCGGAAACGTTGACGTGACGAAGGGGGTTGAGCGCCTCCACGAGTATCGGGGATCCTCTCCGGATCTGCGTCAGCAGGTCTCTGTCGAGATAGGGCCCGTAGACGGTTATCGAGTAGATCCCGGGAGTCTTGCGCGCGAGCGCCGCGATCCCCTGTATGATTTCCTGGTTGGACTGGACGATGATGTAGCGGTAGGATTCCAGGCTGCCATTCCGCATCAGGCTGATATCGAGGCGATTCTCCTTCACGCCGATCAGCGCGATGTATTTCCGGTAGGTATCGGGATAATTGACTTTCAGCGCGGTATCCGCGGCGAAGTGGTCGGCGTCGACGATCGAGAGTGCCATCCCGGCCGCCGCCGCCGCCTTCTGTATCATGACGGCGTCGTGACGGCGGACAGAGACACTCAGTGCCTCATTGAACAGGTCGTTCGCGCGTTCCGTCAGTATGTGGACGTCGGTGATGAAATCCTCCGCATCGACATCGGGGAAATACTGGGAGAGTTCCCATTTCACGTGGTCGTTGATCTCGCTCCGCGTCAGCCCCTGGTCGATCGGCATGGAATTCAGAAAGAGCATGGCGGTATCAAGTGAGATCGACAGCCGGGCGGCGCGGATCCGGTTTTCACGGATGAATGTACCGAAGAGGCGAGAGAATTCCTGCAGCCCCTCACTGGAACCGTCGGACCCGTTCGCCGGGGCGACGGGGAGCGTGTTCTCCCATTCGTCGATCGAAAGGAGTGTGGTGGTGGGACCGGACCGGTCGAGTTCGACGGCCTGTATTCCCCCCCCGCTGATGCTGAGTCCTACGATGAGATCCTGCGGTGACAAAGGCCAGACCCGGTAAGTGAAAGTGCCCCCCTGTCCGGGTCAAATATGCAAAAAAGGGGAGAGTTAGTCAACGCACCGTCACGAAGGGACGGAGTGCCTGGAACCTCTTCGGGCCGATGCCCGAGACATGCATCATGTCTTCGATCCGGGAGTAGGGGCCATGGTCTTCCCGGTAGGCGATTATGCGGCGCGCATATGCATCCCCGATCCCGGGAAGGCGCACGAGCTCTGCGAGTGAAGCCCTGTTGATGTCGATGCTCGCGGAGGGGAGGGGGGGTTTGCGGGGGAACGGGTGGCTGTGTGCAACGGGGCCGGGGGGTACCGTGTCGGCGTCCGCGGCGGCCGAGCGGGCGGTGAATTCGCTGTCGGATGCCGCGTACAAGGACCCCTGCGGGATATCCATTCCGCCCTGGTTATCGGAACGGATCCACCTGATGGCCGCCCCGGCCATCAGGCTCACCGAGAGAAACAGTATGAGCGTGACCTCATTCCTGGTGAACCCAAACCGGTGCTGCAGGTCGGTGGGGGAAATCATGCGGATCAGGAAGTGGTTTTCTTCATCCTTCCAAAGAAACTCTTCTCGGAGTTCGCCGAGCGATCCCCGTCCTTCGGATGGAAATTCTCCGATTCACCCATTTCCTTCAGGGCCTGCTTCTCGCGCGGGCTCAGCGATGTGGGGACCCAGACATTAACGCGGACAAGCTGGTCCCCGCGGCCGAAGCTGTTCAGGTGCGGTATCCCCTTATCCCTCATCCTGAGTATTCTCCCCGACTGTGTCCCGGGGTCGATCTTCAGCCGGGCGCGCCCTGTGAGAGTCGGCACCTCGATATCCCCCCCTATGGCGGCCTCGGAAAAGCTGACGACGAGATCCAGTATGACGTCGTCCCCGTTTCGTGTGAACACCGGGTGGGGTTCCTCCTCCATGACCACGATGATGTCGCCCGCCGGCCCTCCACGTTTCCCCACGTTTCCTTCGCCGCGCAGGGGGATGTAATTCCCTTCGCTGACCCCCGCCGGGATCTGGACTTTGATCGTCGCATCCCCCTGCACTCTGCCGTCGCCGTGGCACGTCTGGCAGGGTTCCTTGATGACCTTTCCCTCTCCCCCGCAGTTCTGGCATGTCGCGATGTTGACGAACTGGCCGAACACCGAGCGGGATACCTGGCGGATCTCCCCCGACCCGTTGCACACGGTGCAGGCGGTCATACTCCCCGTCGAGCGGGCACCCGTACCGCCGCAGACGTCACACCGTTTCCACTTCTTTATCTTCAGCTTCTTCTCGATACCGGAGGCAATTTCCTCGAGCGGGAGCTTCAGCCGGATCTTGAGGTCCGACCCGGCCGAACCGGCGCTTCCGCGTGTGCGGGTGCGTCCCTGAGTCCCGAACATGTCGTCGAAAATCGAACCGCCGAGTCCCCCGCCGAATATGTCGCTGAACGTGCTGAATATGTCATTGACGTCCGTGAAGGGACGGAAGTCGGTCCCCTTGATCCCTTCGTGACCGTACTGATCGTAGCGCGTCCGCTTCGCCTGGTCCCCCAGGACTTCGTACGCCTCCGCCGCCTCCTTGAATTTCTCCTCGGCTTCCTTGTTCCCCGGGTTCCTATCCGGGTGGTACTGCAGCGCGAGCTTTCTGTACGCCTTCTTGATCTCTTCGGGCGTGGCGCCGCGCGCCAGTCCGAGGACCTGGTAATAATCCTGTTTCGCCATCAGTGCTGTGTCGGCTCCTTGCTCTCGCCGGGTACAATTGATCCCTGGGGTGCGGACTCTGACTGAACAGCCGCCGAGACTATGACCTTGGCGTGGCGCAGCACCTTGTCATTGAGCTTGTACCCCCGGGCGATTTCTTCGACCACCGTTCCGGGTGGGACGTCCTCACGCGCCACCTGGAGAAGGGCATCGTGGTACTCCACGTCAAACGGCGAGCCGGTCGAATCGAACGGCGCCAGCCCCTGCGCCTCGAGGACTTTCATGAGCTTCTGGTAGATGAGCTCCACTCCGCGGTAGAACGCCTCGCCGTCCGCCTGGCTGCTCCCCGCCTTGAGTGAACGCGTGAGGTCCTCCACGATAGGGAGGAGGGCGCTTATCAGCCCCTCATTGGCATTCCTCACGAGGTTCAGGTATTCCGCGTCCGAGCGCCGCTTGTAGTTCTCGAACTCCGCTGCTTTCCGGAGGAACTGGTCCTTGTATGCCTGTGCCGACTTCCCGGCCTCTTCCAGTTCTTTCAGGAGTTGTTCCAGGGGAGACGCGGCAGCCGGCGGGACCTCCTCCGCCGGATCACGTATTTCGCGGGTCTTTTCCGCGGACGAGGGGTCCGGCCCCGCATCGTCGGGTCTGTTTTCGTCGTTCATTATTGCCTGCTGTTTGTGCCGAACATTTCCGAAATGGTGCGGGCGACATAATCGACAAGAGGGATGACCCGCGCATAATTCATCCTTCGCGGACCAATGAGTCCGATCGTCCCCGTGACTTCTCCCGCGGCGTAACTCGCCGTGATGACGCTGTAGGGAGCCAGCTTCTTGTCCTGGTTCTCTTCCCCGACCGCCACCCTGACTCCCGGCGGGGGGGATTCGTGTTTCGCGAGAACGTGTATGATGATCTCCTCGTCGTTGATCAGTTCAATAACACCGCGAAACTCCGACGGGTTCACAAATTCGGGCTGCTCGATGATCGAATCGGCCCCGCCGATGTGGAGTCTCTCACTTCCCGCCGGCGGGAGCAGTTTCCCCACCGAGTCGATGAAAAGGCGTATCAGGCCTGTGTCGTCCCCCGCCCCGTCTTTCAACCGCTCGGCAAATGTTGAGCGTATTTCCTCGATGGTGAGTCCTGCCAGGCGTTCGTTGAGGGACCTGGCGATGTCCTCCAGCTTCTCCCGGGGAATCTCGCTGGCGACCTCCAGCATCATCGTGCGCACCAGGCCCGACTTGATCGATATCACGACCATGATACGCGTACCGCCGATCGGCACGAGTTCCAGACGTTCAAGCGTTCCGCTCGAGAGGTGGGGAGAGGTGATGACGCAAAGCTGGCGGGAGATCTTCCCCATGAGTTTGGAGGATTCCCGGAGCAGCTCGTCCTCCGCCTCGCGGGAATTCAGCGCCTCCCGGATCGCCTTCTGCTCGGTCGCCGAAACGGCATCCATCCTGATCAGGCTGTCCAGGTAAAACCTGTATCCGACGTCTGTCGGCACCCTCCCGGCGGATGTATGAGGATGGTTGATATAGCCCAGGTATTCGAGATCGGACATCACATTCCTGATGGACGCAGAACTCAGACCCAGAACGTCTTCATGACGCCTGGAGATGTAACGGGACCCTATCGGCGTTGCGGTTTCTATGAAATCCCGCACGACGTAGTGGAGCACCGTCCGTTCCCGTTCGTTCAGTTCCCCTGCCATGCCCTCAACCCGCGGAAAATTGTGCACTTCACACGAATATAAAAAGTACGCAATACCAGCCGGTTTGTCAAGGTTCCTCTCTCCGGCTTTTCGGGCGTGAACCCGAGGGTGGATATTGATTGTTACTCCCCTAACGTGTATATTTCGACGGAAAGTGGTTCCCGGACGCGCTGTACGGGGTCCTGGGGCTGTAGCTCAGCTGGGAGAGCGCCTCGTTCGCAACGAGGAGGCCGTCGGTTCGATCCCGATCAGCTCCACCTGAAGTCACAAATCGTCCCGGTCTCGTCGCTGTTCGAGTGTGAGGTCAAGTCCTGCGCAACCGTACGTAGCTCAACCCCGCCAGGTCCGGAAGGAAGCAACGGTCGGTTACTGAAAGTGTGACGCAGGGGAGCTTGACCTCATTTTTTTGGCGTTTTCGCTCCCCCCGGGGGGGTTGCATGGGGGGAGAACATTTCGTAGTTTAACGGGGGAGAGTTCAGACCCCGTGTGAAGAGACGGGGACTACCCCCATATAATTCACAACAATCACGGCGGCGCTTTGTGCCGCCGGCACATGCTCACAGAACGGTAAACGACGAAGGCGTTCAATGATGTCCAAGATTTGTCTCTCGTCCTGGCCCGGGAGCCTGCCCGCTTCGTTCCGTTCCTGTGAAGCAACCATGCGCTACACAGAAAGGTTGGTACAAACCGGACGGTATGAAGAAGGAAATCATCATAAACGCTGGCGCCAACGAAACCCGTATCGCAATTACGGAAGATGGTCGCCTGGCAGAGCTGTTCGTAGAGACTGCCAATAAGGAAAAAATGGTCGGGGACATCTACTTTGGCAAAATTGCCAAGGTGATGCCCGGCATCAAGGCTGCATTCATCGATATCGGACTCGGTCAGGACGGCTTCCTCCATTTCTCGGACATCGGCAACAGGTTCGAGGAATACAGCGCCATGATCGGCGATGAAGACGAGGAAACTGAAGAGCCTAAGGGATCTGCCGCCGCTGAAGCCTCCGTCGGGGCTCCCGCCGCAGATCACCTTCCCCCCCCCTCCACCGCGCCTCCCCAGGAGAGGGGACGCAGGGACAACCACCGCTCCCCCCCCCGCAAGGATATCCAGCTCGAGAAAGGGCAGGAAATAATCGTCCAAATCACGAAGGAACCCGTCGGCAAAAAAGGGGTCCGCGTGACGAGCGAGGTATCACTGGCAGGACGGTTCCTCGTGCTCCTTCCTTTCGACGGCAAGATCGGGATCTCGAAAAAAATCAGCAGTTTCAAGGAGAAGCGCCGCCTCCGCAAGATCGTCCAGACGATACTGCCTGAAGGGTTCGGGGTGATCATCCGGACAGTGGCGGAGGGGAAGGACGAGACATCCCTGACCAATGATCTCAAAGACCTCATCACCACCTGGCGTGAAGTCGAGAAGACGGTCAAGTCGGAGCAGGCTCCCTGTCTCCTCTACAAGGACATGTCCACGACATCGAGCGTCATCCGCGACCTCTTCTCGAACGACGTCTCTCGCGTTGTGATCGATTCCCGGAAGCTTCACAAGGAGATCCGCGCCTACATCAAGTACACATCCGCCCAGCTGTTGGACAAGATCGAGCTCCACAAGGACCGGCGGCCGATCTTCGACGTCTACGGGATCGAAAAGGAGATTGAAACGACGCTGGCCCGGAAGGTCTGGCTCAAGAGCGGCGGCTACATCATCATCGAGCCGACGGAGGCGATGATGGTGATCGATGTGAACAGCGGACGGTATGCGGCGAAGAAAGAGCAGGAACAGAATTCCCTCCGGACCGACCTGGAGGCTGCGCGCGAGATCTGCCGGCAGCTGAGGCTCCGCGACATCGGGGGGATCATCGTCTGTGATTTCATCGACCTGGACGACGAGCGGAACAAGAGAAAGGTGTACGAAGAGCTGAAGAAAGAGTTCCGCAAGGACCGCGCGAAAGTGACCGTGCTCCCGATGACGGAATTCGGCCTTGTGCAGATCACGCGCCAGCGGATACGCCAGAACATTCTCCACAGTTTCACCGAACCGTGCCCGGCGTGCGGGGGGACGGGACTCGTACAATCGAGGACCACGTCGCTCAATCAGATCGAACGGTGGATCCGGCGGTTCAAGAGCGAGAGCAGTGAGTCGAGGATCATACTCAGGGTCAACCCGCAGCTTGCCGATGCCCTGAGGGTCGGGACGCTGAGCCGGCTGCGGAGGCTCATGCTGAAATATCTCATCCTGATCCGCCTCGAGCCGGATCCGTCGGTCCACGTCGGCGAGTTCCGGTGCATCTCGAGGAAACAGGAGAAAGACATCACCGACCAGTTCAATTAGCCGGTGCAATACGCTGTTTCGCTGCACTGGGTCGGACACAACGCTATCGGATGACGGATGCACCTGAAACGTACAGCGTTCTACGACATACACCGGACGCTCGGCGCCAAGATCGTCGAATTCGGGGGTTATGAAATGCCCGTGCAATACACGGGCATCATCGATGAACACAGGAGGGTCCGCGAATCGGTCGGCATCTTCGACGTCTCGCACATGGGAGAGGTCGAAGTCTGCGGGAAGGATGCGCTCGCGTTCGTCCAGAAAATCACGACGAACGACGCCTCGAAGCTCTCCGAAGGGGGGGTGCAGTATTCCGCCATGTGCTACGCCGACGGGGGGATCGTGGACGATCTGCTGGTCTACCGCATGGGGGACCGGTTCATGCTTGTCATCAATGCCGCGAATACGGAGAAGGACATTGCATGGATGAAGCAGCATGTCGCGGGGGACGTGCAGTTGTACGACCGGTCCGACGACCTTTCGCTCCTCGCGGTCCAGGGGCCGAAGGCACTCCTCACGCTCAGCACCCTCACCGGGGCGGATATCGGTGCTCTTCCGTACTACCATTTCCTGCGCGGGAACCTCGCCGGTGTCGACATGATCATCTCCCGCACGGGGTACACGGGGGAGCTGGGATTTGAGCTCTATTTTCCGTCCGACGCCGCCACCGGGACCAGGATCTGGGATGCGGTCATGGAAGCCGGTGCTCCCTTCGGTATCGGGCCGGTGGGGCTCGGAGCCCGCGACACGCTCCGTCTTGAAATGGGCTTCTGCCTCTACGGGCATGACATCGATCAGTCCACAAATCCGATCGAGGCGGGATTAGGCTGGATTACGAAAACCGACAAGGGGGAGTTCGTCGGCAGAGCCTCCATCATGAAGGCGAAACAGGAGGGGGTGACGCGGAAGCTCGTAGGGTTTGCGCTCAACGACAGGGCATTCCCCCGTCAGGGGTACCGGATCAATGCCGGCGGCTCGCCCACCGGGAGCGTTACCTCCGGGACATTCTCCCCCGTGCTGGACAGGGGGATCGGCATGGGGTACGTCGCGCTTGCACACTCGAAGCCTGGGGCAACACTCACGGTCAGCATCCGCAGTCGCGAGGTCCCTGCGGAAGTGGTCCAGCCCCCCTTCATCAGGAAGTGAACGCGATGCATGTCGACCTCTTTTTCACTCCCCACCAGACCGACGAGCTGGCGTTGCGGGAAAAAACGGTGGTGGTGATCGACGTCCTGCGCGCGAGCACGACGATCATCACCGCGCTCAGCAACGGGGCACGGGAAATCATCCCCGTCGCGACTGTCGAATCGGCGGTCAAGATCTCGGGGAACCTCTTCGGCGGCGTGATTCTTCTCGGCGGCGAACGAAACGGGAAAATGGTCGACGGGTTCGACCTCGGCAATTCCCCGCTGGAGTACACCGCCGAGCGCGTGAAGGGGAAGGCGGTCATATTCAGCACCACCAACGGGTCCCTGGCTATCGTGAAGGCACGCTATGCGCGGGAGCTCTTCGTCTGCGGGTTCGTCAACGTCGGGACCGTTGCTGAGGCACTCTGGCGGACCCCCCGCGATTTCACGATCGTTTGTGCGGGAAGTGACGGAATGCTCTCAATGGAAGATTCTGTCTGCGCCGGCATGCTGATATCCCGCGTCGGGGCAGGGGGGACGGCCGAACCGGAGCTTTCCGACGGAGGGCTCGTCGCCCGGACGCTTCACAGGACGTTCGGCCGCGGGATCCTCAAAATGATCAGGTCGTCCGATCACGGGCGCCACCTGGCGGAGATAGGGTTCGGCGAGGACTTGAAATACTGCGCGGCTCTCGACACGCTCCCAGTCCTCCCCCTGCTGGAGGGGGACGTGATCAAGCTCCGGAGCGAGGTGGAGAAGAAGGTAACTGTGGACAATTCCCAGGAATCGTGAGGAGCCTGTCCGTGCCCAGGGGTAACCAAACCGCGTCAGGACGGGAAACAAGGGGGGGGAGGTCCCGCCGGGGTGCGGTGGCGGCTCTTCTCATGATCCTTGCGGCGCTCCTGGTCATGATCGCCCTGGTGACGTACGACGGGGGTGATGAGTCGCACATCAACCTCCGTGCGACCGACCTCCCCGGCGTCGTGACCGGGGATCAGAATGTCCGGGCGATGGCTGACACCGTCCACAACGGGCTCGGGCTTGTCGGTGCCCTCCTCTCCGATTTTCTCATCAATTCCACCATCGGGTACGCCGTCCTCGTGTTCCCCCTCCTCATCCTCCTCTGGGGGTGGACCCTCCTCCGGCGCGGGGATGCCAGGTCCTCCCTTGTCATTACCAATTACACCATCGTCAGCGCCCTGCTCGTCTCGGTGTCATTCGGAATGATCAGCCTCATCGCGGGTCCGGGGGGACCGGCCAGGGAATGGAGCGGCATCATCGGTCTCTCCGTGGCCACGATGATGGCGCAACTGATCGGGAGGGCCGGGGGATCGATCGTCCTTGTTGCAGGCATGCTCCTCACGGCGGTTCTGGCTGCGGATCTGGATGTGCATGAAACCATGGAGCGGATCCGCTCGGCATACATGCGTTTCATGGACGCTCTGGACCGGAAGAGGAATGAAGCAGCGGAACGGGACCGTGCCGGGGAAATCCCCGGCCCGCCGCTTCCCGGCCGGGCGAAAGAGGTGACAATCACCAAGCTCCCCCCGGAGGATCTCCTTTCCGAGCCTGTCGTCCGGCGGCCCGATCGGGTCCCCCTCCGGTCCGATGACCTGAAGATCTCTGTCAGCCGCCTCCCGCGTACCCCGGTCGAGGAGGACGCTGCGGAACCTCTCCGGGTGGAGCCGGATGAGGTGAACGCCGGATCTCCTGAGGAGATTGATTACGTGTTCCCCTCGGTGGATCTCCTCGATGCGCCGAAGCCAGGGAAAGAAGATGTCGACGACGAAGAACTGAAGGCAAACGCGGATCTCCTCCGGGCAACGCTGGCAGAATTCGATGTCGAGCTGGAGAGCGTCAGCGTCACACCGGGTCCCGTCGTGACGCTCTATGAGCTCGTCCCCGCCAGCGGCGTAAAGATCAGCCGCATCGTGAGCCTGGAGAACGACATGGCTCTCAAACTCGCGGCAAAGGGGATCCGCATCATGGCCCCCATCCCCGGAAAGTCGGCTGTCGGTGTGGAGATACCGAACTCCCACCGGTCCCTTGTAACGATCCGCAGCGTGATAAACTCCGGCATATTCCGTGAAAGCGGCGCCCTCCTCCCCCTGGCGATGGGGAAGACCATTGCCGGGGAAGTGTTCACTGACGACCTGGCGAAAATGCCCCATCTGCTCATGGCCGGATCCACGGGCTCCGGGAAGAGCGTCGGGATCAACACGATACTTACGAGCCTGCTCTACAGGCTCCACCCGTCCGACCTGAAACTTGTCATCATCGACCCGAAGAAGATCGAGCTGGCGCAGTATGCCCGTCTCAAACACCATTTCCTGGCCGTCTCGCCCGACATCAATGAACAGATCATCACGACGCCGGGGAACGCGGTCATCGTTCTTCGGGGGGTGGAAATAGAAATGGAGAAGCGCTACGACCGGCTCGCCGGGGCGGGGGTCCGCAATATTGTCGACTACAACGAAAGGCTCGCCTCGGGACGCCTGAAGAGTACGGAGGCTCTGGTACATGCGAAGATGCCGTATCTTATCGTCGTCATCGATGAGCTTGCGGACCTGATGATCACGGCGGCCCGGGAAGTGGAAGAACCGATCGCCCGGCTGGCACAGCTCGCCCGTGCCGTGGGGATCCACCTCATCGTCGCGACGCAGCGGCCGTCGGTGGACGTGATCACCGGGGTGATCAAAGCGAACTTCCCCGCACGCATCGCCTACCAAGTGGCCTCAAAAACGGATTCCCGGACGATACTCGACATGAACGGGGCAGAACAGCTTCTGGGGAACGGCGACATGCTGTACCTCGCCAGCGGAAGCCCGAAACCGGTCCGCCTCCAGAACGCATTCATCTCCGCAGACGAAGTGGACGCGGTTGTGGACCACATCAGCGCACAGCCCGGGTTCGCCCGGCCCTTCATGCTCCCCTCGATCGTGGAAAAAAAGAGGAACGGTGATGGGGGCGCGGAGGGGGAGCGGGATGAGCTTTTCGAGGAGGCCGCACGGCTGATCGTCAGGCACCAGCAGGGGTCCGTGTCGCTCCTGCAGCGCAGGTTGAAGGTGGGGTATTCGCGCGCCGCACGCCTGGTCGATGAGCTGGAAGCGGCGGGGATCGTCGGTCCGTTCGACGGGAGCAAGGCGCGTGACGTCCTCGTGGAAACGGAAGCAGAGCTCGACATCATACTCAACAATCCGTGAGGCGGCCGTGAAGCGATTCATGTTCCCGGGTGCTGCCCTGGCAGCCTTCCTGTTCCTCGTGGTCCGGGGGGCCGCCGCATCGGACGATCCGCAGGAGATCCTCGAAAACGTCAGGAAAAAATACGACTCGATCCGGGACGCGGAACTCAGGTTCACGCAGCGTACGCGCTTTCCCCAGTCCACCCTCGAACAACGTGCGAAGGGGACGCTTTACCTGAAGAAGGAACACAAGTACAGGATTGAAACGGACGACCAGACGGTGGTCACGGATGGAGAAACCGTCTGGTCCTACTCGGTGCCGAACAGGCAGGTGCTGATCGACCGCTTCAAACCCTCGGACCGCTCTTTTTCCCCCGAGCGCATCCTGGGGGGTGCGACCGATGACTATGCGGCGAACGTCCTGGGGCGCGAGAAGTCGGGGAACACCGAATGCATCGTCCTGAAGCTCATCCCCCGGGGCGAAGGGTCCCTGATGACCTCGCTCCGCCTCTGGGTCGATCCATCGGAGTGGCTCGTGCGGATGGCCGAACTCACTGACGTCAACGGAAAAGTGACGACCTACACGGTCAGCGACATCAAACTGAATCCCGGCCTGAGCGACTCCCGGTTCGTTCTCCAGATTCCGGAAGGAGCCGAGGTCGTCGACATGCGATAGGAGGACTGTTGCTCCAGGAGTCCCCGCTCCCCCGGCCCACGGTCCCGCGCGGCCGCCGGCTGATGCAGTTTGCGCTGAGTGCGGCGCTGACGGCCGCGTTCCTCTGGATCGCCTTCCGGGGGACGGATATGGGGAAGCTCGTCACACTGATGCGTGGGGCGAACTACTGGTGGATGCTGGCGATGTTTGCCTGCCTCATGGCGAGTCATGCGGTCCGTTCCTGGCGGTGGGGATACCTGCTCTCCCCGATCAAGCGCGGGATAGGATTCAGAAACCTCTTCGCCGGGGTCATGATCGGATACATGTTCAACAATGTCCTCCCCCGCGCCGGAGAGATTGCGCGCCCCTACGCGATAAGCAGGATGGAGTCGCTCCCGGTGAGCTCCGCGTTCGGGACGATCGTCGTCGAGCGCATCATCGACACATTCTCGTTCCTCCTCCTCGTCGCAGTTCTCCCCCTTGTCTACGACGGCCCCCTTCTCGATTCCTTCCCGTGGCTCCAGAGCGCGGGACTCATCATCACCGGGGTAACTGCGGGCGGACTTCTGTTCCTCGTCGCTATGATGGTGCGGCGGGACTGGACGGACCGGTTCCTCCTGCGTCCCCTGGGCTGGGTGCTCCCGGCGCGGGCCCGGCTCCGTACGGAGGAGCTGGTGCACGCGTTTCTCGACGGTTTCCTCTTTCTCAAAGAGCCCGCCAGCTTTGCCGTGATCGCACTGGCAGGCGTCCTCGTCTGGTTTCTGTATATCCTGATGACGTATGTCGCGCTTTTTGCATTCGGCCTCGGGACGCTCGGGCCGCGCGCAGCGGTGGTCGTCCTGACCATATCCAGCATAGGCATCGCGATACCGACACCCGGGAGCACCGGCAGCTACCATGCCTTCACCTCGCAGACGCTCATCCGTCTCTTCGCGGTGGACCCGTCCGTGGCGCTCGGGTTCGCGACGGTCACGCACGCGGTCGGGTTCATCGGCGTGACGCTTGTGGGCTTGTTCTACTTTATCCGCGACCGGTTCGCACTCCCGTCCCCGGTGCGAAAAACATGAAAACCCCGTTACTCCTCGTGGCGGCGACGTTCTGTCTCCTTCCGCAGCTCCGTGCACAGACACATGCAGATGCCGCGGCGCGCGCATCCCTCTCCGCGGGTATGGGGGTGGAGTATGCCTCGTACTCCGACGTGACCGGTCTCATCAATGTGACCGCTCTGGCGTCGGAACGGGTCCCGGAGTTCAAGTCGGCGGTGGAATTCTTCGGCGCATTTGCGCTTCCGCTCTCGGATCTCTGGCTCCTGAAGTTCGAATACGCTTATACGCTTGCTTCCTGGTCCCCCCAGGGGGCATTCGGTCCGGCTGCGTTCAGCGTGGCGACGCACATGCCTTCGGTTATCCTTCAGTATATGCTGACGGACCGGGGTGTGTACAACGTCAGGGTGGGAGCGGGGGGGGGATACCATTTCGGGAGCCTGGGGGAGAAGTACCTTTCGCTCGACGACACGTTTAACGGGAAGGGGGCGGGAATGGTCTTCGAGCTCGAGGCGAACACTGCCTTCGGGGACCACCTTTTCGCGTTCCTCGGGGGGAACCTGCGCTGGGAGTTCATCGGGGGCCTTCTCGATGGATCGGGGGTGAGCCCGGGTGTGGCGTCGGGCGGATCGGGGGTCACGCTCCACTCATTCGGCGTGGGAGCGCGTCTTGGCGCATGCTACCTTTTCTAACATCCACCAACAGAGGGAGAATCACCTATGCACAATCGGATCACGCTGGCAGCAATCCCGGTCACGCTCGCGCTCATTGCCGCGTTCGCCGGGGGGATGACCTCCGGGTCTCCGCAGTCCACATCAAAAGGAAAAAGGAAACCGATGACACAAGGCAAAGTGGTCGCCGTGATCGAAACGACGCTGGGGACGATCGAGGCCGAGCTGTACCCCGGGGATGCCCCGAAGACGGTGGAGAATTTCGTCGGCCTTGCCGGGAAGAAATATTTCGACGGCATCATATTCCACCGGGTGGTCCCGGGGTTCGTCATCCAGGGGGGGGACCCCACAGGGACCGGGACGGGGGGGGAGAGCATCTGGGGGAAGGAGTTTGGCGATGAACTGAATCCGGCCACCGCCTCCTACAAGGCCGGGTACGCAAAGGGTGTGCTTGCCATGGCCAACCGGGGTCCCAACACGAACACGAGCCAGTTCTTCATCATGCTGGCGGACAACACGACGCTCCCCAAAAGCTACTCGATTTTCGGTAAAGTGGTAAAAGGGATCGAAGTCGTCGATGCCATAGGTAAAACCCCCCTGAACGGGGGTATGGGTCCGGATGCATCGAAGCCCGTTACGCCGGTTGTGATGAAAAAAGTAAGTATCCGGCAGGCTCCGGCTCCGGCGAAGAAACACTGAACTCCGATGGCAAAGGAAGGGTTGACATCGCCGGAGCTGTTTGCGTCGCTCGAGCGCGGCGATGTGGCGCCGGTCTACCTCCTCTACGGTGAGGAGGATTTCCTGGCAGGGGAAGCCCTTGAGGCCATCCTCCATGCCGCCCTCGCGGAAGGGGACCGGACATTGAACCTGGATGTCCTCGGCGGAGCCGAAACGGACGCCATGGATATCGTTGCGCGCGCTTCGTCGTTTCCGATGGTTGGAGAGCGCCGGGTGGTGGTAGTGCGCGAAGCGGACAAGCTCTCCCTCCATGATTGCGAACTCCTGGCCGTGTATGCCGGGAAGCCTTCCCCGTCGACCTGCCTGATCCTCATTGCCGCGAAGCCCGACATGAGGAAGAAACCGTTTGCAGCGATAAAGAGGTTGGGCTGGGCGCTCGAATGCAAGCGCCTGTACGAAAACCAGATCCCGGCCTGGATCGCCGAGGCTGTCAGGAAGGGGGGACACCGGATCGAGGCCGAGGCCGCGAAACTCCTCGCGGCGTACATCGGCACGTCGCTCCGGGAAATCATGAGTGAACTCGACAAGCTGTACATTTACATCGGCAACCGGAAAGAGATCACGACGGGCGATGTCTCCGCGCTTGTCGGAATGTCGAAAGAGTACAGCCCGTTCGAACTTCAGAAGGTCGTGGGGCGGAGGGAAACCGGGCGCGCGATAGCGATACTAGAGGAGATCCTGGAAGGGGGGGGAGGAGCGCCGCTGGTCATTGCCACGATGACGAATTACTTCCTGACGCTCTGGAAGCTGCACGACCTCCGGCGGCGGGGGGTCACGCAGGATGAACAGGCCTCGCAGGCCCGCGTCCACCCGCGTTTTCTGCGGGAGTACCATGAAGCTCTCGGTTTCCAGCCCCCGACGGCGTGCGAACGGGCATTCCTGCTGCTGGCGGAAGCGGACGAACAGTCAAAATCCGGCGTCTACGATCCGCGCCAGGTGATGGAATCACTGATCGTGCGCCTGTGCGGTGCGGAGGAGCGGAACATCGGCCGTGCTCCCGCAGTATAAAGCATGCGTCGGAGAGGACATCCCCCTGATGACTGACCCGTCGGATGAAAGCCTGATGTCCCTGTTTCAGCAGGGGAACGAGCCGGCGTATGCCCTCCTGGTCCAGCGGTACAAGGACGAGCTGACGAACTTCGCCGGGAGATTCCTCGGTGACCCGGATGAGGCGGAGGATGTGGTACAGGAGACGTTCGTGCGCGTGTGGCGGAGCAGGGACTCCTACACTCCTGCGGCCAGGTTTTCGACATGGGTCTACACCATCGCATCGAATCTCGCGAAGACCCGGCTCCGGAGGTGGTCGCTCCGCCGGTTCGTGAGGCTTGGGGAGAAGCACAACGACGGGCAGGTGTTCGATCTCCCGGACGAAAGCGCGGGACCGGACGACGCCGCGGACGATGCGTTCCGGGAGGAGAGGATCCAGCAGGCATTGAAGTCTCTTCCCGTCAAATTCCGGGAAGTGGTCGTCCTGCGTGATATTCAGCAACTTTCCTATGAGGAGATCGTGGCGATCACCGGCAGCGGGATGGGAACGGTGAAATCGCGGATCAACCGGGCGCGTGCGGCGCTCCGGGATCAGCTTCGTGACCTCATACGTGAACGGCCATGAGCAAAGCGCACAACGGGAACGACTACGAGCGCCTCAAGGAGGAACTGCGGCGTCTCAAACGGAGGGGCGCTCCGTGGTACTTTGAATCCGCGTTGCACCAGAGGTTGCATGGCGGGCGAAGGAGGAGGCCGCGCCTGCGCCCGATCTCCGTTTTCCCGGTCCTCACCGTCGCACTCCTGACCCTGTGCATTTCCGGACTTGCAGTGTACGTGGCACTGATGCACACAAACCTGGTCTTTCCGGGTTCACATCACGGCGGATCTGTTCCCGCTGATACGACCTCCCGCGTCCCCGGCGGGGAGAGCCTTTTTTCCCCCCCCGCACGGGATTTTGCTCCCGCAAAGGGCTCACCCCGAGGAGCTGCACGCACGCTCAGTCCGGCCCGGACCCCGTCGGAAACGACACAAACACGCCTGAGGGAGGGGAACCCCGCCTCCGCCGACAGTCCGGTCGTTCGGAGCGATAGCGCCGTCAGGCACGCAGATTCGTCATCACATGGGGTCGATACGGCGCTTTCTCCCGGACATTTTTGAAGAATCGACTTGACTTCAATCGGTTTTCACCCTAAATTAAGCCACTAGGCGAAGCACTTGAGAGTTTACTTTAAGAATAGACGCCTTCTGCGCCTATCTCCCGATCGCACTCTGTTTGCCGGACTTGTCCCGGGGCACAAGCGGAAACTCGCCGGTGCACGATACTGTCCGGGGGCGATGCGCCAGGATCGTGATCATAACAACAGGAGGAAATTATCATGCCGAAACTGAATCTCAGGGATGACGGGTTCGAGGAAGAATCCAACCCCCTTGATTCCGACCAGAACGTCGCGCCACCCCCGACCCTCCGTGAAGTTGGTGTGAGCGGGGGGGGAGGAAGCAGTTCGACGATTCTCACCGTTCTCCTCCTTGTAGCCGTCGTGGCCGGAGGCGTGTTCGCTCTGAACTATTTCAAGGTCATCCATCTCTGGGGGAAGCGGACGCCGAAAGTCTCCACCGAAGCGGTAACGGAGCAGCTTCCGCCCCCCGAGACAACTGTTCCGGGTGCGAACACGACAGACCAGGGATCGACGGCACCGGCGAACGACGTCACGCCGACTCCCGAGCCGAGTCTCGAGCCATCCGCTGCAACGACACCGGCTTCCCCGACACCGTCTTCCACGACGCCGGCGCCTTCACGATCCACGCACAAGAGCGAGGCCGCACAGGCACGGAAGTTCACGCCCCCGCCGTCGGGGAGCGGAAACTTCACAGTCCAGGTCTCATCGTGGACGAGCAAAGAGATGGCGGAGAAGGAAGCGTCGCGCCTGAGCTCCGCGGGAATGAGCGCATTCGTCGAAGACGCAGTGATCGCAGGGGAGAACTGGTACCGCGTGCGCGTCGGCCGCTACGCAAGTTCAAAGGAAGCGAAAGAAGCCGCCGACCAGCTCGCGAAATCGGTCGATGGGCAGATCTGGGTCGCAAAGGCGGGGGGAAGGTAGATTCTCTTCCGTTCCTGCGCGCAACTTCTCCACTGCCCCGCTCGAAAATGAGAGTGCCGGCTCACTCCGCATGCATGCTTCATGCAGAGTGGACCGGCACCTGTGTCAGGGGGGGGCTCCTCTTCAGTTGCTTCCGGGTCCGGCATCCGGCGACCCGGACTGCCGTTCCTCCCCCCTGAGGTAGAAATAATAAAACACCCCTTCCGCTGCAGTCAGGAGAAGAAGCGAGGCGGAATCCCTGTTGAGGCCCGGCCCCGCTCCGGCGGCGGTCATGAAGAGCTTCATCACGAACGATGCCATGCTCCATCCGACGAAAAAGATGAGGCTCATAAAAAACACCGCAAGGAATCCCTCCGCCAGACCCTCCTCCTGCCATCGCCGGGTATACACGCCCGCAATGGCGACAATGTGGAGATAAAATACGATGAGGGGGATCACCTCAGTGAGCCTCCCTGAATGTGAGCGCGGCGCGGACGGTGCGGAGCAGAATCTTGATATCGAGCGTGAAGGACCAGTTCTCGATATAGTAGAGGTCGAATTTGATCCGTTCTTCGATGGACGTGTCGCCTCTGAGGCCGTTGACCTGCGCCCATCCGGTCATTCCGGTTTTCACGCGATGTCGGTCGAGGTACTTCGGGACCTTTGCCCTGAACTGTTCCACGAAGTAGGGCCGCTCCGGGCGGGGGCCGACGAGGCTCATCTCTCCCCTCAGCACATTGATGAGCTGCGGAAGTTCGTCCATGCTTGTCGTGCGCAGAAACGTCCCGATCCGCGTCCGCCGGGGATCGTCCTTGCGGGCCCAGATCGGGCCGGTGACCACCTCGGCATCCGTGCGCATCGAGCGGAACTTAAGAATGGAAAATGGTCTGCCGTCGATCCCCACGCGCTCCTGCCGGTAGAACACGGATCCGGGCGAGCTGAGATGCACAAGGAAGGCGATGAACAAAAGGATGGGCGAAAAGGCGAGGAGGAGAACGGCCGAGACGCACAGATCCATCAGCCTCTTCGCGACACTCCCCCAGCCGGTGAGGGGATTGCTCTTGAGTGTCAGAAAGGGGAGACCTTCGTATTCGGTCAGTTGCACGTGGCTGGTCAGCACTTCGAGGACATCCGGAATCATCATGAACTGGACGTCGAGACCTTCGCTGTCCGAGACGAGATCGAACAAGCGCTGATGTTCTCCCGCCCGGAGCGCAATGAAGACCACGCTGACGCCCCTGCTTCCTATGAATTGTGCCGCGTTCGTGACCGGGCCCAGATGCGCCAGGCCGGAGAGCTTCAGGTCCGGGTCGCAGGGAGCGTCGGCGAAATACCCGGCAATGTCGAATCCGAAGGATGGATGACGGTGGAGACGGACGAAGACATCGTTGGCAAGAGCGTCGTTGCCGATGATCACCGCGGTCCTCAGGAAGCGTCCGCGCCGGTGCATTTTCCGCTCAAGTGATGCGACGAGAGCCCGCCCCGAGAAAATCAGCAGGATGGAGAGGACCCAGATGAGGACGAAGACGATGCGCGAATAGGAAAACCCACGGTACAGAAACGCCGCGCTCATGAGTATGAGCATCCCCGCCGTTCCCCATCGGACAATGGAGATGAACTCGTCCGAGAGGCTGACGCGGCGGCGCGGGCGGTACACTTTGCTCGCGCGAAACAGGAGGAGCCATACCACCACCATCACGGCGGAGCCGGCCAGGTAGCCCTCCATTGGGGGGGAAACAACGGCGTCGAAGCCGAGACGTTCGAAGAACAGGCTCCGGAACCGGAGCCAGTACGAAAGGAGAAAGGAGCCCTCGATCGCCACGGCATCGATGGCGACTCTGATGAGGGGGATGACGAGATCCCCCTGACGTCTGCTGGGGGGATCCGGAGGGTTGGGAGCCACGGTGGTGTCCGGTGTCAGGCGAACAATTCGCGCTCTGCGAGCCCGCAGATTATGTGGCCGATCGTGATATGTCCTTCCTGTATCCGTTGCGTATCGCTGGACGGGACGATGATGGCGACGTCCACAAGGGCCTTCATGCTTCCCCCGTCCTTTCCGAGAAAACCGATAGTCGCCATCCCTTTCCCCTTCGCGGTCGTGATGGCGCGGTTCACGCTTTCCGATTTGCCGGTGGTGCTGATCCCGATGAGGACGTCCCCCTGCGATCCCAGGGCCTCGACCGCCCTGGCGAAAACGTTGTCGTATCCAATGTCGTTGGCCCCGGCGGTCAGCATGGAACTGTCGGTAGTGAGGGCGATGGCCGGGAGTCCCGGGCGCTTGATCGCCGGGTTCATGCGGATGACGAATTCCGTGGCCAGGTGTTGCGAATCCGCCGCGCTCCCGCCGTTCCCGCAGAGAAGCACCTTCTTCCCGCCTCCGAATGCCCGGACGATGACATCGACGGCCCGGAGGATGGAATCGGAACAGGATGTTGCGATCCTCTGTTTGATCTCCGCGCTGGCGGCAAGTTCGGCCGCGATGAATGACCGGCGTGCCTCGGTCGGATCTCCCTGGTGCGTCATCTGTTTTCCCGAAAGTGTGAGAGTGCTTCCTTCAGTCCCGGAGCATGCCCCGGACGATCCCTTCGACCCCCTGGAGCGCATGAGCGAGTTTCCCGGCGTCTTTCCCCCCCGCGGTGGCAATGTGGGGCCTTCCACCGCCTCTGCCGCCGAATGCTTCTGCCACCGCCCCGACGATCCGGCCGGCCTGCAGACCCTTCCCCTTGATGAGATCGTCCGTGACGACGCAGACGAGTGCGGGCTTTCCGTCGATGATGGCGCCCATGACCCCGACGCCCGATTGCAGTTTCGCGCGGAGGGCGTCGCCGAGGCTTTTGAGCTCGTCCATTGAGGCGGCGGAGACCTGCGCCGTGACAAGAAGGCCGCCGTCGATCCTTGTGCCGCCGGAGACCAGCTCATCGATCGATGATGCTCCCTCCCGGACACGGAGCCTGGAGAGTTCCTTGCGCAGGTCGGCCGTTTCTTTCCCAAGCCTCTCGGCCGTCTCTTCCCGATGCCGGATCCCCCCGGCGACCCGGTCGATCGATTCCGCGGTGAGAGCCCCGTGCCCGGGCGCAAAGGGCTCGAAGGGAACAGCGTCGGGCCGCGAGGGGAGCCCGAGTTCCTTCTCCAGCGCCTCTTTCTCCGTGAGGAGTTTCGCGATCTGTTCCTCCGTCCCCCTCCCGGTGCGGATCTGCCCCTCGACGTACCGCCGGAGGCCGTCCCCGGTGACCGCCTCGATGCGGCGGACACCGCTGGCGATCCCCGATTCGCTGATGATCTTGAAGAGCCCGATCTCCCCGGTCTCCTTCACGTGCGTCCCCCCGCAGAACTCCACGCTGTAGCTCTCGTCGATGACGACGACGCGGACCACCTCGCCGTACTTCTCCCCGAAGAACATCTTGACGTTCGGAATCCTCCGCGCCTTCTCGATCGGGAGATCGACCCCGGTCGTCACCGGGATGCGGTCGGCGATCTTGCCGTTGACGATATCCTCGATCCCCCTGATCTCCTCCGGGGTGACTTTCGCGAAATGCGGGAAGTCGAACCGGAGATGGTCAGGTGCGACGAGTGAACCCTGCTGGTGCACGTGGGTCCCGAGGACGCGGCGCAGCGCTTCGTGCACGAGATGGGTCGCGGAGTGGTTCCGCTGGATGTTCGCTCGACGCTCCCTGTCGACACGGGCCGTCACCTGCAGCCCCCGGGCGGGGGGGAGGGATCCCCCTGTCAGTTTTATTTCGTGGATGATCCTGTCATCTTCTTTTTCCGAAGCAATCACCTCTGCGACGAATCCATCCCCCTCGATCACGCCGGTATCGTCGACCTGCCCCCCCGACCGGACGTAGAACGGAGTTCTGTCCAGGCTTATGAACCTGCCGTCGACAACGTTTTCGAGAACCGATCGTGTCT
Source organism: Ignavibacteriota bacterium (assembly GCA_003158475.1). GTDB lineage: Bacteria > Bacteroidota > Ignavibacteria > UBA10030 > UBA6906 > Fen-1273. Next base: position 17,431 of record PMJR01000076.1, on the reverse strand, counting down.
CGAGCGTCTCGTACCCGACGAATGTGGAAGGGCTGAACGAGGCGAACGCATCCCTCCCCGGCTGCGAGGCGGGGATGGGTTTCGACAGATCCCCCTGGCGGGCGCGTCTGCGCTGTTTTTCCATCAGGACGTCGAACCGCCGGGTGTCCACCCCGATCCCGCGCTCCGCCGCCATGAGCTGCGTCAGGTCGAGCGGGAACCCGAACGTATCATAGAGTTTGAATGCGTCCTCTCCCGGGAATTCCTTCGCAGTCCCGAGCCGGGCCAGGACTGATGCAAAGATCTCGAGCCCGCGGTCGAGCGTCGTGTTGAAGCTCTCCTCCTCGGCCCGGATGACTCTCTGTATGTGAGCCTGCTGAGCGACGATCTCGGGGAAAACGTCTCCCATCGAGCGCGCGACGGCCGGCGCGATTGCGTGGATGAACGGCTCCCGCATCCCGAGAGTCCTCCCAAACCGCGCGGCGCGCCGGAGTATGCGGCGGAGGACGTACCCGCGGCCGTCGTTCCCGGGGATTGCGCCGTCGGCGATCGCGAACGAAAGCATGCGGATGTGGTCCGCGATCACGCGCATGGCGACGCGGTCCCGTTCCTCCGCGTAGGGCCTCCCGGTCTTTTCCGCGACAGCGCCGATGATCGGCATGAAGACATCGGTGTCGTAATTTGAGTCCTTCCCCTGCAGCACGGCGCACACCCGTTCGAACCCCATACCCGTGTCCACATGCCGGGAGGGGAGCGGTTCGAGCCCGCCCCGTTCGTTCCTGTTGTTCTGTATGAACACCAGGTTCCATATCTCCATCACGCGGGGATCCCCCGCGTTGACGAGGGGTTTCCCCGACCCGTCACCGGTCAGGTCGATATGTATCTCCGAACAGGGACCGCACGGCCCGGTTTCCCCCATCTCCCAGAAATTGTCCTTCCTGCCGAACCGGAGGACGTGCGCGGGGTCGATGTCGGTGACCTGCTTCCAGAGGGTCAGCGATTCGTCGTCGGTCTCGAAGACCGTCGCGTACAGCCGTTTCTTCTCAAGTCCCCACACCCCGGTCAGGAGCTCCCAGGCCCAGGCGATCGCCTCGCGTTTGTAATAATCGCCGAACGACCAGTTCCCCAGCATCTCGAAGAACGTATGGTGGTAGGTGTCGCGCCCGACCTCCTCCAGGTCGTTGTGTTTGCCGCTGACGCGGATGCATTTCTGCGTGTCAGCGGCGCGGACATACTCCCTCCGTCCCGTTCCCAGGAACACGTCCTTGAACTGGTTCATGCCGGCGTTCGTGAACAGGAGCGTCGGATCCCCGTGCGGGATCACCGGCGCGCCCGGCACGATCCGGTGGCCTCTCTCCCTGAAAAATCCGAGGAAGCTCTCCCGGGTCTCCCGTGAAGTCATGACACCTCGATTTGCGTCATCAGTTTGATTTCCTCAAGTATGCCGCTCACCTCCATGCACCGGGGGAGTTCCCCCACAAACACCATTGCCTTGCCTTTCGTATGAACCTCCATTGCGAGCGACTCTGCTTTCCCGCCGGTGCAATGGATCGCCTTGATGAGTTGCGCTATGACCTCGTCGAATGTGTGGATTTCGTCATTGAAGAGAATCACCCTGGCAGGGTCCTGCGTCAGGACTTCGTCTTCCAGCTCAGGCCGTTCGAGGGGATGTGTGGTCATATCATTAAAAATTACCAAATAACCGTCACTATTGCAACATGACGCCACTTGCAGAGCTTCTCGGCGATGTGTATATTTTATGCTACTACTATGGTACCACACGACGGAAGCGCCATGATATTCGATATCGACGTACTCGAACTTCTCTACGCACGAACACCCGGGCGCGTGAAGGTGGCCCGCAGGATTGTGGGGCGGCCGCTGACGCTGACCGAAAAAATCCTTTACGCTCATCTCCGCCGCCCTCCGAAAAAGGCCTCCATCCGCGGGACATCGTACGAGGAGTTCTCTCCCGACCGCGTCGCGATGCAGGACGCGACCGCGCAGATGGCGCTGTTGCAGTTCATGTCCGCGGGGATCCCGCGGGTTGCCGTTCCGACAACCGTCCACTGCGATCACCTGATCCAGGCGCAGTCGGGGGCCCGCGAGGACCTCAGTCAGGCTCTCAACGACAACCGCGAAGTGTACGACTTCCTTGCGGGGGTTTCCGCCCGCCACGGGATCGGGTTCTGGAAACCCGGGTCCGGGATCATCCATCAGGTCGTGCTTGAGAACTACGCGTTCCCGGGCGGGATGATGATCGGGACGGACTCCCATACCCCGAATGCGGGTGGGCTCGGCATGATCGCGATCGGGGTCGGAGGTGCGGATGCGGTCGATGTTATGGCGGGGATGCCCTGGGAACTGAAGTTCCCGAATGTCATCGGCGTCAAACTCACCGGGAAGCTCGGCGGCTGGACCTCGGCGAAGGATGTTATTTTGAAGGTCGCCGGCATACTGACCGTCAGGGGAGGGACCGGGTCGATCGTCGAGTACTTCGGGGAAGGCACGGAATCCATTTCCGCGACCGGCAAGGGGACGATCTGCAACATGGGGGCGGAAATCGGCGCCACGACATCCGTCTTCCCGTACGACAGCCGCATGTCTGATTACCTGAAGGCCACCGGGAGGAAGAGGGTGGCCGCGATGGCGGACGGTGTTGCTTCCTGTCTGGCTCCCGACCCTGAAGTCCTTGCTTCCCCCTCCGCCTATTACGACCGGGTCATCGAGATCAACCTCTCCGAGCTTGAACCGATGATCAACGGACCCTTCTCTCCCGACAGGGCATGGAAGCTGTCGGAATTTGCCGAGGCGGTCAGAAAGAACAACTATCCCGAGGAGCTACGCGTCGCGCTGATAGGAAGCTGTACGAACTCCAGCTACGAGGACATTGAACGGGCGACCAGCGTGGCACGCCAGGCGCTGGCGGCGGGGCTCAAAGCCCGGTCGGAGTTCACGATCACTCCGGGGTCCGAGCAGGTCAGGGCGACGATCGAACGGGACGGCCAGCTGAAGACGCTCGTGGAGGCGGGGGGAAATGTTCTGGCGAATGCCTGCGGGCCGTGCATCGGGCAGTGGAAGCGCCACGATGTGAAGAAGGGGGAGAGGAATTCCATCATCACCTCGTTCAACAGGAACTTTGCCGGGAGGAACGACGCCAACCCCGAAACGCACGCCTTTGTCGCGAGCCCGGAGATCGTGACGGCGCTGGCGTTCGCCGGTCGTCTCACGTTCAACCCGCTTCTGGATTCACTCGTGAACGACGCCGGAACGAATGTGAAGCTGAACCCGCCGAGCGGCGACGAGCTCCCGCGGAGGGGTTTTGCCCCCGGGGAGAACGGCTACGTCGGTCCCGCGCGCGAAGGGTCCCGCATCCGGATAGCGGTGGCTCCCTCGAGCGACCGGCTTCAGGTTCTCTCGCCCTTCCCGGCCTGGGACGGGAGGGACCTCCTGGCGATGCCCCTCCTCTTGAAAGCGAAAGGGAAGTGCACGACCGACCACATTTCACCGGCGGGGAAATGGCTGAAGTACAGGGGGCACCTCGACAACATCTCGAACAACTTGTTCAGCGGCGCCGTCAATGCATTCACGGGGAAGACGGGCACGGGAAAGAACGTCCTCACGGGGGAAAAGAAGGAGTTCGCGCAGGTGGCCAGGGAGTACAAGGCGCAGAACCTGGCATGGGCGGTCGTGGGGGACGAGAACTACGGTGAGGGGTCGAGCCGCGAGCATGCCGCGATGGAGCCCCGGTGGCTCGGGGGGAAGGTCATCATCGTCAAGAGTTTCGCCCGCATCCACGAAACGAACCTGAAGAAACAGGGAATGCTCCCGCTGACGTTCGCGAACTCCAATGACTACGACAAAGTGCGGGAGGAGGACCGCGTCTCGATCACGCCTCTTGCGGGATTCGCTCCCGGGGTTCCGCTGCGGTGTGTGCTCAGGCACTCCGACGGGTCCGCCGATGAAATCTCCCTCAACCACACATTGAACGAAAACCAGATCGGGTGGTTCAGGGCTGGAAGTGCCCTGAACCTGATCGCGGCGGAGGGGAGGATCCGCAACGAGAAGAAAACGGGGGGTGTGGCGAAAAAGCGGGCGAAATCCCCCCCGTCAGCCGTGAAGCGGGCCCCCCCTGTGAAGAAAAAGGCTCCCCCCCCGCGACGGCGGCCCACGCGGAACTCACGGCGCCGGAAATGAGTTAGTAGCTCTGGAGAGCGGACGTTCATCACACTACGGAGACAGGGGATATGCAATACGATCCGAGGGCGATACAGCCTTTCAGGGATGAGCTTACGCGCATCGGGTTCCGGGAGATGCGCAGTGCTCAGGATGTGGACGAGACGATCGCAAAAACGAAGGGGACGAATCTCGTCGTCATTAATTCGGTGTGCGGGTGCGCCGCAGGGAAGGCGCGCCCGGGGATTGCCATGGCCCTGAAAGAGGCGCCGGTGAGGCCGGATGAACTGACGACGGTGTTCGCCGGCGGGGATGTGGAAGCGACGGCGCGCGTGCGGGAACATCTCGGCGCCATCCCCCCGTCCTCCCCTTCGATGGCCTTGTACAAGGACGGGCAGCTCGTGCATTTCATCCCGCGCTACCAGATTGAGAACAGGGACGCATCCCAGATCGCGCGGCACCTCGTCGATGTGTTCCGTGAGTTCTGCGGTGCACGGACGGCGGAAGTTCCGCAGGCCGGCTCGTAAGACGCAGAGGGTCTCCTCCTCACATGTTGGCGACGATCGCCTTGGCGAATTCGGAACACCGGACTTCCCTGGCCCCCTCCATCTGGCGGGCGAAGTCGTATGTCACCACTTTTGTCGCGATGGTCTTCTCCAGGGCCCGCAGGATGAGGTCGGCCGCCTCCGTCCACCCGAGATAGCGGAACATCATCTCGCCGCTCAGTATCACCGATCCGGGGTTCACCTTGTCCTGGCCGGCGTATTTCGGGGCTGTCCCGTGGGTCGCCTCAAACACCGCGTACCCGTTTTCGTAGTTGATGTTTCCCCCGGGAGCGATGCCGATCCCGCCGACCTCGGCGGCGAGCGCATCTGAAATGTAGTCTCCGTTCAGATTGAGCGTGGCGATCACGTCGTATTCCGCAGGGCGTGTCATGATCTGCTGGAGGAAAGCGTCCGCGATGACGTCCTTGATGAGCACCTTCCCTTCCGGGGCAATCCCCGCGCATTCCTCCCAGGAGACGACGGACCCGGGGAACTCCCGCTTCGCCAGATCGTATCCCCAGTCCCGGAACGCGCCTTCCGTGAACTTCATGATGTTCCCTTTATGCACAATCGTCACCGATCGCCGTTTGTTGTCGACCGCGTAGCGGATCGCGGCCCGCATGAGGCGCTCGGTCCCTTCCTGTGAGACCGGTTTGATGCCGATCGAGGAGGTGTCCGGGAACCGGATCTTCTTCACACCCATCTCCTCCCGGAGGAAACGGATGACCTTCGACGCTTCGGGCGTTCCCGCCTTCCATTCGATCCCGGCATAGATATCTTCGGTATTTTCCCTGAATATGACCATGTCGATAAGTTCGGGGTGCCTGACGGGGGAAGGAACACCGGCGAAATACCGCACGGGGCGCAGACACACGTACAGGTCCAGGAGCTGGCGGAGCGTGACATTGATCGACCGGATGCCCCCCCCGACGGGCGTCGTCAGCGGGCCCTTGATGGCGACAATGTACTCCTTGATCGCCGCGAGCGTATCGTCGTGCAGCCAGGTGTTCGGCCCGTAGACGGCATTGGCCTTTTCCCCCGCGAAGACCTCGAACCACTCGATCTTTCTGCCCGTGCCGTAGGCCCTGGCGACTGCGGCGTCGAAGACGGTCCGGGAGGCACGCCAGATATCGGGACCTGTCCCATCCCCCTCGATGAACGGGATGACCGGATGATCGGGGACGGTCAGAGTCGTCCCTTTCCGGGTGATCTTTTCTCCCGTGGTGGGGGGGATGAGCTTCACGAATGCGGGCATGGCAGGTTCCTCCGGGATTTAAGGGGACGTTATTTGTTCGCGTATCCGGCGGGCGAAGGCGGCCATCGTGCCGCCGGGATATGATTTGAGTTTCAGCACGAAGCGGATCTCGTCGTCCGCGTAGCGGGGCGTGACGTGCATGTGGAAATGGAAAACGGACTGTCCGGCGATCCGCCCGTTGTTTGAAAAGATGTTGAATCCGTCGAGCCGGAGGCTCGCGACAAGAGCCCGGGCGACGATCTGCGTGACCCGGAGAACCTCGTGCAGGTCCCCCTCCGGCACGGCAAGAAAGTCCGTGCAGTGTGCCTTGGGGATGACGAGCGCATGGCCGTGATGGATCGGGTTGATGTCGAGTATGGATATCACACTCCCGGTCTCGAAGAGTATCTCGGCGGGGAGCTCATGACCGATAATCTTGCAAAAGATGCAGTCCATCGGGTATCCTTGCCGTCGGGGAGGTGTGCGGCGTGTCGCGCAGGAACGAAAGAATAAGAAAAAAGGGCCCAAGAATCAAGATTGTTGCATTTTTCGCGACCGAGTGCTATCTTTAGCTGTTGAACACTTCATCACCACCCCCATTCCCAGGAGTCATCATGAAACGTTTCCTCCCCGGAGCAGTGCTCCTTATCGCGGCGGTCTATCTCTCCTCGACGGGTTTCCAGTGCGGTTCCGCCGAAACCACAAGCGCGAAATTGTACATGCAGCAGAAACAGTGGCAGAAAGCCGAAGAGAGCCTCCTGAAGCAGGTTGCCAAGAACGACAAGGACGAGGACGCCTGGTTTCTCCTCGGCGCCGTCCGCCTGGAGACGAAGAACTACATGGGGATGAACGAGGCGTACACGCGCGCTCTCGCCCTCTCGGACGCCCACAAGGCCGAAATCACCCGGAACAGGCTTGCCCTCTGGGGAAGCCAGTACAACGATGGAGTAAACTACTACAACCGTGGGCGCGACACCGCTGCGTACTATGACAGCTCACTCGTCCGTTTCAACACGGCGATCGCTCTCGAGCCGGACAGCTCCACGACATACTACGTGACGGCTCTTGCCAACTATGCCAAGAAGGACTACGAGGGATCCCGCAGGAACCTGCAGACGGCACTCAAGAAGAACCCGAACTCTTTCGACGCTGCACGTTTCCTGGGCCAGCTCCAGTACACGTTCGCGCAGAACAGGCTCGATGCGAAGGACACGGCGGGAGCCGTCGCCGAATATGCAAAGGCCGCGGAGGCATTCAAGACGTCGTTCGACCTTCAACCGAACAACACCGACAATATCGCAAGCCTTATCGACGCCTACGAGCGTTCGCACCAGTCGGGAAAGGCCGAAGCCCTCACCCGCGACGCCGTACAGCGGGACCCGAAAAACAAGATGTTCCGTTATGCCTTCGGCGTCTTTCTCCTGAAGAAAGAGGAGTATCCGGGCGCCGTGGAACAGTTCACGAAGGCCCTCGAGATCGACCCGAGCTACTCCGATGCGTCCTATAATCTGGGAGTTGCCTACCTCAACTGGGGGGTCTCCATCAAGGCGGCGGGGGACAAGGCCTCGGAATCGCAGAAGAAGGGCTCCAAACCGCTCAAGGAGGACACCTCCTACAAGGAAAAATTCAAACAGGCGCTCCCCTACCTGGAACAGGGCGTGCAGATGCGGCCGGATGACGCGGTCCTCCTGACACAACTCGCCCGGCTGTACGCCATACTGAACATGCCGGACAAATCCCGGGCGGCGTTCGAGAAGGCGGACAAACTGATGAAGGTGAAGTGAGATCCCGTGTGCGCGACAGCCCCGCCCGTGCGGCGGGGCTTTTTTTTGCGCCCTGACAATGTGATCGACAAGGCAGTCCAAAGGAGAACGATATGGCGGAACAGCAGCAGGGTCAGCAGATCAACATCGAACTGGGGGAAAAGGAAGCGGAGGGGATTTACTCGAATCTCGCGATCATCACGCACTCACCTGCGGAGTTCATCATCGATTTCACGAGGGTTCTTCCGGGCGTCCCGAAGGCGAAGGTGCATGCACGCCTGATTATGACCGCGCAGCACGCGAAGCTGCTCCTCCGGGCTCTCGAGGACAATATCGGCAAATTCGAGATGAAATTCGGCGAGATCAAAATCCACGGAGAAGGGCCGGGCGGGTTCGGGTTTCAGCCGATGATGCCCGACGAGAAAGTCCACTGATACCACCCCGCCTGAAACCGGCGTGAAAGCTAGAGTATGTATCGGGACAGGTCCGCGTTGTCGACGATTCCTTCAAGCCTCGACCGGACCAGCCCCCTGTCGACGCGTATCCTCTTCTCGTGCAGCTCATCGGGGGCGTCGAAGAGCACGTCCTCCAGCAGCGTCGTCATTATCGTGTGCAGTCGCCGGGCGCCGATGTTCTCCACCTGTTCGTTCACCCTCGTGGCCAGGGAGGCGATCTCCCGGATGCCGTCTTCGGTGAATGAGACCTCCACACCTTCGGTCGCCAGGAGGGCGGCGTACTGCTTGATGAGCGCGTTCTGGGGGAGCGTGAGGATCTTGACGAAATCATCTTCGGTGAGGCTGCTGAGCTCGACGCGGATCGGAAACCGCCCCTGCATCTCGGGGATCAGGTCGGAAGGCTTTGCGACGTGGAAGGCTCCCGAGGCGATGAACAGGATGTGATCCGTCTTCACCATGCCGTATTTGGTGCTGACGCTCGATCCCTCGACGATGGGGAGGAGATCGCGCTGGACTCCCTCGCGCGAAACGTCCGGTCCGGGGCCCTTGGCGCCGGCGATTTTGTCGATCTCGTCGATGAAGACGATCCCCGAATTCTCCACACGCTGGAGGGCGTCGCGCACCGCCGCATCGTGATCGATGAGCTTCCCGGCCTCGTCGTTCGTCAGGAGGACCCGCGCTTCGGCGATCGTGACTTTCCGGCGTTTTGTCTTCTTCGGCATCAGGTTGCCGAAGATGTCCTGCAGGTTCACCCCCATCTCTTCGAAGTTCATCGGCCCTATCACCTGCATCAGCGGCCCGCCCCCCATCCCCGCGGGGACGTCCAACTCGACTGACCGTGTTTCCATGGCCCCGGAGCGGAGCCGGGTACGGAGTTTCTCCCTCGTCGCCTCGCTCTGCACATCTTCGGCGGCGTCCGCAGGGCTGTCGAATCCCGCCCCCTGCCTCGGATGAGGCGTGGGGAGCAGGATGTCGAGAATCCGCTCTTCGGCCATCGCCTTCGCCTTTTCGTTGACGCCCGCCCGCCGCTCCGCGTTCACCATGGTGACCGCGTATTCGGTGAGGTCGCGGATGATCGACTCGACATCGCGCCCCACGTACCCCACCTCCGTGAATTTCGACGCTTCCACCTTGATGAAAGGGGCGCCTGCCAGCTTCGCGAGCCTGCGCGCGATCTCGGTCTTCCCCACGCCGGTCGGACCGATCATGATGATGTTGTTCGGCATGATCTCCTCCCGCAGTCCCGGGGGTACCTGGAGACGCCTCCAGCGGTTGCGCAGGGCGATTGCAACGGACCTCTTCGCCCTGTCCTGTCCGATGATAAACCTGTCGAGTTCACGGACGATGTCACGCGGCGTGAGCTCCCTCCCGTCGGGGAGCGGCGGAGTGTCGTTCACAATTCTTCTATGCTGATGTTGTTGTTCGTGTAAATGCATATGTCCGCCGCCACGTGGAGCGACTCCTCCACGATGCCCCTCGCCGTCAGGGTCGAGTGCTTGATAAGCATGCGCGCCGCGGCAAGTGCGTAGCTCCCCCCCGAACCGATGGCGAGAATGCCGTCGTCCGGCTCGATAATCTCGCCCGTCCCGGAAATGACGAGCGACGTCGTCCCGTCGAGGACGGCGAGGAGCGCCTCGAGCTGCCTCAGATACTTGTCCGTGCGCCAGTCCTTTGCGAGCTCGACGGCCGCGCGCTCCAGATTCCCCCTGTATTTTTCCAGGTTGTCCTCGAACCGGGTGAAGAGCGTGAAGGCGTCGGCGGCGGCCCCGGCGAATCCCGCAAGGACCTTCCCGTTGTACAGCCGCCGTATTTTCTTCGCATGATGCTTCATGACGGTCGCCCCGACCGTCACCTGTCCGTCCGACCCGATGACGGTCTTTCCGTTGTAGGTGAGGCCGATGACAGTGGTGGAGCGGATCAGTTCGGTCATGTGTGCGGGGAAAGTTGTGACGTCAGGTGAGTTTGCGGCGCAATCGCGCGACCGGGATCAGCATGGCTTCCCGGTACTTGGCCACGGTCCGGCGGGCGATGTTCAGCCTGTCGGCGTTCAGGAGCTCGGCGAGCTTGTGATCGCTCAGCGGCTTGAGGGGATCCTCCGCATCGATGAGCGCCCTCAGCTTCCTCTTGACTTCCTTGTTGGACACCTCGTCCCCGTCCGACGTGCTTATCGAATCGCTGAAGAAATGCCGGAGCGAGAAGACGCCGTAATCTGTCTGGACGTACTTGCTGTTCACCACCCTGCTGATCGTCGAGATGTCCATTCCGATGACCTCCGAGATGTCCTTGTAGATCATCGGCCGGAGCCCTTCGCCGGTCTCGAAGAACTCCCGCTGTTTGTCGACGATCGTGTGCATCACCTTCAGCATCGTTTCCCTGCGCTGGTGGATCGAGCTGATGAACCACTTCGCCGCTTCGAACCTCTGGCGGATGAAGTCCTTCGCCTCCGCGGAGACGCCGTTCTTTTTCCTTTTGGACATCAGCTCTTTGTACGCGCGGTTGATCCGCAGGGGAGGAATGTTCCTGTCGTTCAGCGTGATGATGAAGTCATCCTCCGACTTCATGACGATGAAGTCGGGGACGACGTAGTTCTCCTGGGCGGTGATTTCGCCCTCCCCGGGTTTGGGGTTGAGACGCTGGATCAGCTCGATGACTTTCTTCAATTCCTCGGTGGCGATCGAGAGTTTCTTGCCCAGGTCCTCGAAATGGCGCATCGTGAAGTCATCGTAGAACTCGGTGAGGACGCGGAGCGCCAGGGCCTTCAGCGCGGGGTCGGCACGGTCCGCTTCGAGCTGCACGATGAGGCACTCCTGCAGCGAACGGCTCCCGATGCCGACGGGGTCGAGCCGCTGGATCTTCCGGAGGACTCCTTCGGCCTTCTCCAGCGTGATCTGTGTCTCGTGCGTCAGGTTGATGTCCTGCACGATGGCCGCCAGGTCGCGCCGCAGGTACCCGTCCTCGTCGATGTTGCCGATGATCTCCTGTCCTGTGAGAAGTTCCTCGTCGTCGAGGTCGAGCAGTCCGGACTGTTCCAGAAGCCGCTGGTACATCGGCACGGCGTCGGCCAGCGGGAGCTCCTCCTTCTCCTCGTTGTCATACGGCTCGCGGACTTTGTGGCCGGTCAGCTCGTCGTTCATGAAATCGTCGATGGAATAGGAATCCTCGTCCGCGGTGGACTCCTCCTTCGTCCCGTCCGGTGCCTCCTCCACGACCTCCGGCTCCTGTGCCGCTTCCTGTTCCTCTTCAAACCCCTCCTCGAGCAGGGGGTTCATCTCGAGCTCTGCCTTGATCTTCTGTTCCAGCGCAAGCGTGGGTAGCTGCAGCATCTTCAGGTATTGCACCTGTTGAGGCGACAGCTTCATCATCATCTTATGCTGGAGCGAGATGTTGAGCATGAAATCCCCGCAGTTACGGTTCTGCGCGCCCGTGACAGTATGCGATGAACTTCCTGTACCACACTTCGCCGTACCGGCGGATCAGGGGCTCGCGGAGGAATTCGCGAAGGGGTACCCCCGCCGTTTCCCCCTTACGCCGCCCGGGTGCACATTCCTCGATCATTTCGTACCGGAGAAAATCCTTCCCAAATTGACGGATACGGATGGGGAAGAGGTGGCAGGAGAGAGGCTTGCGCCAGTCGGTGAGCCCGCGCTCGAATGCCCGTTCAAAGCTGCACCGGGCAATGCCCTCCTCGAAGCACACGAACACGCACTCCTGCCCGTCGATACAGGGGGTGGCGAAGTCTCCCTTCCTCCCTTCCGTCAGCCCGGCGGCGGCGACGGCACGGAGGCTTCTTTCGCCGAGGAATTGCCGCGCGGCGGGATAGGCCTTCCCGATCTCCAGCACCTCGTCGTCCTCCAGAGGTGCGCCGCGTCCGCCCGGGAGCGTGCAACATGCCCCCCGACAGGAGGGAAGATCGCAACAGAACGAAGCCCGGCCTGCGGCGTCATCGATGACCGCTTCCCCTATCACGAACATGCGCGCACCCGGAACTCCCTCTACTGGTAGATAAAATACTGAATTCCGGGACAACAAGAAAGCACCTCAGAGACGGACGAACCGCTTTCCGGGCATCTGCCGGACTGCTCCCTTGAATTCCAGCGACAGGAGGAGCACGAGCGCGTCGGGGACCGTCACGTGCGCCCGTGCAGCAAGCGCGTCGACATGGACGGGATCGTTCCCGACTGCATCCAGCAATGTCCTTTCGAACAGGGACAGATCCGCCGCACCCGGACGCGGGGTGGGCTGCTTCAGGCGGAGGAGGTGGGGTGCGAGCTCTTCCAGGATGTCGTCGACGCACTCGGTCAGTTTCGCTTTTCCCTCCTTGATGAGCAGGTTGGTCCCGCTCCTCGAGTTCGGGGAAACCGCCGACGGGACCGCGAATACATCGCGTCCCTGGTCCAGCGCCATTCCCGCCGTAATCATCGCTCCGCCTCCCGGAGGTGATTCGATGACCAGCGTTGCGAGCGACATGCCGCTGACGATCCTGTTGCGGCGGGGGAAGTTCGCTGCGTCCGGTTTTGCGCCGAAGGGGAGCTCCGAGAGCACCGCCCCGCACAGGGCGATCTTTTCGGCGAGGCCCCTGTTCTCGGACGGATAAATGATGTCGATGCCGGAACCGATCACTGCAAGTGTCCGGTTTCCTGAACGGACCGATGCGGCGTGTGCGGCGGAATCGATACCCCGTGCCAGACCGCTCACGACAGGGAGTCCGAACTGTGCGAGCGCAAGTGCAAATCGTTCCGCCATGAGGATGCCGTAGGGACTCGGTCTGCGGGTGCCGACGACCGCGACCGAGCGGGAGTCCTCCTCCGTGAGTGTGCCGCGAACGAAAAGGAGAGGGGGAGGGTCGTAGATGTTCCTGAGCGAGGGGGGATAGCTGGGGTCCCACAGCGTCACCGCCCTTGCGCCGGCACGCTCCGACCGCGCCCGCTGGTCATCGGCGAAGCGGGCCGCTTCCTCCGCCGCCCCCGAGCGGAAGAATGCCGTGATCGAGGCGGCAGTTTTCTCTTCGATCCCCTCGATCCGGCGGAGCGACCGGTCCGGAGCGGACGCAAGGGCGGAGGCGTCGCCGAACCTTGTCAGGAGGGCCCGGAGCCGGTTCGGCCCGACACCCGGGATCCGGGAGATGATGAGAATGTCGCGGGGATCGACCGTCATGCCCCTCACCCCGGCAGATCGATGCCGTCCACAACAGCAACAACGATGCTATGGACCGGCACGTCCTTCCTCCGGAGCATCTGCGCCGCCGCCTGTCCCTCCTGGACGACAAGGACCGTGTCTCCCGTCCCCGCATCCAGCGTGTCCAGGGCGAGTATATCGCGCCCGACGGGGGCCCCGTCGAGGTCCACAGGCTGAACGATAAGTATCTTCTGTCCGCGCAGTGTTTCCGTTTTCTGCGTTGCGACAATCGTGCCCGTGACTCGGCAGAGCATCATCGCAGGCCTGCGACGGTCTGAATTTCGCTCTTAAACGCCGCCACCACCGCCCGTGCGCGGTCCATCGTGTGCGCCTCGGCGATAATCCGGACGATCGGTTCTGTGTTCGACTTCCGGAGGTGGACCCAGTGATCCTCGCAATCGATCTTGAGCCCGTCGTCGGTATTGATTCTTCCGTCCCGGTCATGCAGTGTCCTGATCTTCCCGAGCACATCGTCAGGGGAGAGAGAGCCCAGCTCCATTTTCCCCTTCGCGATCTGATAGGAGGGGAGCGTCCCCTTCAGGCCGGAGAGTGTGGTCCCCGAGTCCGTGAGGAGCTGGAGAAGAAGTCCGATTCCCACAATCGCATCCCGCCCCAGGTGGACGTCCGGGAGTATGACTCCGCCGCTTCCTTCCCCCCCGATCACCGCGCCGATTTCTTTCATGCGTTTGGCCACATTGATCTCTCCGACGGGTGTCCGGATCACTTCGGCCCCGTGCGCGCGGGCGATATCGTCCACCGCCCGTGTCGTCGAGAGATTCACGACGACCTTCGGGGGGCTCCCGGAGCGCTGTCGATCACGACGGCCCAGGACAAACTCCACCGCCGACGCTATCGTGTATTCTTCGCCGTACGGCTCCCCTTTTTCCGTTATGAGCACAAGGCGGTCCACGTCGGGGTCCACTGCGATCCCGAGGTCGGCCTTCTCGGCGGATACGCGCGAGGCAAGACCGGTGAGATTCTCCGGTATCGGCTCGGGAGTGTGGGCGAAAACCCCCGAAACTTCGCAATTGAGGGGGATGACCTCGCAACCCAGGCGCTCAAGTAACCGGGGGACGATCATCCCCCCCGCCGCGTTCACGCAATCCAGAACGATCCGGAAACGTCGCCGGCGGATCGTCTCAATGTTCATGAGATCGAGACCCAGAACGGCGTCGATATGTCGTTCGAGCCACACATCCTCCCTGGTATGCCGACCGAGTGATTCCCACCCGGCATAGTTTCCCGGGTGTTCCGCGATATGCCACAGCTCGCGGTTTTCGTCCCCGTCGAGGAACATCCCCGAGGAAGCCATGAACTTGAGGCCGTTCCACTGCATGGGGTTGTGGCTCGCGGTGACGGCGATTCCTCCGTCCGCGCCTCCCCGCTCCACGGCGAGCTGGACCGTGGGAGTCGGGCAGATTCCGATTTCCCTGACGTGAACGCCTCTGGCGATCAGGGCGGCCTCGACGAGCGGGGCGACGAACGACCCGGTGCTCCGGCCGTCCCGCCCCAGTATGACAGAGGGGGCAGGAGGATGACGTTTCCCGCAGTACTCGCCGAACGCCCCCGCGTATCGGACAACAGCCTCGGGGGTCAGGGACTCGCCGATGACGCCGCGGATCCCCGATATGCTGACCATCAGTGGCATGCGATGAAGGGGTTGGTTGTGAATTTTGAACGTGCAGGACCCACGTCGTAGTCAAGGTACTCAAGGCCTCCTCTAGAATCAAGGACGGGAATCGAGGCGAGCCCTCTCGCCTTGAAAGTCACCCCCGTTTTGGTTACGTTGAACAGGGCTTTCGCAAGGACGCCGGCGATGAGCGCGGACAACCAACGGGTGTATAGAGTATAGCCTATCACCCCTTCCACTTGCGAAGGTCGTGGCGGAGGTTGCTGCTAAATCCGCGCCCCGGGAGCGGGGGCAAAACTGTCTATGTTCACCGCCGAGGTGTGCAATGAAGAACATGCGCACTCATGACGTCCGGGGGGGGGTCATCCGTGCGGCTGCCGTCGCCGGGATGTTTTATCCGGGCGAACCCGGTGAACTTGCGCGAACGATCGCCGGAATGATACCCGCGCAGCCGGCGGAAGCGTCCGCCGGAGTTCGGGGGATCATCGCCCCGCATGCGGGTTACCTGTACTCGGGACCGACCGCCGGGCGGGCCTACGGAAAGCTGGTGCGGGGGGCGTACGACACGGTCGTCGTCGTTGCGCCGAGCCACCGCGAATTTTTTGAAGGCGTGTCCGTCTATGATGGGGAGGCGTACGTCACCCCGCTTGGAACCATTCCCGTCGACAGTGACCTCCGCGCTGCGCTGATCTCGGCCGCACCGTTTGTGCACGCATCGGCGGCAGGCCATGGAGAGGAGCACGCCGTCGAGGTCCACCTTCCGTTTCTCCAGACGGTGCTGGGGTCGTTCTCATTTCTGCCGCTGGTGATCGGTCATCAGACTCCCGGGACCTGCTTCGCGCTCGGAGAGGCGCTCGGTGGCGTTCTCCGTGACCGGCGGGCATTGCTCGTCGCCAGCACGGATTTGTCGCATTTTCACGTCGACAGGGAGGCCCGGGAGATTGATGCGGTGATGATCGGAGATGTGAGAGGGTTCGATGCGCGTTCCCTGATGTCCCACCTGACGGAAGGGGCGGCCGAGGCCTGCGGGGGAGGGCCGGTGGTGGCCGTGATGACGGCCCTGAAGTGCCTCGGTGCGACCCGCATCGAGGTCATGGACTACGCGACGTCAGGGGATGTCACGGGGGACCGGCGCAGCGTTGTCGGGTACCTGAGTGCGGTGGCGTTCTGATGAAGACCACGGGGAGACGCCGCGTCCCGCTCCGGGTTGCCATTGTCGGCGCCGGGAAAGTCGGTACCGTCCTTGGCAGGGTGCTCGTTGAGGAAGGGGCCCGGATCACCGCGGTGGTGTCGCGCAGCCGCTCGTCGGCACGGTCGGCTGCGGCGTTCCTTCGGTGCCGCACGCACGGGGACGCCCTGACCGCCATCCCCCCGGGGACTGACATCGTGTTCATCGCGACCCCGCACGACGCTGTTGCCGGGGTGGCGTCGACGCTCGCCCGGCTGGAAGGGTTGGAATTCGGCCGGATGGGTGCCTGTCACGCATCGGGGATGCTGACCGCATCGGTCCTGGAGCCTCTGGCGGAGCGGGGGGCGACGGTGTTCTCGTTCCATCCCCTGCAGACATTTCCACGGAGTTTTCCCCCGAGGCGCATCGTGCCGCTGGCGCGCGGGATCTGGTACGGTGCAGACGGTCCCCGCCCTGGTCTCAGGATGGCCCGGCGACTCGCCCGAACCCTCCGGGGGCATATCATCGAAATCCCGCCGGAGTTCAGGGAACTGTACCACGCGACGTGCGTGGTCGCGTCCAATCACCTTACCGTGCTCCTGTCGGTGCTCCGGGAGATGTACGGAAGGGTCTCCCGGAAGGAAGCTCCCCGCCTCGATCCCTTCAGGCCGATCATCGAGGCGACGGTCCTCAATGTTTTCGCGACATCGCCGGCCTCCGCTCTGAGCGGACCCGTTGCGCGCGGCGGCGTCGAAACTGTGGCGAAGCATCTGGAGGCGGTGCGCGCATCGCTCCCCGCGCTCCTTCCGTATTTCACGCGCATGACTCTCGAGACGGCCCGCCTGGCGATCGAGAGGGGGTCTCTCACCCCGGAACGGCGCGAAGCGCTGGAGAATCTCATCATGTCCTACATGCAGGATTCATCAACAACCGGGAATCGAAAGTGAAAGCTCTCATCGCCAGCGGCGGACGCGGGACCAGGCTCCGCCCCATCACCCACACGCGCAACAAACACCTGATCCCCATCGCCAACAAGCCGATACTCCACTATGCCATCGAAGCGGCCGCCGAGGCAGGGATCAGGGAGATCGGGATTGTCGTGAACGCGGACAGCAACGAAGTTCCCGACGCCATCGGCAGCGGGGGGCGCTGGGGGGTAAAGATCACGTACATCCCTCAGGTGTCCCCCGGGGGGCTTGCCCAGGTTGTGGCGCTCGGAGAGCCTTTCATCGGCAACGACCGGTTTATCTTTTACCTGGGCGACAACTTGGTCGTCGGGGGTGTGAAACGGTTCATCGAAGAATTT
>PMJR01000022.1 GCA_003158475.1 Ignavibacteriota bacterium | reverse complement strand
TCACATTCGAAAGGAAATGGTATGCGGACTTCAATGGCACTTCTGCTGACGTTGATCATGGCCGGGGGAGCGACCGCGCTCTCGCAGCCGGACCCTGCCCCTCAGCACGCCCCCCTTCCTCAGAGGGGACGGAGAGAATTCACGGAGAAGATGGGGCTGAACGAAAAACAGAAAACCGACATTGCCGGTCTTCGCACGGAAATGGAGAAATCGATGGTCGCCATTCAGGCTAAAATCAAGATTGCGCGGATCGACATGAGGAACATGGTGGCGGCGGCATCTCCGGACAAAGCCTCAATCGAAGGAAAGATGAAGGAAGTCAACGACCTCCAGTTTCAGGCGAAGAAACTGACGGTCGACCACCTCTTTGCCGTCTATGCGCTCCTCACTCCCGAACAGCAGAAGATGTTCAAGGATCAGATGATGAAAAGGCTCTCAGGGGGGATGCGGCGGATGGGGCACAGGCGGCAGGGTTTCAGAGGTGGGATGCCAGGCGAACCCGGTCCCGACTGAGGTGCCCCCTAAGGGACGGGGAGAACAGCCCCCGTCCTTTCAGATCCCGGACCACTTCACGCGGGGTTGGTCGGCCTCAGGTCTATTTCACTGAACATGCTTCTCTCGGGAGCTGTCACCGCAAAGACAACGGCAGATGCGACATCCTCAGGCTGCGTGATCTGCGCCCCCTTCTTCCCCCCGGGTGAGAAGTCCGTGTCAACCGACCCCGGGCAGATCGTCACAACCCGGATGTTGTGCTCCCTCACTTCCAGCATAAGCGAGCCGGCAAACCCACGCAGCGCCCACTTGGTTGCCCCGTAGCCTGCACCCCCCTTGAAAATGTTCTTTCCGGCGAGCGAAGCGATATTCACGATCGCCCCTCTCCGGGACCGTATCATCGAAGGGAGCACGGCGCGGGTGGCCAGGAACACCCCGCGCATGTTGACATTCCACATTGCATCGAATTCCGAAACCTGCATCGCGACGACCGGCTTGAAGACGCCCATCCCGGCGTTGTTCACGAGTACGTCCACCGACCCGTTGACCTTGAGCGCCTCGCCGATGAGATGGCCCACCTGCCCCTCGTCCGTTATATCGGCGCGGACAGCCGTGGCAAGTCCGCCGGTGGAGCGGATATCCCCAGCCGCCTTCTCGATTTCAGCCGAGGTGCGGGCTGCAAGGACGACATGCGCCCCCTCAGCCGCCAAAGCGAGAGCGATCGCCCTTCCTATTCCTCTCCCCGCGCCGGTCACGACCGCGACCTTTCCGGAGAGCTTTTTTTCATTCATCGTCGTACGTCCCCGGTCACATCCTTGAGAGATTGCTTCCGATGAGGTTGAGAAATTCAGAGCGCGTCTTGACGTCGTCGCGGAATGTGCCCAGCATCGCGCTCGTGGTTGCAACGGAATTCTGTTTTTCCACCCCCCGCATCATCATGCACATGTGCCGGGCCTCCATGACAACACCGACGCCGTCCGGGTTGAGGGCGTCAAAAAGAGTCTGGGCGATCTGCTGCGTCAACCGCTCCTGCACCTGAAGGCGCCGGCTGAACACTTCGACGATGCGCGGTATCTTGCTCAGGCCGACGATTTTTCCGTTCGGGATATAGGCGATATGCACCCGGCCGAAGAAGGGTAACATGTGGTGTTCACACATGCTGAAAAAATCGATCTCCTTGACGATCACCATCTCGCTGTAACTTTCATTGAATATCGCGCCGTTCAATACCTTCTCCACGTCCTGGCGGTAGCCGTCCGTGAGGAATTCAAAGGCTTTCGCAACGCGACGCGGAGTCTGCTGGAGACCCTCCCGTTTCGGGTCCTCCCCCAGCGCGGAGAGCATCTGGGCAACCAGCCCTTCCAGTGTCCCTCTTTTCAGAAGAAGTTCTTCCATGCACCTAATCTCCCCGGTATTCGACGATGTTGTTCTGGGATTCGTACAGCCTGATGGAGTAGAGCTTCCCTTCGGTGATCTTCGGAGCCAGGATCTTCCAGAATGCGACGGCGATGTTCTCCGCCGTGGGGATGATCCCCCGCATGAAATCGACATCCATGTTGAGGTTCTTGTGGTCGACCCGCTCGATCAGCTCCTCTTCGATGATCTCGGCCAGCACTTTGAGGTCGATCACCATCCCGCTGTCGGCCGGCGGGCTCCCCGCCACAGTCACCTCGACGGTGTAGTTGTGCCCGTGGCCGTTCGGATTATTGCACTTCCCGAAAACCCGGTCGTTCTTTTCATCGGACCAGGAGGGGTTGTTGAGCCGGTGTGCAGCACAAAAATAGCCTTTCCGCGTCACGAGGACCATCGTCTGCCTTTATCTTAAATCCTGTTCAACCCAGCACGCCGAGAAGCTCTTCAACGTGCCCCGCAACCTTTACCTTGGGGAAAATATGCGTGATGATCCCACGCCCGTCGATGACAAACGTCGTGCGCTCGATCCCCAGATACTTCCTTCCGTACATGCTCTTTTCCTTCCAGACCCCGTATTTCTTAACAAGCTCCTTCTTTTCATCGCTGGCCAGCGGGAACTGTAGCCCGAACTTGTCGGCGAACTTCTTGTG
>PMJR01000106.1 GCA_003158475.1 Ignavibacteriota bacterium | reverse complement strand
CCCTCGCAATCGGACTATATTTTTTCGATCTTTACTGCACGCCCGGTTGGATCTGTGGGCAGAGCAGTTCTGGGTTCAGCGACATCGGTCGTTGATTTTAGGTCGATGGAGTGGGCATTCATCCTATGACGGTTGACCATAATCCTGTCCGCGCATTGGTGGGGCGGGCACATCCTCACCAGGTGATGCTGTTGCCGGTGCTATTGGTGCTGAGCTGCAAGCACACACCAACACAGCCAAGCGATACGACGTTTTCCTTGACCGTAGTTGATGTAAGCTGCACGGAAGTATTTTTGCAGTTACAGCTTGGTAGCGGCCTAATATCCCGTGAGGTGACCTTGAAGCGGGACACAACCGTCTTGTTCACCAGGACAGTCACTGAAACAGAGACCACATTGACCGACTCAAGCCTGCTTCCCAATCACGCGTACACATACACGGCGAGCGTAGGAGGCAATACAGAACATTGCACAGCAACAACGATGGACACAACGAGTCATTCGTTTTCGTTTACAACAACATCACTCGGCGATGGCACAGGCAGCTGTACATTGTACGATGTTGCAATAATCAATGACACGTTAGCGTACGCGGTAGGCGACATATATCAAGCGAGCACAGAATACAATGCAGCACAGTGGAATGGAAAAGCGTGGCAAATACAGACAATTCTGTATCCATATCAAGGGCAACTTTTTTACGCTCCTTTGCATTCCATATTAGTGTATAATGCAAATGATTTTTGGGTTGGGAGTAATCAACCGATGCATTGGAACGGTGTTTCTTGGCAGACCTTTAATCTCCCTGCATCTATATGGAATGGATGGATTAATAAGATGTGGGGAAATAGCAGTTCCGATCTTTATTGTGTTGGCAGCAGCGGCTCCATCGCATTCTACAACGGCAGCACCTGGACAAAGATCGAGAGCGGAACGTCTTTGGATATGCTTGATATCCACGGCGCAGGGAATGAGATACTTGCAGTAGCAAGCGACAATAATCCCCTTGGGGAGGCGATCATTAGTATCAGTGGAAATAGCGCAGCGCAGATTCCATCGAATCCCCTTGAGCAGCACCAGTTGTACGGCGTGTGGTTCGTGCCTAATCGCCATTACTATGTAGTTGGTGACGGCATCTATGAGAAACATCTTGTTCCAGACAACGTGTGGAAAAATGGACCATTAGATATAACTCATTATGGGACCACAAAGATCAACGGAAATGGAATAAACGATGTAATTGTGGTCGGAGCATTTGGAGAGTTCCTTCATTTTAACGGAGTTTCCTGGAAGAGTTACCAAGCTCAGACTGGAATAGGCGGACCGTACGCGGGATTGGCAGTGCATGGGAATATTGTGATAGCGGTTGGGGAGGCGAACGGACTTGCGGTCATTACCATCGCCAGGCGCTGAGGAGAATGATGGTAGTCCAGCGTCAGGGACACGACCTTCCCTGACGGGTAATTAAGACGCCCCAAAGTAGATCGTCGCTCATATGCGATCCTCGAAGGCGGAGCAGTGGCGGTTTATGGCAGGTTCACCAGCCTTCTCTCACCCGCCATCTTCGCTTGGTCCTGCTTCCAACCCGAGCCAGGACATGACGGGACACCGGGGGGTATGTCGCTACCATCCTACATGGGATCGCCTCTCAGGCGCGAAGCTCCACCCCCAAGGAATTGATTCTACGAGCCCCCTGTGCCAATCTTGAGGTTTGGCAGCTTGGCCACAGCATCGTGCATATCTCGGGAGACCAGGTGAGTGTAACCCATGGTTGTCGTGATGGAGGCGTGGCCCATGATCTTCTGCACGTCCTGGACTGCCGCTCCGTTCTTCAATGTCAGCGTCGCAAACGAATGACGAAGCGAGTGGAAGTGAAGGCCAGGATTCATTCCCGCACGTATCCTTGCGGACCTGAACATCTGCGACACCGTGTTCCGTTTGTATGGGAATGGACGCGCTCCAGTCCTGGGTATCGACTGGAGTACGCGAACGCACTCCTCGTTGATCGGCACGAATCGCTCCCTGTCCCCCTTCCCGTGAGACACGCGCAGTACTCGCTCCCGCAGGTTCACGTCAGACCAAGTGAGTTCGATGAATTCCTCCCGACGAAGCCCTGTCAACATCGCCAGTGTCACGATGTCTCTATGCCACTGCGAGGGGAGTGCTTTCCAGAGTCGTTGAAACTCTTCCAGCGATAGGTATGTCGGTTCGGCCTTTGGCAATCGGAGTTGCTTCACGCGAGTCATTGGATTCCTCTCGATGAGTCCCCAGTCAACCGCCTTCTCGAACATGGCACGAAGGTGCCGGAGTTCGATGTTGATACTCGTGCGTTTGACCTTTCGACTCCGGCGTTCCTTGTAGGACTCCAACGTCTCAGGCGTTACATCGGCCAGCGCAAGGTGTCCGAAGAGGGGAAGGAAGCGGCCTCCGACATACCGTATGCGCGTCACGGTCGTTGGACGATGCTCGATTCGGGAGAACTCCAAGTAACGGGAATAGAGCTGGGCAACGGTACCGTTGCCCCTGGGAAGGGAGAAGGAGTGAAGAAATGCGTATGCTTGACGCTTGTCCTTCGTACCTGTGGACTTGGTGGTCATCCGACCAGAGAAGTCCCGGTAACGGATGATGTAGGTGTGGTCACGTCGCTGGGAGAGGAACATCGGGGGCCTCAGAGCGTATCACAGAACGTATCACTGGCTTGTTCCGTGATTTAACTCGTGCCCGTAACGTGTTGGTACCAAAGGAGGGACTCGAACCCTCACGGTGTTGCCACCACTGGATTTTGAGTCCAGCGCGTCTNNTCTACCAATTCCGCCACTTTGGCGTCGATCTGCGCAGGGTTAGGGTACGAAAAAAAGTTACCCCACGCAAGCCTTCGGGCGCGAGTCATCGCATCAGGGAAGGCCCTTACTGCTTATTGGAGGCATCATGAAAATGATTTCCTCTGTCACGCTGATTTGTTTCTTGCTCGCGCATCCCGCCNNGGTTCGTTCGGGTGGTGTTCGAGCGGCACACATCGACAGAGTCGGAGATTGCAGTCAAGAGGTTCGACCGGTCGAGTGCGACGTGGGATTCCGCCGTTGACGTGATTTCCTCCCGGACCCCGACGGAAGAACAAAAATACCCGGACTATTCAGAAGTCAGCTATTACGACACCAGTGCGGGTTTACATGTCATGAGGCTTGCAGCCTGGCAGGTCAGAAGAGCCAACCGTTGGCAACTCTATTTCAGCACGTTGAACGATGCGTCTCCGGCCTGGACCGCGCCGTCAGTTCTTGTGACTGACTCGCTTGACGATACCGGAATCCAAGTCCGTCCATTCCTTGATACAGCTTTCGTCATCACATGGAAGCGGGCGAATACGGTTATGTGGCTTATGAAGTCCGTGTCCACAACAACTCCGGCTGAGACGCTTGCGGTGAGCAACTCGGATTCGATCGAGTATGACATAAGCACGAAGTATGGAGTGACCGGTGTAATCTGGACATCGACCATACAGGGGAGGATGGCGCCGCTGTACAGGCAGATCATTCAATACCCTCAGATCCATCTTTCGACTCCCGAGACACTCCAGGTGCCTGACCCCTGCTCCGCCCCCCACTTCACGATATGTCCGACGCCTGATCCAACGTTTCTCTTTGAGACTCAGAAGTCGGGAAAAAGGGATGCATTCTATTACTTATCTAACTACTGGTATCCTAGTTATGGGAGTCTCACCGGCGATTCCCTCTCGGACAATCGCAACGCGCGGTCATTCAATCTCCCCATCGTAATAAAGCAAGCGTTGGGTGTTCAGAATTCGTTTCCGACTGTTCTCGGGTTCGTTGTGTATGAAAAGTGCCGGGCATCCGATTCGTCACTCGTCTTCATCAACGGCTATACAGGGGATACTGTAAGGTCCCCGGGTTACAACCGGAACGCAATGCTCTGCTCGCAGACGTTCAGCGCTCCAACCGGCGAGAATGTCCTTGTCGTCTGGGAGAGCAACAGATCGGGGAGGGGGCACATATACAGCAGGGTGGTCCGCTTGTATTTCAATTCCATAACCGACAAAAGTCATTCACCCATCGCGTTTCAGCTCCTGCAGAATTATCCCAATCCCTTCAACCCCTCCACAACAATACGCTACGGCCTGGGTGGCAAGTCACACGTGACTCTGACCCTCTTCAACACGCTCGGTCAACGGGTGGCCGCACTGGTGGACGGGTACCAGGAGGCGGGGTATCACGACGTTCGGTTCGATGGGGGCAGGCTGGCGAGTGGGGTCTACTTCTACCGGTTGCAGGCTGGTGATTTCGTCCAGAGCAGGAGGCTGGTGATATTGAAGTAATGTTCGCCCTTGCGGACATTGTGTGGTTTGCTCCTTCTGTGATTTGCACGTTTCGCGCGTAAGTTGATTAAATCACGGCATTGGGTTAACTTCATGTAGCACTATCCGTCCAGATCTGAAGGAGACGACCCCACCCGGCTCATACTTACTCATTTCCAGGTTTCGGGTACATTTTTCGAATGATGAGCCGGCGCCGACACATACTGCCATTCGGTCCCACTACTGCGCAGTTCCTCGTTTTGTTCTGTGTATTCCAGCAGCCCGCCCGCGCGCAGGGGGGGCCTTCGCTCCCCCTTAACATTGTCCGCTTCCCGCTGACCGCCTCACTCAAGGATTCACTCATCCGCCTCCCGGATCAGTTCATCGCTTCGGGGACCGACACGCTTCTCCTGGACAGCCTCCGCGTGCTGCGGCGCGGCACCGACTACTCCCTCTCCTACAGGTTCGGTACGCTCCGTCTGGACAGCGTTTTCCTCTCGCAACTCCTTTCTGCGCCGGCACCGCAGGGGCACGCGATCACGGTGCGCTATGAATACTTCCCCTTTCGATTCCAGCCCTTCTACGCCCGCCGGTCGCTCATCACACTCAGGGATAGCACGGGGAAAGACTCGCTCAGGGTGGCCCGCCTTCGCGGCGGGTTCACGATCGATGACATATTCGGCGCTAACCTGCAAAAGAGCGGATCGATCGTCCGGGGTTTCACCGTGGGATCGAACAGGGACCTCTCTCTCAACTCGGGATTCCGCATGCAGGTTTCGGGGAAAATCGCATCGGACATCGATGTGGCCGCATCTCTGACCGATGATAACACGCCGATCCAGCCCGAAGGGACGACCCAGACGCTGCAGGAATTCGACAAGGTGTTCATTGAGATACGGAGCACGAACCTTGCCGCGACACTGGGGGATTTTGTCCTCGACCTGAACGGGCAGGAGTTCTCCCGGCTCAGCAGGAAACTGCAGGGTGCGAAAGGGACCGCGGACTACCGGTTTGGATCAACGGGGGAGTCGGTCCTGATCGCAGGGGCCGTGACCCGCGGAAAATTCAACACCATGCAGTTCAACGGCCTGGATGCGGTTCAGGGACCGTATCTTCTTACCGGGAAGAACGGGGAGCGGGCCATCATCGTGATTGCCGGGACCGAAAAGGTGTACGTCAACGGGGAGGTACAGACACGCGGGGAGACCAACGACTACACGATCGACTATTCCACGGGGGAACTGACGTTCATGCCCCGGCGACTGATTACGTCGGCGTCACGGATCACCGTGGACTATGAATACACCGACAGGCAATATTCCCGGTCTCTCTTCGCGGCACAGTCTGCGTCCTCCTTTTTTGACGGGAGGGCCCGGTTCACGTTCACATTCGTGCGGGAGGCGGACAATCCCGACGCCCCGATCGATTTTACCGTGACAGACAGTGCACGACAGGTGCTCGAGCAGGCGGGAGCGGACCGGAACAAGGCCGTACAGTCCGGTGTGAGCCTCGTCGATTCCGGAGGGATATACGTGCGGGTGGACACCGTCATTGCGGGGAGGGGGGCCGTGACGTATTACCGGTACGCCCCCGGGGATACGGCCGCGAGGTACCTCGTGACGTTTTCGTTCGTCGGCACCGGTCAGGGAGAATACTTCCGGCAGCAGGTCGGGGTGTTCATCTGGAAGGGGGCGGGCGGGGGGGACTATCTCCCCATCCGTTATCTCCCCCTCCCCGAGGCGCAGCAGGTGATGGATTTCTCCGTCGACCTCCAGCCGGTCAGGAACATGACCGTCAGCGCGGAATATGCGACGAGCCAATTGAACGCCAACCGGTTTTCCGATCTCCCCGGCGTGACAACCTCGGGCGGAGCGATGAAGTTCGGCCTCTCCTTCAAACCCCGCAACGTCACGATCGGCGGGACGGACATCGGCGGTTTCGATATCCAGTTGAACGAGCGGCGCGTCGGAAACCTGTTCACGCCGATCGACAGGACAAACGACATCGAATTCACGAGGAAGTGGGGGGTCGATTCCCTCTCGGCAGGGGACGAGGAAATACGGGAGGCGAACCTTCACTATCTCCCTGCCTCCGGAATCGCAGTGGGCGGGAGCTACGGGCGGATCACGCGGGGAGACGACCTCCGCTCGACACGCACCACGGGCGATTTCTCTCTCCAGCAGCCGGACATTCCGGTTGTGACATACGGGATAGAGCATGTGAGCGCCGCACAGTTGTCGCTCGACGACGTGAGCAACTGGTTGCGGCAGCGGGGGACAGTTTCGTATTCATTCTGGAAAGTGACACCGGCCTTCTCGTACGAGGGAGAGCGGCGCGAAATCACCCCTGCCGACGGGAGTCTCTTTAAGGACGGGAGCCTTGCATTCGATCAGTTCGGCCCGAAGTTTTCTTTGAAAGGGCTCGGGCCCGTCGCCTTTTCGCTCGAATACCTCTGGAGGAACGATGATCTCGCCAATGCGGGGGCACTCGTGCGCGAGTCTGAATCGTTTACGCAGACCTATTCGGGGAGGATGGCTGAAATCGCGAATCTCACGACCGCGCTCGACGTGACATTGCGCGAGAAGAAGTTCTCGGCAGAATTCCGGCAGCTCGGGAATTCCGACATTCAGACGGTCCTGGTCCGGAGCCAGTCGCGGTATGCTCCTCTGAACCGGGGGATCGACGCGAATCTTTATTATGAGGTCGCCACCGAACGGACGTCCAAGCTGGAACGGATTTTCGTCCATGTTGCTCCGGGGGCCGGTAATTACACTTATTTGGGGGACCTCAATCATAACGGCATTGCGGATCCGGACGAATTCGTTCCCGCCAGGTTCGATGGCGACTATGTCGCGATCACGGTCCCGACCGACGCGATGTATCCCATCATCGACCTAAAAACCAGCATGCGCATCCGGTTTACGCCGGCGAAGTTCATCCGGCGGGGAGAGGGGCTCTGGGGTGACGCGCTTGGCGCGATATCCACGGAGACATATACCCGGATCGACGAAAAGAGCAGCGAGCATGATCTCAAGCAGATTTACCTTCTGAACTTCAACCATTTTCTCCAGGATTCGACGACACTCGCTGGCTCACAAGTTTTTACACAGGATCTCTTTCTCTTCGAGGGGCAGAACCTCTTCTCGATGAGGGGGCGGTATTCGCAAACTCACGGTCTCATCAACTTCGCGGGAGGCATCGAGCATTCGTACGGACGGGAAAAATCGTTCCGGCTCCGGTGGCAACTTGTCCCGGAAATATCGAATCAGCTCGATTACGTCAACAAAATCGACAGGGTTTCATCGCAGGAGGTGTCGACGAGGATCCACGACATCCTTTCCAATACCGTGACTTTTGACGTCTCTTACCGTCCTGAACAGAACCTCGAACTTGGCATGAAATTCGATATCGCAAAATCCACCGACAGGTTCCAGGCGCCTGAACTGGGTGCTTCCCTGAACGCACAATCGGTCAGGCTTGTGTACGCGTTCCAGGGAGCCGGTCAGGCAAGGGTGGAAGGATCCCGTGAGGAGGAACGCCTCGGGCGAACACTTGATTCATATCCGTACGAATTGACCGGAGGCAGGGTGGCGGGGAAGACGTGGATCTGGAGAGTAGGGTTNNTCCCCGCCGGTTCACACGGCGAGGGCGGAGGTGCGCGCCTTCTTCTGATTTTACTTGCCTTTCAAAACTCAATTATTTATACTCAGGCTACCCCCGTTTCGCTTCTCAGGGAGTTATACCTGCTCTCACGCTGCGAAATTCATTTTCTCTTACCATGGTGTACTGCACCTCATTTGAATCCAAAGTCGGGCTGATTTACGTTGCATCGACCGACAAGGGCGTGTGCAAGGTAAGCATCCCGCGCCAGACGAAGAGGGATTTTCTCCGGTGGCTGCGCGAGAACTTTGCCGACAACCAGGTTGTGGACAACCGTTCGCGCAACAGGGAGGCGATGGACCAGCTCAACAGGTATTTCTCCGGCAAGCTGGCGAAGTTCACCTGCAGCATCGATCTTATCGGAACACCGTTCCAGACGCGCGTATGGAAAGAGGTGGCCAAGATTCCGTATGGGACAACGATCAGCTACAAACAGCTCGCCAAACGTCTCGGCACAAGCAAAGGATTCCAGGCGATAGGTCGCGCGAACGCCGCCAACCCGGTGCCGATCATCGTTCCGTGCCACCGCGTCCTCGGAACAGACGGCTCTCTCGTCGGCTACTCATGCGGACTCAAGACGAAAGAGTTCCTGCTCAAGGCCGAAGGTTCACTCCTGATCTAACATTGTAGTCCCGCCGCTTTTCGGCGGGGTTAACAATCACGCCAAAGCACGACGCGATCGTTGATCCCGCTGGTCGCACGCGAGACCAGCACCAGCCCCGCGGTTTCTTGCCTTCCGCCCCCTTTTTGGTTATACTTTTGGGATGTCATTCCTCGAGGAACTCAATCCGGTCCAGCGTGATGCGGTCAGCGCCGTCGACGGTCCGGTCCTTATCGTTGCAGGGGCCGGGAGCGGCAAGACGCGCGTCCTGACCTATCGAGCCGCCCATCTCATCGACTTGGGTGTCCCGCCCGGGTCAATCCTTGCGCTCACATTCACGAACAAAGCGGCCGGGGAGATGAAGGAGAGGATCGCCGGACTCGTGGGAGAAGGGAGCCGCGGGATCTGGATGGGGACTTTCCACTCCATGTGCGCACGGCTGCTCCGCTTCGAAGCGGAGCGGATCGGGTTCCAGCGGAACTTTACGATCTACGACTCCGATGATTCGCTCTCGCTCATCCGTTCGATCATGGACTCGCTCGGGATCCCCGGCCAGCAGTTCAGCCCCCGGGGAGTGCGGTCGCGTATCAGCCTGGCCAAAAACTCCATGGTCTCCCCGAAGGCGTACAGGGAAAAGAGTCCCGATCCCATGGCGGAGAAGACCGCGCTCATCTATCAGGAATACGAGCGCCGTCTGAAAAGGTCGAATGCCATGGACTTCGACGACCTTCTGCTTAAGCCGCTGGATCTCTTCGCGCACCACAAGGATATACTCGAGCGGTACCAGTACAGGTTCAAGTATATCGTGGTCGACGAGTACCAGGACACCAACCGGGTCCAGTACCGCCTTCTGCAGGAGCTTGCGGGGCATTATCGCAACATCTGTGTCGTGGGGGACGATGCGCAGAGCATCTACGCGTTCCGGGGTGCCGACATAAGGAACATACTCGATTTCGAAAAGGACTACCCCGACTGCAAAGTGTTCCGGCTTGAGGAGAACTACCGTTCCACGCGCACGATACTCGCCGCCGCGGACGGGATCATACGCCACAACATCGACCAGATTCCGAAGAAACTCTGGACCTCCAACGAGGCCGGAGATCTGATCACGCTCCGGACATGCGAGGACGATAGGGACGAAGGCTTTAAGGTCGTCTCAGGAGTCCAGGAAGAATCCCTCCGCCGGAAACTCGACCTCAAGGATTTCGCCGTCCTGTACCGGACCAATGCCCAGTCCCGTTCGATCGAAGACGCCCTGCGGCGGAGCGGGATTCCGTATATCATCGTCGGAGGAGTGGCATTCTACAAGAGGAAGGAAATAAAGGACATTCTCTCCTATTTGAGCGTCATCGCCAATCCGGCGGATACGGAGAGCCTTCTCCGGGTCATCAATGTCCCGGCAAGGGGCATAGGCGATACCACGATCGGGAAGATCCGGACGCTCGCCGACGGGCACCGGGTCCCCCTGATGGAATTCCTCCTTTCCAAGGAGTTGGAAGGTGTGATAGCAGACCGGACGCTGAAAGCGGTGCGGCAGTTCCACGGCCTTCTCACGAGGTACATCCGCCTTAGAGAGGAGATCTCCGTGGGGGAACTGGCACGCGCGCTCGTCGACGAGATCGGCGTCCTCCAGGATCTGAAGGAGGAAAACACCACGGAGTCGCTCAACCGGAGGGAAAACATACAGGAGCTCGTCTCGGCGCTGACGGAATTCAGTGAGAAGCAGCCGGAGTCGAATCAGGAGGCGAAGCTGGAGGATTTCCTGGCCGAGGTGTCCCTCGTCTCGGACGTGGACACTGCCGAATTCGGACACAACGCCGTCACGCTCATGACGCTCCATGCCGCCAAAGGGCTGGAATTTCCGGTGGTGTTCATCACCGGACTGGAAGAGGGACTTTTTCCCCTGGGGGGAGCCGATAGCGACCGGAAGGAGCTTGAGGAAGAAAGACGCCTGATGTACGTCGGCGTCACGCGGGCAAAACAGAAACTCTATCTCTCCTGGGCCGTCACCCGGTACCGGTTCGGCGAGCTCTCCCATTCGTCAAGGTCCCGTTTCCTTGATGAGATCGACGTGGCGCTCCTCCTCCCGGAAGGGGGGAACAGGCCCCGGTCAAGTCCGTACCGCCGGCCTGGCGCTCCTGCACCCGGCGTCCCCGTGATGCGCCGGCAAAAAAAGGCTCCGGACGATTCTGAGAAGTACTTCTCCGACGTCACCCCCGCGTACGAGAACGAATCGCAGGATGCGTTCCATGCAAAGGTAGGCTCGCGCGTTGTTCATGAATCTTTCGGCAACGGGCGGATTCTCGAAGTCGACGGAAGCGGTGATAACGCCCGCGCGGTTGTGGATTTCGAGAGTGTCGGGCGGAAAAACCTCATGCTGAAATATGCCAACCTCCGTCCGCAATGACCACGCGTCCGCATGATTTTTGAACTGGTCATCCGCGCCGCGCAGGTCACGGTCAGACAGATCGGGAGCTTTTTCTTCTACGCACGCCTGATCTGGCGAAAGCTGAAGGAGGACGATATCCTCTTCCTTGCCTCGGGACTGGCATTTAACGGCATACTCACTCTCCTCCCCATGCTGTTCCTCTCGGCGGCTCTCGCGGGGACGCTTTTGAACTCGGATGCAGGAATCGACCAGATGAACGATTTTCTCGAAGCCCTCTTCCCCCAGCAGCCGTATGCAGAGGAGATCAAGGCGTCCATCAGGGCCGTGGTGTCCGAGATCATCGCCTATCGCCGCTCCATCGGCATGGTAGGGGTTGTCGTGCTCCTCTGGACCGTCACGTCGTTATTCGACGCCGTCAGGACCGTGCTTCACAGGATCTACGAACTGAAACGGACCCGGGGCCTCCTCTCCAGCCTCGCCCATGATATCGGCTTCCTGACTCTTGCGTTCATCCTGTTTATCGCCACGAACTTCGCGATCTGGACATACACGCTCCTCAGGCCTCTGGCCATGGATGTCCCGGCGCTCAAATCGCTCGTCGACGCGGGATATACCCGGGCGATCCCGACATTCACCATCGTGGTCCTCACCGGGGTGATGTTCTACATCGTCTACCGGTTCATCACCGACGTTCGTCCGCCGCATACGGCGGCGGCGATCTCGACACTGACAACGACCGTCCTCTGGATCATCGGCGGGAGGCTTTTCGCCATGTATATTTCTGACTGGTCGATCATCGGCAGGATCTACGGTCCCTATGCCTTTCTCCTGGTCCTGCTTATCTGGATCTATCTCTCGAGCGTCCTCTTTGTGCTGGGAGGCGTGGTCGGTCAGGTCTACTGGGAACGGAGCAAGCTTGTCGCTGCAGGTTTTCTGAAGCCGAAGCGCTGAACACACAATCGAATGCAGGGGGCGTTTATGCCGAGAAATTCCATCGAGTATCTGCGCGGGCTTCGCGAGAAGGCCATGCTTGGAGGGGGACCGGAACGGATCGAGGACCAGCACAGAAAGGGGAAGCTCAC